>CP043652.1:1837690-2143972 GCA_014218215.1 Geodermatophilaceae bacterium NBWT11
CCGCCGACCTGCCCCTGCTGCGGCACCGGATGCGGCTGATCCTCACCGAGCCGGCCCTGCAGGCGCACTCCCAGGTGCGGTACGCCGACGTCGACCTGGTGGTCGCCGAGCACGTCGCCCGGCGCACCGGCGCCGACCCGCACTCGCTCGTGCCGCGGCTGGTGGCCACCGCGACCCGGGCGGCGGCGACGACGGCGTTCGAGACCTGGCTGATCGGCGAGGGCTCGCTGGCCGAGGACCTGCACGCGGCGTTCGACGAGCTGGCCGGGGGCTTCCCCGGCCTGCGCTGAGCCCCTCAGACCAGCTGGGCGCGCGCCTCCCGGTCGCTCAGCTCGAGCACCGCCCGCAGGTGCTGCGGCAGGTCGGCCTCGAGACGGGCCGCCGACTCCTGGGTCTCGGTGCCGGCGAGGACCCGCTCGCGGTGCTCGCTGCCGAAGACCCGGACGGTGGCCAGGAGCATGGCGGCGGTCCACCGGGGCTGCTCCGAGATGCCGGCGGCGGCCAGGTTGGCTGCGAGCTGGGCCTCGGCCCGGTCGTGGAGGGTGCGCTCGTACCGGGCGAGCGCGGGGACGGCCTGCGCCTGCTCGGCCATGTCCCGCAGCTCCGGGTCCTCCAGGGAGGCGAGGTAGCCCGTGGTCGCCGCGGTGAGCATCCGGACCACGGCCGCGGCACAGGTCTCCCCCGGCCGCGGTTGCGGGACCAGGCTCAACGCCTGGGCGAAGGGCACCCGGTCGGCGAAGAAGAGCTCCTCCTTGCTGGCGACGTGGTTGAAGACCGTCTGCACGGCGACGTCGGCCGCGCGGGCCACGTCCTCGACGGTGGTGCGGTCGAAGCCCTGCTCGTGGAACAACCGCTGGGCGGCGGTGACCACCTGTTCCCGCGTCCGGGCACGCTTGCGCTCACGTCGTGACTGCTCGAGACCCACGTTCTCTCCGTCGTTCCACCGTCGGAGCGAGCCCCCGTTTTGAGCTCAACGAGACGGTGCAGTTCCTGGGCAGCCTAACCACTGCCCAGGGGATCGCCCGCCGACGCTCAGGTCGTGGCGAGGAACTCGCGCAGTCCCTGGAGCAGCCGGTCGACGTCCGCGTCGTCGCTGTAGGGCGCCAGGCCGACGCGCAGCCCGCCGGTGTCCCCCAGGCCCAACCACCGGGAGGCCTCCAGGGCGTAGAACGAGCCGGCCGGGGCGTTGACACCCCGCTCGGCCAGGAAGCGGTACGCGTCGCCGGCGTCCCGGCCCTCGAACGTGACGAGCAGCGTCGGCGTCCGGTGGCCGGCCCGCGACCACAGGGTGGCCCCGGGGAGCTCGGCGAGCCCGGTCTCCAGCCGGTCGCGCAGCACGTCCTCGTGCTCCTCGAGGGCGGCCATCGCGGCCAGCAGGCGGGGCCGGCGGGGGCCCTCCGCGCCGAGCACCCCCGCGAGGAAGTCCACCGCGGCCGTGGTGCCGGCCAGCAGCTCGTAGGGCAGGGTGCCGGTCTCGAACCGCTCGGGGACGGCGTCGGTGGAGGGCAGGAGCTTGTCCGGGTGCAGCGTCCCCAGGAACGCCGGGGCGGCCACCAGCACCCCGCAGTGCGGCCCGAGGAACTTGTACGGCGAGCAGACGAAGGTGTCGCAGCCCAGCTCGGCGAGGTCGACCGGGGCGTGCGCGGTCAGGTGCACCCCGTCGACGTGGAAGAGCGCACCGGCGGCGTGCACCACCCCGGCGATCTCGGCCAGCGGCGGGCGGGTGCCGATGAGGTTCGAGGCGCCGGTGACGGCGACGAGCACCGTGGCGTCGGTGACCTGGCCGGCCACGTCGGCGGCGGTGAGCTCGCCGGTGGCCGGGTCGAAGGGCACCCAGCGGACGGTGGCCCCGGCGCGCTCGGCGGCCTGCACCCAGGGCCGGACGTTGGCGTCGTGGTCCAGCCGGGTCACCACGACCTCGTCGCCCGGGCCCCACCCCGCGGACAGCGTGCGGGCCAGGTCGTAGGTGAGCGCGGTGGCGCTGCGCCCGAAGACGACGCCCCCGGGGTCGCCCCCGACCAGGTCCGCGATCGCCTGGCGGGCGGCCAGCACGACGGCGTCGGCGGTGCGCTCGGCAGCGGTGACCCGGCCCCGGTTGGCGGTCGGGGCGACCATCGCGGCGTGCACGGCGTCGGCCACCGGGGTGGGCACCTGGGTGCCGCCGGGCCCGTCGAAGTGCGCGGCCCCGCCCTGCAGGGCGGGGAAGGCGGACCGGACGGCGGCGACGTCGTAGCGCACGGGGAGGCTCACCGGGCCGATCCTGCCCGCGGCCCCACCGCCGCCACCACCCGGTCGGGCCGGACCAGCACCCAGCGCCCCCGGAGCCCCGGCCCGAGGTCGGGGAGCGCGGCCAGCGGCAGCACCCGCGGACGGACCCCGGCGGGCAGCGCAGGGGCCGGCCCGTGGGCCAGCAGCGCCCAGCCCCCACCCAGCAGGTCGTCGAGCCGGGCGCCCCCGACCGTGGGCTGGGGCAGCAGCACCCCGACCGGCCCGGCCGGTCCCCACCGCGGTCGTCGGACCAGCGGCCCCCGGGGGAGCGCGGGGGTCCGGCTGGCGAGCACCCGGGCCGAGACCCCGGGCACCCGGCGCAGCCCGGTGAGCACCGCGCGCCGCAGCACCGCCGTCCGGGTGCCGCCGGCGCTCATCAGCCACCCGAGGAGGGCGGCCAGCCGGATCAGCGCGCGGGCGTGCGCGGCCCGCTCGCGCCCGTGGGTGTCCAGCAGCGCGTCGTCGGCGCCGTCGAGCACCGCGTCGAGCTTCCAGACCAGCTGGTGGACGTCGCGCAGCCCGAGCCCCAGGCCCTGGCCGATGAAGGGCGGGGTGAGGTGCGCGGCGTCCCCGCAGAGCAGCACCCGGCCGACCCGCCACCGGTCGGCGACCGCGGCGCCGTAGACGTACTCGGCGACGCGGACCTGCTCGGCGCCGTCGGCCCCGAAGGGGACGAGCAGCGCGCGCAGGTCGACGTCCCGGGCGGTCTCGCCGGCGGCCAGCCGGAACTCGGCGCGGTAGCGGTCACCGGCGACCGGCATGAAGGTCGCCGGCCGGGAGGGGTCGCAGACCTGGTGGACACCGGGCCACACCGGGAGCGGGACGTCGGACCGGAGGTCGGCGACCAGCCACCGGGCGGTGCGGGCCAGCGGCACCGGCCGCGCCCCGATCAGCCGGGCGACCGTGCTGTCGGCTCCGTCGCAGCCCAGCAGGGCGGCGCCGGCGAGCTCCTCGACCCCGCCGGACCGGTCCGTCACGGCGGCCCGTACGCCGTCGGGTCGGTGCTCCAGTCCGGTCAGCTCCAGCCCGCGGCGCAGCTGCACCAGCGGCTCCCGGCCCACCGCGTCGAGCAGCACCCGTTCCAGGTCGGGCTGGTCGAACATCGAGGCCTGCGGCCAGCCGTGCACGCCCACACCCGGGGCCCGGGCGAACTCCACGAGCACCCGGTGCCCGGCGTCGAGCAGCCGCAGCCCGGCCATCGGCCGGCTCACCGCCGCGAAGGACTCGGCCACCCCGGCCGCCTGCAGCACCCGCAGCGCCTCGTCGTCCAGGTGCACCGCGCGCGGCAGCGGCCACGCGTCGGGGTGCCGGTCGACGACCACGACCGCGCGGCCCCGGCGGGCCAGCAGCAGCGCGGCGGTCAGCCCGACCGGCCCGGCACCGACCACCAGCACCGGGCGACCGGTCACCCAGGGGCCGCCACGGCGTCCGGACCGGGGTCGGGGACGGGGACCGGGACGAGTGCGGGCTGGCGGTACAGCATCAGGGCCACGTCGTCGTCGTGCGCCCCGCCGAGGAGCTGGTCGACCAGGACGCCGGCCAGCAGCTCGGGGTGCAGGGCGCGGCCGGCGTCGAGCACGCCCAGCGCGCGGGCGATGCCCTCGTCGAGGGCCTCGTCGCGGCGTTCGACCAGCCCGTCGGTGTACAGCAGCAGGCTGGCGCCGGGCGAGAGCGTCGTCTCGGCCTCCGGGCGGACCCGGTCGGGGAGCACGGCCAACGGCAACGCCTGGGCGTCCAGCAGCAGCCGGGGCGCCGCGTCGCCGTCGACGACGAGGGCCGGCAGGTGCCCGGCACTGCTGTAGCGGACCACGCCGGTCCGGCGGTCGACCACCGCGCAGAACACCGTGCTGCAAGTGGCGCCCCGCACCAGGCCGGCGAAGCGGTCGAGTGCGGACAGCACCTGGGCGGGTCCGTTGGCCTCCAGCAGCAGGGCACGGCCGGCGCTGCGCAGCTGGCCCATCACCGCGGCCGCGGCCAGGCCGCGGCCGACCACGTCCCCGACGACGACGCCGAAGACGCCGTCGGCGAGCTCCACCACGTCGTACCAGTCACCGCCCACCTCGAGGGCGCTGGTGGCCGGCTCGTAGCGCACCGCGAAGCCCGGCGGCAGCTCGACCGGGCCGAGGATCGACCGCTGCAGGGTCTCCGACACCTCGGTGGAGAACCGGGCCGCGGCCCGCTCGGCCTCGGCCAGCTCGATCGCCCGGCGTCGCTCCACCGCGTAGGCCTGCGCGTCGGCCACCACCGCGGCGACCTGGGCGGCGACCAACTGCAGGAAGGTGCGGTACTCGGCGTCCAGTGGCAGCTGCGGGTTGGTGCCGAGCACCAGCACGCCCATCGGGGTGGTCTGGCCGGGCACCGTGAGCGGCAGCGCGACGACGGTCTCGACCTCGGAGCGCTCCCCGGCCTCGGGCAGCACGACGCCGCGGGCGACGTCGGCCAGGCCCCGCCGCACCGTCACGGTGTCGGTGACCAGCGCCTGCCACACCCAGTCGTCGTCCGAGGCCGGGAGCGGGGTCGCAGCAGCAGCCGCTGCCGGGCCGCTCAGCCCGACCGCGGCGGCCGCTCGCGCCCCCGACCGGTCGGCGTCGAGCAGGTAGAGCACCCCGAACCGGCAGTCCTCCTGGGCCGTGGCGACGGCCGAGAGGGCCTCGGTGGCCGCCAGGTCGACGTCCCCGTGCCGGCCGGACCCGGCCGCCGACAGCTGCTGGAGCACGGTCAGCCGGCGGGCACCCAGCACCCGACCCGTGGTGTCGGTCGTCGTGTTCAGCACCCCGCCCACGCGGCCGTCGGGCTCCAGCACCGGGGAGTAGGAGAACGTGAACCAGGTGTCCTCGTCGTACCCGTGCCGGTGCATCACCAGCGGCAGGTCGACGTCGTAGGTCGCCGCGCCGTCGAGCACGGCGTGCAGGCGCCCGCGCAGGGTGGGCCAGAGCTCGGCCCAGACGTCCTCGCAGCGCTGCCCGAGCGCGGCCGGGTGCTTGTCGCCCAGCATCGGGGCGTACGCGGCGTTGTAGACCATCACCAGGTCCGGGCCCCACATCACCAGCATGGGGAAGGGGCAGTTCAGGACGGTGGTGGCGGCCGTCCGCAGGGTGTCCGGCCAGCCGTTGGGCGGGCCCAGCGGGCTGGCCGACCAGTCGGTGGAGAGCACCAGCTCACGGTGTTCGGAGTCGGTGCCTGCCACGAAGAACGGGTCGGTGCGTCCTGGCACAGCCCCTCCTCCGTCGTCGGACCGTCGCGCTGATCATGCAACACGGCACCGACACCCGTGGCCCGCCGACGCGACGACCCCCGGTCCGTGGGGGACCGGGGGTCGTCGGGGGCCGGACTCAGCCCAGCGAGCGGGCGTTCTCCCGGGGGATGTCCAGCTCGACCCGGGTGGGCAGCCGGTCCAGCTCCAGGGCCTGTCGCAGGTGCGGGAGCGTCGTCCCGGTGACCGCGCGGTGCACCTGTGCCGGGTCCACCCGGCCGTCGAGCTTCACCCGCAGGTGCAGCGAGGGTGCCGACGGGCTGCCGGACAGGTGCGCCGAGGCCCGGGTCACCCCGGGCAGGTCGCCGACCTCGTCCTCGACGGCGTGCGTGATCGCCGACCCGTCGATCAGCGTGCGCCCGGACTGCTGGTCGTCGTCGAGCCGGATCCGGCTCAACCGGTCGGTCTTGGCCTGGGCGACCAGCCAGCGGGCCGAGAGGACGGCGATCAGCAGCGCGACGACCCCGACGACCGGCCAGAACCAGCCCATCCGGGCGACGTCGTCGACGGCGGCGTCGACGACCGTGCGGTCGGCCTGCGCCGAGCCGAGGACGCCCAGGCCCAGCAGCGTCCCGAGGACGCCGAGGGCCAGCAGCAGGAGGCCGAGCACGATCAGCACCGCGCGGTTGGTGCGCACCGCGCCGGGGGTGCGGGTGACCGGTGCGAGGGCGGAGGCGCTCATGCCGACACCTCCTGGAGGTCGATCGAGAGGGACGGGGCCGACGCCAGGCCGAGACCGGCCAGGGCCGAGCCGGCCCGCTCGCGGACCTGCGCGTCCAGCTCGGCGCTCTGCCGCAGCGGGGTGCGGACGACGAGCGTGGCCTTGCGGGAGGTGACGGTGGAGCGGGTCGAGTCGACCCCGGCCAGCCCGGAGACCGACTGCTCGAGGGCGCGGCCGACACCGGTGCGGGAGATGGCGGTGACGACGTCGTCGTCCTCGCCCTGCACCACCAGCAGCGTCTTGCGGCGGGGCTTGAGCTCGAGCACGAGCAGCAGCAGCCCGACGACGCCGACGACGATCGAGATCGTCAGCACGGCGCCGCTGGCCCAGGTGTGCTCGCGCAGCCAGGTGGCGACGCCCTCGTAGGGCACCAGCAGGTGCCCGGGACGGCCGAGCAGGCCCTGCACGACCTCGGCGACGACGACGATGCCCAGGGCGAGGCCGGCCAGGCCCAGGACCAGGGCGAGCACGCGGTCCACGGTGCGCATCAGCGGACCCTCTTCTGTTCGGGGGTGTGTTCGACGGTCAGCGCGGCCACCCGGACGTCGACCCGCGCGCTGCGCAGCCCGACCAGGGTGGTGAGCCGCTCGCCGACGTGCTCGCGGACGCGGCGGGTGACCTGCCGGACGGGGGCGGGCCAGGCGACGGACATGGTGATGTCGACGGTGGCCTCCTCGCCGTGCACCCGGGCGCTGACCCGGGGCTTGTCGGCGCCGCTCACCGCGACACCGAGGACGCGGCGGGGGCTGCCGGTGGCGGCGTCCACCTCGGCGGCGGCGGCGGAGGCGATCCGCTCGACGACGCGGTCGGCGATGGTCGTCCGCCCGCGCTCACCGGGCTCGGCGAGCTCGGGGCGGTCGCCCGCCGGTGCGGGGTCCGCCGTGGTCGGCGTGCTCACCGGTCTCGGCGGGCGCGGTCGCTCGCCGAGTTCATCAGCGAGGACAGGTCGAGCTGGCCCTCGAGGACCTTGCCGGCGGCGAAGCCGATCGCGGCGAGGACGGCGACGAGGACGAAGGCACCGAAGCCGCCGAAGGCGCCGGCGAGGCCGAGCACCATCCCGACGACGAGGCCGACTGTGCTGGGACGCATGGTCTGACTCCTTGGACGAGGGTCGTACCGGGACTCCGGTGCGACGGGGGTGGTGGGGGCTCTCAGCGCAGGCGGGTCGAGCGCCGGGCGCTCGTGCGTGCCTTGCGCCAGCGGCGGAGTGCCCGCAGCGGCGCGGTGCGCAGCCGGCGGGTCACCACGACGGTCACCGGGCCGCGGGGGGCGGAGGCGGTGCCGCCGGCGTGCCGGGCCCGGAGGGCGGCGAGCCCGGTGGCGAAGGCCTCCGGGTCGCCGCCGACGTCGGGGTGGTGCGCCCGGACGAACGCCCGCTCGGCCGCCCGCTGGGCGCGGTCGGTGCCGGGCGTGCGTCCGGGGGTGGTCACGGCGTGTCGTCCGCGGGGTCGTCCTCGGGCTCCGGGTCACCGGGCAGCGCGACGTCGTCGACGTGCACGTCGGTGCGTGCGCCCGGCGCGGCCGCCGCGACGGCGGCCCGGACCTGACCGGCGACCTCGGTCATCGGCGTCCCGTAGTGGGCGACGACGTGCACGGCCAGGTCGGCGAGACCGCCGGCGGCGTCCTCACGGACGACGACGCCGGTCACCCGCCGGCCCGGCAGGTACGTCGCGGCGGCACCGAAGGCGCCCCCGGACAGCCGGGCGACCGCCGGGCACGCGAGCACTGCCGCCGCGACGACCTCGGGGTCGACTCCGGCGACGAGCGTGCGGCCCGGGGAGGTCACTGGACCCGGCTGGGTGCGGGCTGCTCGTCCTCGGAGGAGGACTCGTCGGAGGGCAGGTGGATGTCGTCGACGGAGATGTTGACCTCGACGACCTCCAGGCCGGTCATCTGCTGCAGGCTCTGGATGACGTTGCGGCGGATGCCGGCGGCGAGGTCGGCGATCGCGACGCCGTACTCGACGACCACGTCGATGTCGATCGCGGCCTGGGTCTCCCCGACCTCGACCGAGACGCCCTGGGAGACGTTGGTGCCACCGGAGCCCGGGATGCGCTCACGGATGGCGCCGAAGGCGCGGGCAGCGCCGCCGCCGAGGCGGTACACGCCGTTGACCTCACGCGCGGCCATGCCGGCGATCTTGGAGACCACGGTGTCGGCGATGGTGGTCTTGCCCTGGCTCGACACCAGTTCGGTGGAGCTGCTGCTCGTGGTGCTCTTGCTGCTGGTGCTGGCGGTCGACTCGGTCATCGTCGTCCTCTCGCTGGGGGCCCTGAGCACGGGCCGCTGGAAGTGCGCTCGGGAACTAGGAGTCCCCTCGTGGGGGATCCTCACGCGCCGTCCCCGGTGATCTGGTTCACACCGTCCTCCTCGAGGTCGGCGACGTGCACGTCGACCTCGACGACGTCCAGCCCGGTCAGCTCCCCGACACCGGCCACGACCGAGCGCCGGACGTCCTCGGCCAGCTGCGGCAGGGGGTGGCCGGGGGCGACGGTCAGCTGCACGGTGACCACGACCCGTCGTCCGGCCACCCCGATGCCCATGGCCCCGGCCCGCTGCGCCGCCGTCGGGCCGGTGGTCCACTCGGCCCGCACGGCGGCGACCGCCGCCGGCGGCGGGGCGGCCTGCCCGCGCACCGACCGCACGCCCTCGACCCGCTGGGCGGCGCGGCGGGCGACGACGGCGACCACCCAGGCGGCCACCCGGGTGACGCCGTCCCGCTCGGGGACGACGGCGTGCCAGGCGTGCGTGGCCATCGCGCTGACCCGTTCCATCACCTTCACGTCCAGGCCGACCGGCGTGGCGGGGGGCTCCTCCTCCAGCGCGCGCACCGGGGCCCACAGCTCGGCGAGCTCGGCCAGCGCGGCACGGCAGTGCGGGCAGGCCCGCTGGTGCTCGGGGTCGACGGGGTCGGCGCCGTCGGCGACCTGGTCGAGCAGGTCGTCCAGGCTGCAGCCGCAGGCCAGCTCGCGCGCCGGGCCGGTCACTGCCAGCCCCGCATGGTGTCGAGCAGACTGCGCCGGGCCCGGGCGATGCGGCCCCGGAGGGTGGGTTCGGACACCTCGAGCACGCGGGCAGCCTCCAGGTAGGACAGGCCTTCGAACTGGACCAGCACCAGGGCGGCACGCTGGTCGAAGGGCAGGGCACGGACGGCGGCCCGCAGGGCGCGGGTGCGCTCGGCGTCGACCACCTGGGCGTCGGGGTGCTCGGACGGCGGCACGGGTTCCTCGCCGGTGAGCGGGTCGACGGGCCGGCGGCGGGTGAGCAGCTGGCGGGCGGCGTTGGTGGTGATCCGGTGCAGCCAGGTGCTGAACGCGGCGTCCCCCCGGAAGGAGGGCAGCGCCCGCCAGGCGGACACCAGCGCGTCCTGCGCGACGTCCTCGGCGGCCGCGGACTCCCCGACCAGCCGGTGGGCGACCCGGTAGACCTGGTCGCGGTGCCGGGCCACGAGCACCTCGAAGGCGTCCGGGCTGCCCTGTTGGGCGCGTCGCACGAGGTAGGCGTCGTCGAGGTGCCGACCGTCGAGGAAGGCGGCGTCGAGGTCGCCGGGCACCGGCGTCGTCACCAGTCCCTCGTCCACGCCGGGAGGGTGCCCGGTGGACGCGCCCGCGAACCCCCGGCGGGCGGTCAGCCGCGGAGGCGGGCCCCCACGGGGTCCTCGAGCAGCCGGGCCGCCTGGTCCAGCGGGACCGGACGCGACCACAGGTACCCCTGCCCGGAGCCGGCCCCGGCGGCGGTCAGCCAGGCCGCCTGCCCGGCGTCCTCGACGCCCTCGGCGACGGTGGACAGGTGCAGGGAGTGGCCCATCGCGATGATCGCCTCGGCCAGCGAGGCGCCCTGCTCGGAGGACACCACGTGGTCGACGAAGGACTTGTCCACCTTGAGCACGTCGACGGGCAGGTCGCGCAGGTGGGCCAGGGAGCTGTAGCCGGTGCCGAAGTCGTCGATGGCGATCCGCACGCCGACGGCGCGCAGCCGGGCCAGCAGCGGGGCGACCACGTCGGCCCCGGCGAGCACGGCGGTCTCGGTGATCTCCAGGACCAGCCGGTCCGGGGAGAGACCGGTGCGGGCCAGCGTGCCGGTGACCAGCTCGACGAAGCCCGGTTCGGTCAGCTGGGGGACGGCGACGTTGACCGACATGCTGATCGGCCGGCGGTCGGGGTGCTGGAGGGTGACCGCGGCCCGGCAGGCCTCGCCGAGGACCCAGGTGCCCAGCGCGACGATCAGCCCGGACTCCTCGGCCAGCGGCACGAAGGCCCCGGGCGGGAGCAGCCCGCGCACCGGGTGCTGCCAGCGGACCAGGGCCTCGAACCCCTGCACCGTGGGGGTGCCGGGGGTGGTGAGGTCGACGGTGGGCTGGAAGTGCAGCACCAGCTCGTCGGCCTTCAGCGCTCGTTCCAGGTCCGCCCGCAGCTGCAGCCGCTCCAGGGCCGCGGAGTGCAGGCCGGGCTCGTAGGTCGCGGTACCCCGCTTGCCGCCGTCCTTGGCCAGGTACATGGCGACGTCGGCGTTGCGCAGCAGGTCGGCCCCGGTGGCGCCCTCGGGGGGTGCGTCGGCCAGGCCGATGCTCGCCCGCACGACGAGGTGGTGGCCGGCGGCCACCGCCGGGACGGCCAGCGCCTCGTGGATCCGGGCAGCGACCAGGTGGGCCTCGTCGAGGTCGGTGTCCTCCAGCAGGAGCGCGAACTCGTCGCCGCCGAGCCGGGCGACGGTGTCCCCGTCGCGGGCCAGCCCGGCGAGCCGCGCGCCGACCTCGCTCAGCAGGGCGTCGCCCACCTCGTGGCCGAAGCGGTCGTTGACCTCCTTGAAGTCGTCGAGGTCGATGAACAGCAGCGAGAGCCGGCGGGTGGACCCGACTCGACGGCGCAGGGCGTGCTCGAGCCGGTCACCGAACAGCCGGCGGTTGGACAACCCGGTGAGCGGGTCGTGCAGTGCCTGGTGGGTGAGCTGGCGCTCCAGCTCGACCCGGGCGGTGACGTCCCGGACGGTGAGCACCAGACCCTCGACGGCGGGGTCGGCCAGCTGGTTGCTCAGCACGCCCTCGACGTGCGCCACCCGGCCGTCGGCCCGGGTGAGCCGGAAGCCGACCGGGTGGTCCCCGTCGGGACGGGCGTCCAGCAGGGCCACCAGCGGCTCGACGTCGGCGGGGTGCACCCGCTGGTGCACCGGCGTGCCCAGCAGCTCCTCGACCGGGGCGTCGAAGAGCCGGGCGGCCGACCCGGTGGCGTAGCCGAACCGGCCGTCGGTGGTGAGGACGACGATGACGTCGACGCTGCTGCGCACCAGGCTGGCCAGCCGGCTCTCGGAGGCGACCAGGGTCTGCTGGGCGGTGACCTCGGCCTGCAGCCGGCGGTGCCGGGCGACCAGCCGGCGGAACCAGGCCATCCAGCCGACCGAGGCGACGACCAGCATCACGGCGTAGGCGATCCAGGCCTGCAGGTCGAGGGTGGCGGCGCGGTCGTCGAGCTCGGCGGCCAGCACGTCGAGCTCGCTCCGGACGCCGGTCAACGCCTCCGGCCCGCCACGGACGGCGTCCGCGGCGGCGCTGAGGACGGCGACCCGGTCGGCAGGTGCGTCCAGGGCCTGCAGCTCCGCGGCGGCACGGTCGAGGTCGGTGGCGAACAGGGGGAGGTCGACGGGCATCGCGGCGGCGGCCTCACCGACCAGCTGGGCGACCACGACCCGCTGGTCGGCGACCGGGGTGGCCCGGGTGTACACGCCGTCCAGCAGCAGGAACTCGGCGCCGATGACGGCCAGGGTGCCGAGCACGGTGGCCAGCACCCGCCAGCGGGAGGCCCGGGCGCGCTCCTGGAGCGGCACCGCCACCTCGTCGTCCAGCGTCGACATCGATCTCCCCGCCCGGTGCCCCCGTGGCACGCATCACCGGGACCTTCGGCCCTGTCGCGCCGGTCGTGCAGCCGTCCCGGCGGGGTTCATCCGCGCGGGTGAGCCGGTCTCACCCCGGGGTGACCAGCCGCGCCTCGTAGGCGAGCACCGCGGCCTGGGTGCGGTCCCGCAACCCGGTCTTGGCCAGGATCCGGCCGACGTGGGTCTTCACCGTCAGCTCCGAGAGCACCAGGTGGGCGGCGATCTCGGCGTTGGACAGCCCGCGGGCGACGTGCCCGAGCACCTCCCGCTCGCGGTCGGTGAGCACGTCGAGCCGGGTGTCCCGCCCGGTCGCCCCGGACGGGAGCCCGGCGGCGAAGGTCTCCAGCAGCCGGCGGGTGACCCGCGGGGAGACCACGGCGTCCCCGCGGGCGACGGTGCGGATCGCGGCGAGCAGGTCGGCGGGCTCGGTGTTCTTGAGCAGGAAGCCGCTCGCCCCGGCGCGCAGCGCGGCGAAGGCGTGCTCGTCGAGGTCGAAGGTGGTGAGCACGAGCACCCGGCTGGGCAGCCCGGCGGCGACGATCTGCGCGGTGGCCTGGACGCCGTCCAGCACCGGCATCCGCACGTCCATCAGGACGACGTCGGGCCGCAGGTCGCGGGCCAGGGTCACGGCGGCGGCGCCGTCCCCGGCCTGGCCGACGACCTCGAGGTCGGGCTGGGCGTCGAGCACCATGCCGAACCCGACCCGGACCAGCGGCTCGTCGTCGACGAGCAGGACGGTGGTCACGCAGCACCCGCCGGCGTCAGCGGGAGGGCGGCCCGCACGCGCCAGCCGCCGTGCTCGCCCGGCCCGGTCTCGACCGAGCCGCCCCACGCGCCGAACCGCTCCCGCATGCCGACCAGGCCGTGCCCGGACGCGCGGTCGGGGTCCGGGCGGGGCGTCGTCCCCCGGCCGTCGTCGCGCACCTCGACCTCCAGCGACCCGGGCGTCCAGGTGAGCCCGACCCGCGCGGTGCGGGCGTCCCGGGCGTGGGTGAGCGTGTTCGTCAGGGCCTCCTGGACCAACCGGTGGACGGCGAGCTGCGCGGTGGCCGGCAGCTGCGACGGGCTGCCGGTGACGGTCACGGTGACGGCGAGCCCCGCCGCCCGGACCTGCTCGACGAGCCGGTCGAGCTGGTCCAGGCCGGGGGTGGGGGCGTCGGCGACCGCCGCCCCGTCCGCGCGCAGCACGCCCAGCAGCCGGTGCATCTCCGCGATCGCCTCCCGGCCGGTGCTGGCCACCTGTCCCACCGCCTGCCGGGCCGGGCCGGTGGCACCGGCGTCCATCGCGTAGCCGGCGCCGTCGGCCAGCGCGGTCATCACCGAGATGTTGTGCGCCACGACGTCGTGCACCTCGCGGGCGATCCGGGCGCGCTCGTCGGCGACGGCCACCCTGTCCCGGGCGTCGCGTTCGCGTTCGGCGCGGTGGGCCCGGTCCTCCAGCGCCTGCATCAGCGAGGTCCGGGTGCGCCGGTTCCGGCCGACGACGAGGGCCAGCACCGTCAGCGCGGTCAACGGCACGACGCTCTGCCCGCCGGGCTGGCCGGCGAGCGCCACGACCGCGACGGTCACCGGCAGAGCCGCGACGAGCACCGCGCCGGCGACCACCTCCCGGGTGGGCCGGTGCTCGGCCACCAAGGCGAGCAGCCAGAACAGCACCAGCCCGGCCGGGAGCAGCGCCTCCGGGGCGAGGCCCCGGGAGACCCAGAAGGCCCCGAGCAGCGCAGCTGCGGCGGCGAGCCCGGCCAGCGGCGCGCGGCGGCGGGCCAGTGCGGGCAGCCACAGCAGCAGCGAGACGACCACCTCGGTGGGTCCGGCGCCCAGCCGGACCAGCGGCCCCAGGCTCAGCAGCGCCAGCCCGAGGACCGGGACGACGAGGCGCAGGCGCGGGGACACGACGTCGATCGTGCCGTGCCGCCGCGCCTGCGCCCCGGTCACACGTCCCGGCTGCGCAGCCGGACGACCGAGGCGGCCAGTCCGACCACCACGTAGCCGACCAGGACGGCGAACCCGACCCACGGCGCGAACTCGCCCGGGACCGGCGTCAGCTGCAGCAGCTGCCCGCCGGCCTGGCCGGGGAGCCAGCGGACGAGGTCCGGACCCCAGCTGGCGGGCAGGAGCTGACCCAGGATCGGCAGCAGGAACACCAGGCCGAACAGCACGGCGACCGCGCCGGCGGTGGAGCGGAGCAGCCAGCCCAGCGCCGTCCCCAGCACGGCGATGGCGGTCAGGTAGAGCGCCGTCCCCACGACGACCCGCAGCACGCCGTCCTCACCGAGTCCGGGCATGCCGTCGGTGACCGCGGCGCCCACGGCGTAGGAGGCGAAGGCCGCGACCAGCGAGGCGACGAGCACGAGCGCGCCGAGCACGGCGGCCTTGCCGAGCACGACCGGCCAGCGCTTCGGGGTGGCGGCGAAGGTGCTGCGGATGGTGCCGGAGGTGTACTCCCCGGTGACCAGCAGGACGCCGAGCACACCGAGGGCCAGCTGGGCGAGGTTGTAGCCGGCCAGGCTGAGGGTCAGCGGCAGGGAGAAGTCGACGCTGGGTGGGCCGCCGCCGTCGCCGCCGGGACCGCCGGTGTCGGCGGTGCTGGTGAACAGCAGACCGAGCAGCACCATCGCGACCAGGGCGCCCATCAGCACGTTCCACGTGGAACGCAGGGAGCGGGTCTTCACCCACTCGCCGCGGAGCAGGCCCGCGGCGCCGCCCGTCGTCGTCTTGTCGGGGGCGGTGATGGTCATGCCGGCTGCTCCTGGGTGCGGTACTCGCGGTCGTCGTGGGTGAGGGCCATGAAGGCCTCCTCGAGCGAGGCCTGGACCGGCGCGAGCTCGTGGAGGGCGATCCCGGACTCGGCGGCCCGGTCGCCGACGGTCTCGGCGGTCAGGCCGGTGACCAGCAGCAGGCCGCGTTCGGGGGACTCGACGGTGACGTCGGCGCCGGCCAGCAGGCCCGCGAGCTCGGTGGCGCGGGGGCTGCGCACCCGGACGGCGTCCCCGCCGGCCCGGCGGATGAACTCCGCGGTGGACACGTCGGCGACGAGCCGGCCGCGGCCCATCACGACCAGGTGCTCGGCGGTCACCGACATCTCGGCCATGAGGTGGGAGGAGAAGAAGACGGTGCGACCCTCGGCGGCCAGCCCCCGGGCGAGGGTGCGGATCCACAGCACGCCGTCGGGGTCCAGGCCGTTCACCGGCTCGTCGAGCACCACGGTGGCCGGGTCGCCCAGCAGCGCGGTGGCGACGCCGAGCCGCTGGCCCATGCCGAGGGAGAAGCCGCCGACCCGCTTGCCGGCGACGCTGGTCAGGCCGGCCAGCTCGAGCACGGTCTCCACCCGCTGCTTCGGGATGCCGGCCGTCGCGGCCAGGGCCTGCAGGTGGGCGCGGGCGGTGCGGCCGGGGTGCAGGGCCCGGGCCTCCAGCAGTGCCCCGACCTGCCGTAGCGGGTCGCGGTGCTCGGCGTAGTGCTTGCCGTTGACCAGCGCGGTGCCGGCGGTGGGGCGGTCCAGCCCGAGCACCATGCGCATGGTCGTGGACTTCCCGGCCCCGTTCGGTCCCAGGAACCCGGTCACCACCCCCGGTCGCACCGTCACGGTCAGGTCGTCGACAGCCGTCTTCGCGCCGTAGCGCTTGGTCAACCCGCGGAGTTCGATCACGGTCTCCATGGTGCTCGGCTGCGGCGTCGCCGGCGTCAGCCCGGGGGACGGTCTTCGGGTACTCCTGCAGGACTACGGACGGCGGGCTCCCGTGACGGGATGCGAGCGCTCGGTGACGAAGAAAGTCCAGCTGGGGGGCCTGTCCGGGCCCCGTTTCTGTCAGACCCCACCGCTAGCTTCGTGGCATGGAGACGGGGCTGCGGTGGGAGGTCGGGGTGTCGGCGTCCCTGGCTTCGCCCGACCCGTGGCCTGATGAGGAGCTGCCTGCTGGGGTGACCCGTCGGCGGACGCGGTTGTCGGAGATCGTGGACGTGTCGCACTGGGACGACGCCGCGTGCGCTCAGGCCCTGCAGGCCCTTGCCGACGCGGATTCCCAGCTGGCGGCGTTCCGGGCCGATGTGGTGAAGCGGTTCGCCGACGTGCGCCCGGACCTGTGGGACCTCAACCCCGACGACCCGGCCGCCAAGGTCGAGGGCTGGGGGTCGGGGCGGACGTTCAACGGGGTGACGGAGTTCTTCACCGACGAGCTCGCGACGGTGTTGGGCACGTCGCGGATGCGGGCGGACACCCTGGCCAACCTCTCCCTGGTGCTGCGCGAGCAGCTCATCGACACCTGGCACGCCCTCGCCGAGGGCCGCATCGACGAGCCGCGGGCACACGCCCTGGTGAAGGCGCTGGGGTGGCAGGCACCGGCGGTGGACGCCGAGATCGTGGCCGCGGTCGAGCGGGAGGCGTTGCAGTGGGCGGTCGCCGGGGAGGGCCCGTACCGGCTGCGGGAGCGGGCTGCCGCCTTGTTGCTGCAGTACGACGCCGAGGCCTCCGACCGGCGGCGCAAGGCCGCGAAGAAGCTCACCGACGTGGTGGTCCGCAACCCGGCAGACGGGTTCGCCGACTTCGTGGTGCGGATGCCCACCGAGGTCGCGGCCGCGTCGTGGGACACCTGCGACACCTACGCCCGCCTGCGCAAAGCGGCTGGGGACACCCGCCCGATCGGGGAACTCCGGGCGCTGGTTGCGACCGATCTGATCCTGCGACCGTGGGACACCTCCCGGGAGCCGGTCACGGCGCACCTGACCCTGTTCGCCCCGTTGCCCAGCCTGGTCGAGGACCCCAGCGCTGATCCTCCAGGCCCCGATGCGCCACCGGAGTGCGGCCGGGTCGGCAACCAGCCCATCACCGCAGCCCACCTCCGGGAACTCCTCACCCAACTCGGGTTCTGCACCGCCACCGGCCTGGACGTCCCACCGGGCAGCACCGTCGACATCGCGCTCACCGCCCCAGGGACCGGGGCGCTGCGAGCAGTGGTCACTCCGCACCAGCTCAGACACCTGGCCCGCAGGGGGTGCCCTGAGCACCAGGGGACAGGTCTGCCCTGCGACTGCCCCGTGCTCGACGCACCACCGCCAACGGACGCCTACCGGCCGACCACTGAGCAGAACCGGTTCATCGACGCCCGCGACCGCACCTGCCGCCACCCCGGCTGCCAGAGACCGGCCCGGTTCACCGACGCCGACCACGTCGTCGCCTTCCACGAGGGCGGCCGCACCGAGTGCGCCAACCTCTGCAACCTCTGTCGACGACACCACCGGCTCAAGACCCACGCACCCGGCTGGCACTACTCCATGACCCCGGACGGACGGCTGTCGGTCACCACACCGAGCGGGGTGACCAGGACCAGCGCACCCCCGGGCACCCACCACCGGCTCCGACCCGACGACCTCCTCCACCCCCTGGAGACCGCAGTCCCCGAGCTTCCCGCACCCGCCGCGGACCCCGCGGCCGACCCACCGCCCTTCTGAGCGGACGCGCGACCCAGGGGTGCACGACGGGATCGGTGCAGGCGGGTGGGGTTATGCGGGGTCCGGCCGGGGTACCGGGTGCCCGTCCGGCGGCAGACCGTCGGGTGATCACCTCACACCTGGAGCACCACCATGGGCATCATCGGCTTCCTCGTCTTCGGCCTCGTCGTCGGCGCTGTCGCCCGGCTGATCAAGCCCGGCAAGCAGAACCTCTCGATCCTCGCCACCCTCGGCCTGGGCATCGTGGGCTCGCTGATCGGTGGCGTCGTCGCCACCCTGCTGGGCACCGGCCGGTTCACCGAGCTCAACATCCTCGGCGCGCTCGTGGCCATCGCCGCAGCCGTCCTGCTCATCGGTGTCGCCGAGAGCGTGACCGGCAAGCGCTCCGTGCGCAGCTGACCACCTGACCCGACGACCCCGGACGCGGTGCTGGCGTCCGGGGTCGTCGCACGTCCGGACCCGGTCGCATCGGCACAACGATTGTCGATGCCATCGACTGTCGTTATGGTGCCTCCATGCGACGACACCTCACCGGCCCACGGTCGGCCGGCATCGCGGGCACCCTGCTCCTCGTCGCGGCCTCGGTGGCCACGGTCGTCGGCCTGGCCGTCGTCCTCGGCGCTGCGCTGGGGGACGACGGGGAGGCCCGAGTGCCCGTGGTCGGCGCGGTCGACGTCGCCGTCCCGGCCGGTGTCACCACGTTCTCCGGCGAGGCCAGCACGGTCGTCCAGGTCGCCGGCCTGCCGCTGGGCCTGCGACTGCTCTCCGTCCTCGGGGTCGCACTCCTGTGCGCGTCGCTGGTCGTCGGCGCCCTCGCCCTGCGGTCGGTGATGACCGGCATCCACGCCGGCACCCCGTTCGTCGGCCGCCCCGGCGCACGGCTGACCCTCGTCGCCGGCACCGTGTTCGTCGGTGCCGTCGTCGCCCCGCTGGTCGAGGACGCGACCGCCTGGGTGCTGCTCGACCGGGTCGACCTGCTCGACGGCCCGTTCCGCCCTGGCCTCGAGGTGCCGTGGACCGCACTGCTGCTGACCCTGCTGGTGTTGGCCGTCGCCGCTGCGTTCGCCCAGGGCAGCCGGCAGACCCGCGAGCTGGCGGGGCTGGTGTGAGCGCCGACCGACAGGCGGCGCGGCCGCTCCTGGGTCCGCGGTCCTCCCGCGCCCTCAGCATCCTGCTGATCCTGATCGGCACCCTGGCCTGCGCCGCCACGGCCATCCTGCTCGTCCGAGCGGTCACGACCGACTCCGCGAACACCGTGGTCACCCTGTCCAACGAGACACGGCTCGCGCTGGACGACAGCCTGCAGCTGCCCGACGACCTGAGCCTCGCCGGATACCAGATCGCCGTACAGCTGACCACCGAGGACCTGCCCGTCGGCACCCGCCTGCTGATCAACCTGGGGGTCGGCATGCCCTTCCTTCGTGGCGGGCTCGCTGCCCTGGCGCTCAGCCGCGTGCTGTGGACCCTGCACACCGAGCGCCCCTTCCAGCGCAGCAACGCCCGGCTGCTGGTCGTCGTCGCCGTCCTGTGGGCGGTGTACTCGTGGATCACCCCCCAGGTCGTGCGCACCGCCTCCATGGACGCCCTGCAGCTCTCCGGCTCCCCCGCCGGGCTCGAGCCCGCCGTCGACAGCAGCTCCCTGCCGGTCACCTGGTTCGGCCTGCTGCTGCTCCTCGCCGTCGCCGAGGTCTTCCGCCGCGGTGCCCGCCAGGCCCGCGACGTCGACGGCCTGGTGTGAGCCGCACCCAGCCCGAGGACGAGGACGCCGGCCACCGCGTCCGCTGCCACCTCGACCGGCTGCTCGCCGCCCGCGGCATGACGCTGGTCGAGCTCTCCCAGCGCGCCGGGGTGTCTGTCGTGAACCTGTCGGTGCTCAAGAACGACCGGGCCCGCGCCGTGCGGTTCAGCACCCTGACCGCGGTGTGTGACGCACTCGGCTGCCAACCCGGCGAACTCCTGTCGGTGGATCCGGTCTGAACCTGGGGGCCACCGGGGTAAGCGGCATTTACACACTCGCCACACCGTCTGGAGCCACCATGGCCCGCAACACCCTGTCCCGCTCGCTCCACGACGTCGGCCTGGCCGCCTGGTTCGGCGGCACGCTCGCCAACGCCGTCGCACTCAACGCCGCGGCCGCCGAGGCCGGCGACGCCCAGTCCGTCGGCGACGTCGCCAACGCCGGCTGGGACCGCTGGACCCCGGTCAACGCCGTCGCCATCGGCGCCCACCTGATCGGCAGCGTCGGCCAGCTGCGCGGCAACCGCGACCGGCTCAAGAACCAGCGGGGCGTCGCCACCATGTCCACCGTCAAGTCGGTGCTGACCATCGCCGCGCTCGGTGTCACCGGCTACAGCCGGGTGCTCGGCCAGAAGACCTCCGCCGGCCGCGCGCCGAGTTCCTCGGGCACGAAGCCCTTGAAGAAGACGTCGGCCGACGCCGCGTCCGCACAGCTCCAGCTGGACAAGCTGCAGTGGGTCATCCCCGCCCTGACCGGCGCCCTGGTCGTCGTCAGCTCCTTCGCCGGCGAGCAGCAGCGCCCCGCGTCGGTCCTCGAGGGCCTCACCGCCAAGAAGAGCTGACCTCCGCACCGGCACGGACGTCACCGAACGGTCACACGCCGTTCCCCGATGGTGACGTCCGTGCAGGTGAGAAGCATGGTTGCGCGGGGCAACATGATGGTCATGACCGCACGAACGACACGCCTGGCCCTGCCCGTCCTCCTCGCCGGGGGGCTCGCGCTCAGCGCCTGCTCCTTCCTCGGTGGCACGGACGACGCCGCAGCGGCCGGCACGAGCACCCGTCCCAGCACGAGCACCACCAGCGCGAGCAGCGCCGGCACCGCCACCAGTGCACCCGCGGCCACCGCAGGCACCACCGCGGCCCCCACCGCGACCGCGGCCCCGGAGCCCAGCGGCGCGGACCCGACCACCGCGGGCGGCCCCGACCGTTGCCACACCAGCGAGCTGTCCGGGTCCCTGGTCCAGGGCGACTCCGCCGCCGGCACCCGGGGCGCCACCCTCACGCTGACCAACAGCGGTGGCGAGACCTGCACCGTGTACGGCTACGGCGGGCTCGGCCTGATCGGACAGGACGGCTCGGCGCTGCCCACCACCCAGGTGCGCTCGGACGCCGTCACGCCCCGCACCGTGACCCTGCAGCCCGGGCAGGCGGTGTCGGCGCTGATCACCTGGACGGTCGTCCCCACCGGGAACGAGCCCACCACGGGCGACTGCGAGGCGACCCCCGGCCGGCTGAGCGTCATCCCGCCCGACGAGACCGACGCGCTGTCGGTCTCGTGGCCGGCCGGGCCGGTCTGCGACGCCGGGACCATCACCCAGGACGCCTACGGCGCGGCCTGACCGCTCCCGGGCCCACCGGTGGGCAGCGACACCCGCACCACGGTGCCGCTGCCCAACCGGCTCTCCACCCCGACCCGACCACCGTGCCGCTCGACGACGGCGCGCACGAGCGGGAGCCCCAGCCCACTGCCGGGCACCGTCCGCGCTGCCGGGCTGCGGTAGAGCTCGTCCCACACCTGGGGCAGGTCCTCGGCCGCGATGCCCTGCCCGGTGTCCGCCACCTCGAGCACCACGTGCCCGGTGGTCTCCCGTGCGCGCACCTCCACCCGCCCGCCGGCAGGGGTGTACTTCACCGCGTTGTCCAGCAGGTTCCACACCGCGAGGGCCAGCAGGTCGGCGTCCCCGACGACGACGGGCAGCGGCCAGGGCGCCCGCGGCAGGTCCACCGTCAGCTCGCGCTCGGCCACCCCGGGCAGGTCGCGCGCGGCGTCCACCGTCTCCTCGACGATCTCGGTCAGGTCGACCGGTCGACGGTCCAGCCGACTGCCCTCGACGTCGGCGATCTTGCGCAGGTCGGCGGTGAGCCGGCTCAGCCGCAGCACCTGGTCCTCGATGGTGCGCACCGCCGCCTCCCGCCCCTCCCCCGGACCGGCACTGACGTTCGCGGTGGCCGCCCGCATCGCGGTCAGCGGGTTCTTCAGCTCGTGGTCCAGCCGGGACAGCAGCAGCCGCCGGTCGCGCGCCGTGGCCTCGGCCTGGGCGGCCAGCTGACGACGGCCCCGCCGGTCCCGGAGCAGGACCACGACCAGCACCAGGACGACGACGGCGAGCACCAGCCCCCCGACCGCCAGCACCCAGTCCCGCGGGTACGCCGACAGGTACCACCGCTCCCCGCCCATCAGCCGGCCACCACGTCGCCGCGGAACAGGTAGCCCTCGCCGGGCACGGTGACCACCAGCTGCGGCCGGGCCGAGTCCCGCTCGAGCGCCCGCCGCAGCTCGGCGACCCGGGTGTCCACCGTGCGGGTGCTGCTGTGGAAGGACCAGCCCCACACCTGCTCCAGCAGGCGTTCCCGGGAGACCGCCTCCTCGGGGTGCGCCATGAGGTAGGCCAGCAGGGTCACCGCCCGCGGGGTCAGCACGACCTCCGCGCCGTCCCGCAGCACCCGCTGCGACACCCGGTCCAGCACCAGCGCGCCGCTGCGCAGCCGCGAGGCACTGGCCAAGGACGGGCCCACCGAGGCGCCGCGTCGCAGCACGGCCCGGATGCGGGCGACCAGCTCGTGCGGGTCGAAGGGCTTGTTGAGGTAGTCGTCGGCGCCCTCCTCCAGGGCCATCGTCCGTTCCCCCGACTCCCCCACCTGGGTCAGCAGGATGATCGGCACCGTCCCGCCGTCCTCGCGCACCCGGCGCAGCACCGCGCGCCCGTCCCGCCCGGGCATGAGGACGTCGAGCACCACGAGGTCCGGCGCGGCGTCGGCCACCCGGGCCAGCGCCTGGTCCCCGTCGGCGGCGACGACCACGTCGAACCCGCTGCGCTGCAGGAACGGCGCCAGGTTGTCGGTGATCGCGGCCTCGTCGTCCACGAGCAGGATGGTCGGCACGTCTGCCGATCCTGGACCTGCGACCGGGGATCCGCTGGTCACGGGGGTTGCAGCGACGTGGCACCCGGTGCCGCCCACCGTTGCCCCACCGTCCCGGACGTGGTCCAGTGGGGTGACGGGGGTCACCCCGCGGCAGGGGGACGGAGGCCGGTGCGCACGAGCTGGGGACGACGATGACCACCCCGGGGGCCGCCGCACTGCGTCCGCCGGACCGGGACGCCCTGCGCGCCGTCCTCCGGGAGGTCGCCGGGACCTCCGGGCTGCCGATCGCCTTCGGCGGCCAGGTGCAGCCCCACCTCGCCGCCAGCGGCCGGGACGCGGTGCGGATCACCGAGCTGCGCGGCACCCGGACCGCACACCTGCGCGGGCTCGCCGTGGTCGCCGGGGCCGGCCTGGGCGGCCGGGTGCTCACCGAGGGCCGGCTGCACGCCGTGGAGGACTACGGCCTGGCCCGGGGCATCACCCACGACTACGACGGCCCGGTGCTCGCCGAGGGCCTGTGCACCGTCGTCGCCACCCCCGTGCTGGTCCGCGGCGCTGCGCGCGCGGTGGTCTACGCCGCCAGCCGGGAGCCGGGTTCGGTGGGGGACCGGGTGCGTGACTCCCTGACCCGGGCCGCCGGCCGGATGGCCGCCGAGCTCGCGGTGCGCGACGAGGTGGACCGGCGGGTGGCCATGCTGGAGGCCTCCGCGGTGGGCCCGCACCCCGGCGGTCACGACGCCGCCTCGCTGGAGGAGGTCCGGGCGGTGCACTCCGACCTGCGCCTGGTCGCCGCGGCCCTCACCGACGACGCGCTGCGCGAGCGGGTGCACGCTGCGTGCTCCCGGCTCGCCGCCCTGGGCGGCGGCGGGCGCCTGCCTGCCCCGGCGGTGGCGCTGTCGGCGCGGGAGACCGACGTGCTCGCCCAGGTGGCGCTGGGATGCTCCAACGCCGAGAGCGCCCGCCGGCTCTCGGTGCGCCCGGAGACGGTCAAGAGCTACCTCGCCGCGGCGATGGCCAAGCTGGACGCGCACACCCGCCACGAGGCCGTCGTCCGCGCCCGCTCCCTCGGGCTGCTGCCCTGACCTGACGCTGGGACCCTGGCCGGGTGCGTCGACCCCCCGCCCCCGCCCGCCTGCTGGACGCCGTCCTCGACCGGCTCGTCGTCCCCGGGTACAGCCGGCTCGGCCCGGCGCTGCGCCACCGCTGGTGGCCCGCCGACCCCCCGGCCGGGGCGCTGGCCGGGAAGCGGGTGCTGGTCACCGGGGCCACCTCGGGCATCGGCGAGGCCATGGTCGACGGGTTCCTGGCCCTCGGCGCCGCGGTGCACGTGCTGGGCCGCAACGGGGACAAGACGCAGGCACTGGTCGCGCGGCTGCGCGCCGAGCACGCCGGTGCCGACGTCGAGGCCGAGGTCTGCGACATCGGCGACCTGGACGCCGTCCGCACCTGGGCCGCCGGCTTCACCGGCCGGGTCGGCGCGCTGCACGGGCTGGTGCACAACGCCGGGGCGCTGCCCGCCGAGCGCAGCGAGACCGCCCAGGGCCACGAGACGACCCTGGCCGTCCACGTGCTCGGGCCGCACCTGATGACCTCGCTGCTGGCCGACACCCTGGTCGACGACGCGTCGAGCGTCGTCTGGATGTCCTCGGGCGGCATGTACGGCGCGAGGCTCCGCGACGACGACCTCGAGTTCCGCACCGGGGAGTACAGCGGGGTGCGGGCCTACGCGCGGACCAAGCGGATGCAGGTCGTGCTCGCCGCCCGCTGGGCCGACCGGCTCGCCGGCCGGCGGGTCCGGGTGGAGAGCACCCACCCCGGCTGGGTGGACACCGCGGGGGTGACCAGCTCGCTGCCGGGGTTCGGGAAGGCGGTCGGTCCGCTGCTGCGGACCGCTGCCGAGGGCGCGGACACCACCGTGTGGCTGGTCGCCACCCGACCGCCCTCGACGGGGGAGCACTTCTGGCACGACCGGGCGCAGCGGCCCAGCACGCTGGGGTGGGAACGCGGGCAGGACCCGGCCGCGGTGACCCGGTTCCTCGACCAGGTCGCCGCGGCGACGGGCACCCCGGCCTAACCCAGCAGCCGGGTCAGCGCCGGGCCGATGTCCAGCACGCTGCGCACCATCTCGGCCCGACCGGCCCCGCGGGCGGCCAGCGCCCGGGCCGCGGCCTCGGCCTCCTCGGTGGGCAGCGGGCAGAGCACGTGCAACCGGTCGATGCCGGCCAACGCGGTCTCCGGCGGGGCGCCGGTGGTGTGCAGGCAGTCCGAGAGCAGCACGACCATCCGCTCGTCGGACACCGCCGGGGTGAGCTGGGTCCGGGCAGCCCGCAGGGCGGCCGCCAGGTCGGTCATGCCGTGCCCGCGCAGCGTGACCAGCTGACCGACCAGGTCCTCCGGCGGACGGCGCTGCCCCAGCGCCTGCAGCTCGGTGACCGCGCCGGCGAAGCTGATCACGCTGGTCTCCAGCTTCTCGTCCGCGGCCAGCACCACCCCGGCCGCGGCGATCGCCGCGATCGCCACGCCCAGCCCGTTCATCGACCCGGAGTGGTCCACCACCAGGCAGACCGCCCGGCGGTGCCCCGTCCAGGTGCGGGTGACCAGGTCCTCCGTGGCCGGGGGCCACTGCCCGGTCCAGCGGTCCAGCGTGCGGTCGAGGTCCAGGTCGCCGTCGGCCCGCCGGTTGGGCACCAGCCGCCGGGTGCCCCGGTTGCGCGTGCTGCCCACCCGGCCGACCTGGATGAACACCCGCGAGGCCAGCCGCCGGGCCGCGTCGCGCAGCTCCCGGTCGGTGGCCAGCGCGAGATCGGCCAGCAGCGCCGCCGCGGCGTCGGGGTCCTCGGCCATCAGCGAGGCGAAGGCCTCCTCGTCGAGCTCGCCCACCTCCGGGCTCACGTCGTCGAAGGCCTCGTGCTGCTGCTGCATCTGCTGACGGGGGTTCTGCCGCCGGCTGGCCGAGGACTCCCGACGGGCGGAGCTGGCGGACTCGGGGCCCGCAGGCTGGTCAGCCTGCGGGCCGCCCCCTTTTGGGTCGGCCGCTCCCGGGTCGCCCTGCTGCTGCTCGGACCCCTCGGAGTCCCCCGGGTCCTCCTCCGGCGGTGGCCCCTCGGCCGGCCAGACGTCGTCCAGGATCGCGTCGATCACCGACTCCGGGGTCCGCTCGACGCCGTCGACGACCTTGACCCGGCCCGACAACGCGGCGTGCGCGGCGTCCCGGGCGGTCTCCCGGGCACCGTCGGCACCCAGCCCGCCGCCCCCGCGGATCTCCAGCAGCCCGCCCAGCAGCATCACCAGGTCGATCGCACCGCGCACCGAGGAGCCCATCCGCAGGTCGCGGTGCTCCCGGGTGGCCCGCACCATCCGCACCGAGAAGCCGATGGACGCGGGGTCCCCGCCGGTCACCTGCCCGACGATCGCCCGCTCGGCGTCGGGCCCCTGGTAGCCCAGGACCACCCGGCACATCCGGTCGGCGATGGCCTGACCGACCCGGGCGGTGCCGATCGCGTCGAAGGGGTTCATCGCCGCGATGAGCCGGAACCCGCTGGCCGCGCGCACCCGGCCGAGCCGGGGCACGGCGATCTCGCCCTCGGTGAGCACCGTGATGAGGACGTTCAGCGTCTCCTCGGGGATCCGGTTCAGCTCCTCGAGGTAGAGCAGTCCCGAACCGCGCATCGCGGTCAGCAGCGGCCCGTCGGTGAAGCTGCTGGGCACGTACCCGTCGGTCATCACCGCCGACGGGTCGTACTGGCCCACCAGCCGGGCGGGGGTGAGCTCGGCGTTGCCCTCGACGAAGACCACCTCGGTGCCGACGTCGGCGGCGATCGAGCGCAGCAGCGTCGACTTGCCGGTGCCGGGCGGGCCCTCGAGGACCACGTGCCGGTTGGTCCGCAGCGCGACGGTGAGCACCTCGCGCTCCTTGCGCAGGCCGATGACCGGGCTCGTGGGGGCGGGCGGTGCGGGCAGGGCGGTCACGTCACTCCAGTGGGACTGTCCGGGTGGGTCGTGACGATCATCACCCGGACCACGCCGGGCCCGCAGGCCAGGGGTGGGTCAGACCGGGTGCAGACCGCTGCGCAGCAGGGGCAGCAGCACCCGGTCGACGAGGTCCGGCACGACGGCCGGGTCCAGGGGTCGGCCCAGCAGCCGGCTCACCAGCAACCCGCGCACCGTGCGGACGGCGACCCACGTCGGGCGCAGCGGCACCCCCTCGCCGCGGTCGCGGGCCCGCTGCAGCAGCAGGGCCAGGCCCTCGTCGACGACCCGGTCCGCGCCGCGCAGCAGCTCCTCGTGCGCCCGGGCCGAGGGGTCGGCGGGCAGCGCGCGGAGCTCGGCCGCGTCCGGCGCGGAGGACCACACCCGGGCCAGCTCGTGCAGGTCGGCGGCCAGCGACCCACCGTCGGCGGGCAGCACGAACGGGGCGATCGCGCCCACCGGCAGCGGGCGCACGGACGCGGTCACCGACGCCGCCGGTCGGGGAGGGGGCTCATCGGGGGCACGGCACGCTCCTCGGGGTCGGTACCGGGGAGCGACGCCCCCGTGTCGGTACTGAAAGTATCGGAACGACTACGGACAGACGACTCGACGGTCCCTGCGTGTCGCCCGTCACTCCACGGGCGCGATCCTCAGCACCGCCGGCCCGAGCCTCAGCACCCCGTCGGACAACGGTCGGCACCGCACCCCACCCCGCCCCCGCATCCCGCGGTGGGCCCCCGGCGCCAGCACGACGTCCATCCACCGGCACGGGTTCGCCGCCCGGCCACCGAGCAGCCGCACCTCCCCCGCACCGCAGTCCAGCGCGAACTCCCGCCCGCGGAGCGCCTCGACGTCCGCCCCGCGCAGCACCACGTTCCGGCGGGCGAGCAGCGGGTCGAACGGCGGCACCCCGAGCTCGGCGGCCAGCGCCTCCAACGACTCCACGTCGAGCACGGTCACCGCGGCGTCCCGGTGCGCGGGCTTCCCGGCGTACCGGTCACCCACCACGCCGAACCCACCGCGCACCTCCAGCTCGGCCCGCCGGTCGGCCTCCTGCGCGGGTGTCGTGGTCCCCGGCCGGCCGTCGTAACGGTGCGCCGCCGACGCCATCAGCGCGACCACCTCGACGGGGACCTCGACGGGTCGGCCGCTCAGCGGTCCGCGGAGGCGTGGATCGGGCCGTCCGCGCCGGTCAGCCGCTCACCGGAACCGCCCCACCGTCCGGCGATGATCTCCGCGGCGATCGAGATCGCGGTCTCCTCCGGGGTGCGGGCACCCAGGTCCAGCCCGATCGGCGAGGACAGCCTGTCCAGCTGCCCGGGCGTCAGGCCGGCCTCGCGCAGCCGGTCCATCCGCTCGTCGTGCGTGCGCCGGGACCCCATCGCCCCGACGTAGGCCACGTCGAGGTCCAGGGCGACCTCCAGCAGCGGGACGTCGAACTTCGGGTCGTGGGTGAGCACGCAGAGCACCGTGCGCTCGTCGATGCGGCCGGCGTCGACCTCGGTCTGCAGGTAGCTGTGCGGCCACTCGACGACGACCTCGTGGGCGTCGGGGAAGCGGCGGGCGGTGGCGAAGACCGGGCGGGCGTCGCAGACGGTGACCCGGTACCCCAGGAAGGCACCGACCCGGGCGACGGCGGCGGCGAAGTCGATCGCGCCGAAGACGACCATCCGGGCCGGCGGGGCGAACGAGGACACGAACAGGGTCAGCTCGTCGCCGCGCCGCTCCCCGTCGTGGCCGAAGTTCAGCGTCGCGGTGCGGCCGGCGGCGAGCATGCCGCGGATGTCGGAGGCCGCGGCCTCGTCCAGCCGCGGCAGACCCAGGGAGCCCGAGGTGCGGTCGGGCCACACGACCAGCCGGTTGCCCAGCCGGTCCTCGGGGCCCTTGACCACCGTGACGACGGCGACCGGCTCGTGCGCGGCGACCGAGTCGGCCACCTCGCCCAGCTCCGGGAACGTCTCCTGCGAGATCGACTCCACGTAGACGTCGAGGATCCCGCCGCAGGTCAGTCCCACGGCGAAGGCGTCGTCGTCGCTGACGCCGTAGCGCTCCAGGGTGGGGTCACCCGAGGCCACGACGTCCTTGGCCTCCTCGTAGACCGCGCCCTCGACGCAGCCGCCGGACACGCTGCCCACCGCGGTGCCGTCGGGGCCCACGAGCATCGAGGCCCCGGCCGGGCGCGGCGCGGAGCGCCAGGTGGCCACCACGGTGCCCATGCCGACGGTCTCCCCCGCCCGCCACCAACCGACCAGGTCGTCCAGGACATCACGCATCGTCAGATTCCTCTCGTGGTGTGGCGCCGGTCAGGGGCCCGCCGCGAGCCTGCGAGTGGTGGGGGGACCGGGGTCCTTCAGGCATTCTCGATCACTCCTGCCAGTTCCTCGAAGGCCGCGAGGCTGTGCCCGGCGACGAAGTGGTCAACAGCCGGCAGGGCCGCCTGCATCCCGCCGGTGAGCGGCTCGTAGCCGACCCGGCCCTTGTGCGGGTTCACCCACACCACGCTGTGCGCCAGCCGGTGCAGCCGGCGCATCTGCTCGGCGAGCAGCTCGGTGCCCCCGCGTTCCCAGCCGTCGCTGCACAGCACGACGACCGCCCCACGGGCGGTGCCGCGCTGGCCCCAGCGGTCCAGGAAGGCCTTGAGCACCTCGCCGATCCGGGTGCCACCCGACCAGTCCGGGATGGCGTGCCCGCTCGCGGCCAGCGCCTTGTCCGGATCGCGCAGCCGCATCTCCCGGGTCACCCGGGTCAGCCGGGTGCCGATGGTGAACACCTCGGTGGACGCCGGGCGCGCCCGCACCGCGGCGTGCGCGAAGCGCAGCAGCGCGTCGGCGTACGGGCTCATCGAGCCCGACACGTCGACCAGCAGCACCACCCGCCGCGGCCGCGGCCGGGCCCGCCGGTGCTGCAGCCGGGTGATCTCCCCGCCGTCCCGCAACGCCCGCCGGACCGTGCGCCCGGGGTGCACCTGCCCGTGCAGGTCCGGACGCCGCCGCCGCGAGGGCCGCATCGGGGCAGCCGGCACCAGCAGCGCGAACAGCCGGCGCAGCTGGTCGCGCTCGGCGATGCTCAGCTCCGAGACGTCCCGGGTGCGCAGCACCTCGTCCTCGCTGGCCGCGGCCTTGAGGTCGGGGGCCTCCTCGGTGTCCTCACCGCTCCCGGCGTCCGAGGCCGACAGCGGCGCCGACTCGGCCATCCGCTGCTCCTGCTGCGCCGACTTCTGCGGCTTCCGGGGGGCCTCGCCGGCGAAGTAGGCGGCGAACGCGGCGTCGTAGCGGTCCAGGTCGTCCGGGCTCGCGCACAGCGTCAGCCGGCCGGCCCAGTAGACGTCGGTCGCGTCGAGCACGTCGAGGTGCCCGACGGCCTGCAGCATCGCCTCGACCCGGTCCGGGGACGCGCCGCCCCCGGCGTGCCGGAGCGTGCGGGCGAACCCCAGGACGACGTCGACGACGTCCCGGGTGCCGGCGCTAGGAGCCACCGAAGAGCGCTCCCCGGGTGAGCGCCCGCACCCGGTCGGTGTCCTCGCGGTACTTCAGGACGGCGCCGAGGGTGCGTGCCCCGGTCTCGGGGTCCAGCTCGCGGGCGCCCAGGGTGTGCAGCGCGGTGGCCCAGTCCATCGCCTCGGCGATGCCGGGGGGCTTGAGCAGGTCCAGGCTGCGCAGCTTCGCCGTCGCCCGGGCGACCTGGCGGGCCAGGGTCTCGGTGACCTCGGGGAGGCGCTGGCGCAGGATCGCCACCTCGCGCTCGAAGTCCGGGTGCTCCAGCCAGTGGTAGAGGCAGCGGCGCTTGAGGGCGTCGTGCACCTCACGGGTGCGGTTGGAGGTGAGCACCACCAGCGGCGGGCTGGCCGCGCGCACGGTGCCCAGCTCAGGGATCGAGATGGTGAAGTCGCTGAGCAGCTCGAGCAGGAAGGCCTCGAACTCGTCGTCCGCGCGGTCGATCTCGTCGATGAGCAGCACCGACGGGGCGTCCTCGAGGGCCTGCAGCAGCGGGCGGGCCAGCAGGAAGCGCCGGTCGTAGAGCCCGGCCTCGAGCTGCTGCACGTCGCCGGTGGAGCCGGCGGCCTCGGCGGCCCGCAGGTGCAGGAGCTGACGGCCGAAGTCCCAGTCGTAGAGCGCCTGACTGGCCTCGAGGCCCTCGTAGCACTGCAGCCGGTACATCGGCCGGCCGGTGACCTCGGCGAGCGCGTGCGCCAGGGCGGTCTTGCCGACCCCGGCCTCGCCCTCCAGGAACAGCGGCCGGCCCATCGCCAGCGCCAGGTGTGCGGCGGTGGCCAGGCCCTCGTCGGGCAGGTAGCCGGTGGCCTGCAGCGCCGCGGCGAGGGCGTCGGGATCGGCCGGCAGGGTCTCGGCCGGGCGGGACGACGCAGTTGTGGGCTGACTCACCGACCCACCTTCGCACGGGCGTTCCACACCTGCGTTGCAGGTGGGTTGCACACCGTCGCCCGGCCGGGTTCAGCCGGCGGCGCGCACCCGGTGCGGCAGCCCGCGGGAGGCCAGCACGACGTCCAGGGCGCGGACGGCGACCAGCACCTCGTGCTCGTCCAGCCCGGGTTCGCGGTCGGCCAGCCAGCCCACGAACTCGGCCCGGGGTCGGTTGCCGCCGAGGGTCAGGTACTCGACCCAGAGCGCGTCGGCGCCCAGGCCGCTCAGCTCGTGCGCCCGGGCCGGGCTGACGAGGGGTTCGGTCATCGGGGTGGACTCCAGGGCACCGGCGGGTGCCCGGACCGGTTCGCGCCGTGGTTTGACGCGGGGTCTGTGCCCATCCTGCACTCCCCGGGGCCGATGGGGGTGGAGCCGCCCGGGCGGGAGAGGATCGTCAGGCCCTGCCACCGCACCCGAGGAGACCGACGTGATCGTCGCCGTGACCTACCGCTACACCGACGACGTGGCCACCCGTGACGCCGTCCGCGCCGAGCACCGCGAGTTCCTCCGGGGCCTGGCCGAGGCCGGGTCGCTGCTGCTGTCCGGGCCCTTCGGCGCCGACGCCCCGGCCGGCGCGCTGCTGGTGTTCCGGGCCGACGACGAGGCGCAGGTGCGGGGCTGGGTCGACGCCGACCCGTTCAGCGTGCGCGGCGTGGTGGCCTCCTCGACCGTCGCCGAGTGGGACCCGGTGCTGGGCTCCCTGCTGCCCGCCCTCTGACCCTCAGGCGGCGCGCACCGTCGTCACCCGGACCGCCGCCGACCACAGCGCGGCGGCCAGCGCGTCGTTCTGGTGGAAGAAGGGCGCGTTCGTGCCCGGCCGGGCGAAGGCCGCGACCTGCGCCCCCGACGTCCAGAACCCGACTGCGGACACCCGCGCCGAGGGCATGCCCTGCGCGGACACCAGCCGGAACGCGGCGTCCACGTGCAGCCGGCCCGAGCCGGCCTGCTCCGCGGCCACCCCGCGCGCCAGCAGCGCCCGCAGCAGCGGGTCGGTGGTGCGCCCGACGTCGACGGCCGGCACCCGGGCCTCGACCAGCGCGGTCGCCGTCGTCACCGTGTCGGTGCTCGACGAGCGGGCGACCCAGCGGGAGTCCTCCAGACCCACGACGGTGTCGGCGCCGGTGAACCGGACGACACCGGCCTCGGACAGCGCGAGGAGCTCTTCCAGCCGCGGGGACGGCGGGCCGCTGGCCAGGTGGCTGAACAGGTTCATCCACCAGCCGCTGACGTCCTCCCGCTCGGAGCGGGGGGTCAGCCGGCCGGCCCGCACCAGCCCGGCGATGGTCCCGTGGCAGAACAGCAGCGCGGTGAACACCGCCTGGTCGGCGCTGTGTGCGGGGTCGGCGGCCCGGGCGAGGTCGGCGCGGACGTAGCCGCGCACCCACTCCTGGAGCTCCTCGTCGGAGGAGAACCGTGCGCCGGCCAACGGCCGGTCCAGCCGGGCCAGGTCGAACCGGTCGGCGGGGTCGGGGACGGCGGCAGCGACCAGCTCGGTCGGGTCGTCGGTGGCCGCGTACGCCTCGGCGAACTCCGCCCACGGCATCGCGACCCGCTCCGGGTGGGCCCGGAACAGCTCGGTGTGGTGCGCCCAGCCCAGCTCCCGGGCGATCACCGGGGCGAGGTCGGCGCGCAGGTCCAGCGGCCGGTCGCCGAAGCGCGCGGTGAGCGCGTCGGGGGTGAAGAACCGCAGCGGCACCGGCGGCCCGGCCCACGGGTAGCCCAGCTTGGCCTTGTAGGGGGTGCCCCGGCGGGAGCCCACGTGCAGCACCGGCTCCGCGCCCGAGGGGCGGTAGACCAGCCGGCCGTCGGCGTCCCGCTCGTGGACGCCACCGCGCCCACCGGTAAGCAGGGTGACCAGGTCGACGAAGGCCAGCCCGGCACCGCGCACGAGCACGTCCTGCCCGGGGTGCAGCACCGAGAGGTCCAGGTCGGCGGTGTACGCGGTCGGCACGTGTGTGAGCTCGGCCGCCGCCGCGGCTGCGGCGAGCGCGGTCTCCTCGTCGGTGGGCGTGCGGTCCAGGTGCCCCTGGGCGAGCACGACGGTGTCCGCGCGCAGCGTCCCGCCGTCCTCGAGTCGCAGTTCCACGCCGTGCGGGTGCTCGACGAGGTCGACGACCCGGGTGGCGTGCCGGTGCAGGGCCAGGCCCGGGACGGCGGCCAGGGAGTCCAGCACCCAGGACAGGTAGGCGCTGACCAGCGTGCGCGGGGGGAAGGTCGCCGGGGTGAGTCGGCGGGCCAGCTCGCCCACCGGGCCGGGGAGGCCGACCCCGACCTGCTCGGCCCACTCCCACACGGTGGCCGACGTCACCACCCGGTCGGGCACGGTGACCGAGTCGTCGGGGAGCACGGTCACGTCCCGCACCAGCGAGTTGGCCCACAGCAGGTCGGACTGCTCGGTCCGCCAGACCCGTCCCGCGCCGGGCGGGAACGGGTCGACGAGGTGCACGTCGAGACTGCGCCCGTCGGCGTGGGCGAGGAGCCGCTCGAGGACGCCGAGTGCGGTGGGACCGGCCCCGACGAGGGCGACGGTGAGTGCGGACGTGCTGGTCACGGGGGCGCTCCGGAGCTGGAGACGGACGATGGGCGCGGGCTCAGGCCGGGCGACAGAGCGCGCTGCCGGTGCGCCGGAGGTCGACGTGCCGACGGCGGACGAGCGGCTGGTCGGGCACGGGGACCTCCTCTCCGGGGCGGGCGGACGACCTCATTCTCCACCAAGTCGATCGGATTTGACGACTGAGCATCCGAGGTCCTAACTTCTCCTCAGGTCCTGAGTACCAGCTGCAAGCCCCGGCTCGCTGGTCGGCAACCCTCCGCTGCGGTGGGGTGCCCCGGGTGACGACCTGGCGACGGCGCACGACTGTCGCAAGCGCAGCCCCGCTACGGCGGGGGACGAGGAGACCGCCATGACCCACCCCACGACCGCCCAGCGGTCCGCGGTGCGTCCTGCGCTCCTCCTGGTCGGGCGGCCGGTCATCGACCTGGTCCGCACCGACAGCGCGCTCTGTCGCTGACCCGACCGCGCCCCCCTCCCCCGGTCCGACCCGGGGGCCTCCGACGACCCCTCCCCTGGAGTTCCCGCATGTCCCGATCCCCCCTGCTCGACGCCGGAGACCCGCGATGACCGCCCTGCAGACCCGCCCGTCGGAGTCCGCCGTCCCACCCGCGGGCACGCCCTACGACCAGTTCACCGTGGTCAAGGCGAAGAACCCCGGCCGCTGGGCGGCCACCGCGGTGGTCGCGGTGCTGCTGGCGATGGTGCTGAACTCGCTGATCACCAACCCACGGTGGGAGTGGGACGTCGTCGTCGCCTACCTCGGCGAGGTCTCGATCATCCGGGGCGTCTGGACGACCATCCAGCTCACCCTCATCACCGCGGTGCTCGGCTTCGCCCTGGGCACGGTGCTCGCGCTGATGCGGTTGTCCCGCTCGCCGCTGCTGCGCTCGGTCAGCTGGGGCTACACCTGGGTGTTCCGCTCCGTGCCGCTGATCCTGCAGCTGCTGCTCTGGTACAACCTCGCCTACCTGTACCAGACCCTGGAGATCGGGATCCCGTTCGGCCCGGCCTTCGCGAGCGTCGAGACGCTGTCGCTGATCGGCAAGTTCGGCGCCGCCATCCTCGGCCTGGGCCTGCACCAGGCCGCCTACTCCGCCGAGATCGTCCGGGCCGGCATCCTCTCGGTCGACCAGGGCCAGCACGAGGCGGCCGCCAGCCTGGGCATCCCGCGGCGCCGGCAGTCCACGAAGATCGTGCTGCCGCAGGCGATGCGGACCATCGTGCCCACCGCGGTCAACGAGATCATCGGCCTGTTCAAGGGCACCTCGATCGTCTACGTGCTGGCCCTGGGCGAGCTGTTCTACACCGTGAGCGTCATCTACGGCCGCACCCAGCGGGTGCTGCCGATGCTGGTGGTCGCCGCCATCTGGTACGTCGTGCTGACCACCGTCGTCACGGTGGTCCAGTACTACGTGGAGCGGTACTACGCCAAGGGCGCGGTCCGCACGCTGCCACTGACCCCGCTGCAACGACTGCGGGGCAACCTGACCGCGGGCATCTCGCGGGTGCGTTCCACCTCGGGCCAGGACCCGGTGACCCGATGACCGCCCTGGAGACGCCTCCCGGTCGCGTGGAGGTGCACGGGGTGCACAAGTCCTTCGGGACCAACGAGGTGCTGCACGGCGTGGACCTGGTGGTCGAGCCCGGCAGCGTGACCGTCGTCCTCGGGCCCTCGGGGTCGGGCAAGTCGACGCTGCTCAGGTCGATCAACCACCTGGAGACCGTGGACCGCGGCTTCGTGGCACTGGACGGGGAGCTGGTCGGCTACCGCCGCAAGGGCGACAAGCTGCACGAGCTCAAGGAGAAGGACCTGCTCCGCCAGCGCACCCGGTTCGGCTTCGTCTTCCAGTCCTTCAACCTCTTCCCGCACCTGACCGCCCTGGAGAACGTCGTCGAGGCGCCCGTGTCCGCCCAGGGCCGCAACCGGCGCGAGGTGGAGGCCGAGGCCCGCGAGCTGCTGGCCCGGGTGGGCCTCGCCGACAAGGCCGACGCGCACCCCCGTCAGCTGTCCGGAGGACAGCAGCAGCGGGTCGCGATCGCCCGCGCACTGGCCATGAAGCCCGCCGTCCTGCTCTTCGACGAGCCCACCTCGGCGCTGGACCCCGAGCTGGTCGGTGAGGTGCTGGCCGTGATCGCCGACCTGGCCTCCACCGGGACCACGATGATCGTGGTCACCCACGAGATCGGCTTCGCCCGCCAGGCCGCCGACCAGATCGTCTTCATGGACGAGGGCCGTGTGGTCGAGCAGGGCACCCCCGAGCAGGTCCTCGACCACCCGCAGCACGAACGGACCCAGGCCTTCCTGGCCAAGGTCCTCTGACCCCACCCCCCCCCCCAGATCCCGGACGGCGCACCCGCGTCGCCCGCCGTGGAAGCACGCCCAGAAGAGGAAGACCCACCCGTGAAGCTCTCCCACCTGGTCGGCGCCCTGCCGGTCGCCGCCGTCCTGCTGCTGACCGCCTGCACCAGCTCCGCCGAGATCGAGGCCGAGGCCCGTTCGGACGCTGCGGGTGGCACCTCCGCCGAGACCGCCCTGGTGGTGGACACCTCCCCGGAGCAGGCCGACCGGATCCGGACCGAGGAGGACCCCGACGCGGCCGCCCTGGTGCCGGCCGACATCGCCGAGGACGGGGTGCTGCGGGTCGGCGTCAACGGCGCCGGCGACCCCCCGCTGGGCTTCCTGGCCGACGACAACGCCACCGTCGTCGGCAGCGAGGTCGACATCGCCCAGCTGGTCGCCGACGGTCTCGGCCTGGAGCTCGAGATCGTCAACACCACCTGGGAGGCGTGGCCGCTGGGCGTGCAGTCCGGCGACCTGGAGGCCGTCTTCTCCAACGTGGGGGTGAACGCCGAGCGGCTGCAGCTGTTCGACTTCGCCACCTACCGCCAGGGGATCATGGCCTTCATCGCCGCCCCCGACAGCGGGCTGGACATCACCGACGCCGCGGGCATCTCGGGCCTGCGGGTGGGCGTCGGTTCGGGCACCAACCAGGAGCGCATCCTGCTGGACTGGAACGCCGAGCTCGAGGCGGCCGGGGAGGAGCCGGCGACGCTGGACTACTACGTCAGCGCCGCCGACGCCCTGCTGGCCATCCAGTCCGGCCGGCTGGACACCTACATCGGCCCCAACCCCAACGCGGTCTACCAGGAGTCCGTCGGTGACCTGGAGATCGTCGGCTCGGTGAACGCCGGCTGGCCGAACACGACCTACGTGGCGGCCACCGTGCTCAAGGGCAACGGCCTGGCCGAGGCCGTCGAGGCCTCGCTGCAGAACGCCTTCGACGACGGCACGTACGCCGGGACGCTGGAGCGCTGGGGCCTGTCCGACGAGGCCGTCGAGGCCCCGGAGGTGAACCCCACCGTCGCCAGCTGACCTGCGCACGCAGAGGGGCCCGGGACCGTCACGGTCCCGGGCCCCTCGTGCTTGCGCGTCAGGAGAGCGGCTGGGCGACCCAGTCGGCGGTGTACTCCAGGCCGGAACGCACGAAGAGCTGGGTGACCGGGCAGCGGCGCTCGGTCTCGGCCTGCAGCTTCGCGAAGGTCTCCTCGTCGGCGTCGGTGGCCACGGTGGCCCGCACGGTGACGGAGTCGAAGTTGGCGTTGCCGTCCTCGCCACCGACCATGACGGCGGTGTCGAGGTCGCCCTGGACGTCGAAGGTCCAGGCGCCCAGGGTCACCCCGAGCTCCTTGGCGACGATCGAGGCGGTGATCTGGTTGCAGGAGCTCAACGCCGCGAGCACGTAGGACAGCGGGCTCGGCGAGGCGTCCGCGCCGCCGAAGGCCGGGTAGGTGTCGACGTCGAACACGTGGCCGGCGTCGCCGCCCACGGTGATCTGCTGGCCGACGCCGCTGCCCTCCGCGTGGTGGGTGAAGGGAACGACGCTCGCCTTGGGACGGGTGGCCATGCTGGGTGCTCCTCGGGTCGTGGACGTGCTCTCCGCCGGGTTCGGCGGGGGTCTGGGGTGCGGTTCAGCGAGCCGGCGCGGGCCCGCAACCGGCGCCGCGGGCGACGGCCGACAGGTCGGCCCCGGCCAGCCCGGCCAGCGGCCGCGGGTCGGCCACCGGCTGGTACCGACCGTCGACGACCGCGTACTCCACGGCGGGGCCGACGGCGACGAACCGGGCCACCGCGGCGACCAGCCGGTCGACGTCGGCCGAGGACGTGCCGACCCCCACGCTGGCCCTCAGCGCACCGCCGGGCACGCCGAGCCGGGCCAGCAGCGGGTGCGCGCAGAAGCGGCCGTCGCGCACCCCGATGCCGTGCTCGGCGGACAGGAACGCGGCCACCAGCCCGGGGTCGGCGCCCTCCACGGTGAAGCTGACGACGCCGGTGGGGTCGACGGAGTCCGACCAGATGCGCAGCAGCCGGACACCGGGGACGGCCCCCAGTCCGGCGACCAGCCGGGTGCGCAGGGCCCGCTCGTGGTCCTCCAGGGCGCCCGGGGCCAACGCGGCCAACGCGTCGCAGGCCGCGGCCAGGGCGACGGCCCCCAGCACGTTGGGCGAGCCGCCCTCGTGCCGGTGGGGCGCGGGCACCCAGGTCGTCGCCGCCACCTCGACCTGGGCGACGGCCCCGCCACCGGGCAGGTACGGCCGGCCGGAGTCCAGCCAGTCGCGGCGCCCGACCAGGGCGCCGGTGCCGAACGGGGCGTAGGCCTTGTGGCCGGAGAAGGCGACCCAGTCGGCGCCGGAGTCGGCCAGGGAGAACCGGCGGTGCGGGACCAGCTGCGCGCCGTCGACCAGCACGAGCGCCCCCGCGGCGTGGGCCAGCTCGGTGACCCGGCGCAGCGGGAGGGACTCCCCCGTCACGTTCGAGGCGCCGGTGACGGCGACCAGCACGTACCGGCGGGCGGCCAGCGCGTCGGCCAGCAGGTCGAGGGTGCCGGCCACCGTCGGCGCCGCGGTGAGCACGTCGCAGAGCTCGCGGGAGCGCTGCTGCCAGGGCAGCAGGTCGGCGTGGTGCTCGACGTCCAGCACGAGGACGGCGCCGTCGACGGGCAGGCAGCCGGCGAGCACCGACAGCGCGTCGGTGGTGTTGCGGGTCAGCACGCAGACGTCATCGGCGCGGGCGCCGACGAACGCGGCGACGGTGTCCCGGGCCGACTCGTACAGGGCGGTGGAGACCTGGGAGAGGTACCCGGCACCGCGGTGCACGCTGGCGTAGAGCGGCAGCGCCTCGGCGACCCGGGCCGCGACCGCGGCCAGCGCGGGGGCGCTGGCCGCGACGTCGAGGTTGGCGTACGTGGCGGTGTTGCCGTCGACCAGCGGGACGAGGGTGTCCGCGCCCGTGGTGGGCAGCAGCGGGGCGGTGCGGCGGTCGAGTGCGGTGGACATCGAGGAGCTCCTGGCCGTCAGGGGCCCGCGCCTGGCGGGACCCGCGCTTGCGGCTGCACTGCGCAGCCGCCAGGTCGTCACCCGGAGCACCCCATCGCGGTGGAAGGGTTGCCGACCAGCGAGCCGGGGCTTCGCGCTGGCACTCGTGACCTGACGTCAGGGTGCCATGCGCCGGCGATACCCGTCAAACCCGATCGACTGAGTGGGGATTGGACAGCGGGCCCGGGCGTGGTTAGCGTCGGAGCCGGTCGAGAGCGTCAGCGACAAGCCCTGGCTCGCTGACCGGCAACCCTCCTCTACGGCGGGGTGCCCCAGGTGATGACCCGGCGGAGGCCACCCCTCCGCAAGCGTGGACGCCGCACGAGGAGAGCCCTGTGCCACCGAAGACCGTCGCCCGCCCACCGGCCGGGGGACGCCCCCCGCTGCCCGGGGCGCGCCCAGCCGAACCGGAGACGACATGACCCCGACCCCGCTGCACCTGGTCGCCGCTCTCGACGGTGCCGGCTGGCACCCCGCCGCCTGGCGCGAGCCCGACGCCCGACCCCGCGAGCTGCTGCGCGCCGGGTACTGGGTGGACCTCGCCGCCGAGGCAGAGGCCGGCCTGCTCGACGCGGTGACCATCGAGGACGCGCTGAACCTGCAGTCCGACGACCCGTTCACCCCCGACGACCGCACCGACCGGGTGCGGGGCCGGCTGGACGCGGTGCTCGTCGCCTCCCGGGTGGCGCCCACCACCCGGCACCTCGGGTTCCTGCCGACCGCCGTGGTCACCCACACCGAGCCCTTCCACCTGTCCAAGGCCATCGCCACGCTGGACTACGTGAGCACCGGCCGGGCCGGCGTGCGGGTGCAGGTCGCCGCGCGCCCGGACACCGCCACCCACTTCGGTCGGCGGGAGTTCCCGCCGGTCGACCGGGCGAGCGCCGCCACCGGGCCGCTGGTCACCGAGCTGTTCGACGAGGCGGCCGAGTACGTCGAGGTGCTCCGCCGGCTCTGGGACAGCTGGGAGGACGACGCGGAGATCCGGGACGCCGCCACCGGCCGCTTCGTGGACGTGGACAAGCTGCACTACGTCGACTTCGAGGGCCGGTCCTTCTCCGTGCGCGGGCCCTCGATCACCCCGCGCCCACCGCAGGGCCAGCCGGTCGTCGCGGCCCTGGGCCACGCGCAGGTGCCGTGGCGGCTGATCGGCCGGTCCGCCGACCTGGGGTTCGTCACCCCCACCGACGCCGCGGACGCCGCCCGGCTGGTCACCGCCGTCCGCGAGGAGCAGGCCGCGGCCGGCCGCGCGGAGGAGACCGTGCACGTGTTCGGCGACCTCGTGGTGGTGCTGGACGACGAGGAGACCACCGCCCGGGAGCGACTGGCCCGCCTCGACGAGCGCGCCGGCACCGCGTTCACCAGCGACGCGCACGTCTTCACCGGGACGCCGGCCCAGCTGGCCGACCTGCTCGCCGACTGGCAGCAGGCCGGGCTGACCGGGTTCCGACTGCGCCCGGCGACCCTGCCGCACGACCTGCGCCAGGTCACCCGCGGCCTCGTGCCCGAGCTGCAGCGCCGGGGCCTGTTCCGCACCGGGTACGAGGCGGACACCCTGCGCGGGCTGCTCGGCTTGACGCGCCCCGCCAACCGCTACGCCCACGCCTGAGGAGTCCGGGATGACCACGCAGATCCGCAAGCAGATCCACCTGGCCGCGCACTTCCCCGGCGTCAACAACACCACCGTATGGAGCGACCCGGCCTCGGGCAGCCACGTCGAGTTCGCGTCCTTCCGGGAGTTCGCCCAGATCGCCGAGCGGGGCAAGCTGGACTTCCTGTTCCTCGCCGAGGGCCTGCGGCTGCGGGAGCAGAACGACCGCATCTACGACCTGGACGTGGTCGGCCGGCCCGACACCTTCACCGTGCTGGCCGCCCTGGCCGCGGTCACCGAGCGGATCGGGCTCACCGGCACGATCAACTCCACCTTCAACGAGCCCTACGAGGTGGCCCGGCAGTTCGCGAGCCTGGACCACCTCTCCGACGGGCGGGCCGCCTGGAACGTGGTCACCAGCTGGGACGCCTTCACCGGGGAGAACTTCCGCCGCGGCGGCTTCCTGGCCCAGGCCGACCGGTACGACCGGGCCAAGTCCTTCCTGCAGACCGCGCTGGAGCTCTTCGACTCCTGGCGCGGGGACGAGGTGCTGGCCGATGCCGACAGCGGCACCTTCCTCACCGACCCGCACCCCGGCGCCTTCGGCCACCGGGACCGGTTCTTCGACATCAGCGGTCACTTCGACGTCCCCCGCAGCCCGCAGGGCCGGCCGGTGGTCTTCCAGGCCGGGGACTCCGACGAGGGCCGGGACTTCGCGGCGGCGTCCGCGGACGTGATCTTCTCCCGGCACAGCACGCTGGAGGCCGGCCAGGCGTTCTACACCGACGTCAAGGGCCGGCTGCCCCGGTTCGGCCGCACCCGTGAGGAGCTACTGATCATGCCGGCGGCCACCTTCGTGCTCGGGGACACCGAGGCCGAGGCGCGCGACCTGGCGCACGAGGTCCGGATGGCGCAGGTCTCCCCGGCGACGGCGATCGCGTTCCTCGAGCAGCTGTGGAACCGGGACCTCTCCGACCACGACCCGGACGGCCCGCTGCCCTCGGTCGACCCCCTCGTCGGCGAGCACACCATCGCCAAGGGCCGGGCCAGCGTGCGGATGCACCGCGACCCGGTGGCGACGGCGGACGAGTGGCGGGCCAAGGCCGAGGTCGAGGGCCTGACCACCCGCGAGCTGATCGTGGAGGTGACCGGCCGGCAGTCCTTCATCGGCACCCCGGCCGCGGTCGCGGCCACCATCGACGAGTACGTCCAGGCCGACGCCAGCGACGGGTTCGTGCTCGCCCCGCACATCACCCCCGGCGGTCTGGGGCCCTTCGTCGACCAGGTGGTGCCGCTGCTGCAGGAGCGCGGTGTCTTCCGCGCCGACTACGAGGGCACGACGCTGCGCGAGCACCTCGGCCTGCCCCTGCGCCGCACCGACGGGGAGTCGGCGGTGGCGTCCTGACCACGACCACCGCCCACGTGCTGGACGCCCCGGCCTGGGCGTCCCTGCACGGACCGCACGCCGCGTTCGCCGAGCGGGTCGGCCGGGTGGTCCGCTACCCGACCGACGTCTCGCCGTTCCTGGCGCTGCCCTTGGACACCACCGAGCAGGACTGGGCGGACGCCGCGGCCCTGGTCGGCCCGGGCGGCGTCGTCCCCCTGGCCGGCGCCACGAGCCCGCCCCCGGCGGACTGGGAGACGGTGTACTCCGTCCCCGGCGTCCAGCTCGTCGACGACGGGGTGGCCGCAGCCCCGGAGGACGAGGCGGTGCTGCTCGGCGACGACGACGTCCCGGAGATGCTGGCGCTGGTCGAGCGCACCCGGCCCGGGCCCTTCCTGCCCCGCACCCACACCATGGGCGCCTACCTGGGCATCCGCCGGGACGGCGAGCTGGTGGCGATGGCCGGGGAGCGCCTGCACCCGCCGGGCTGGACCGAGATCAGCGCGGTGTGCACCGACCCGGCCCACCGTGGCCAGGGTCTGGGCACCCGGCTGGTCCACGCCGTCGCCCACGGCATCCGGGCGCGGGGGGAGACCCCGTTCCTGCACGCCGCGGCCAGCAACACCGGGGCGATCGGGCTGTACGAGTCCCTGGGCTTCCGGCTCCGGCGGACGACCACCTTCGCCGCCGCACGGCCGCCCGCTGGGGACCGCTGACCGTGGACGTGCACTGGTTCCTGCCCACCCGCGGCGACAGCCGGGACGTCGGACCGGCCACCACCGACCGGGGGCACAACGCCGCGGCGCTCAAGCGTCGGCCGACGCTGGACTACCTGGGCGCGGTCGCCGGGGCCGCCGAGCAGGCCGGGTTCACCGCCGTGCTCACCCCGACCGGGTCGGGCTGCGAGGACGCCTGGGTGACCTGCGCGGCGCTGCTGGACCGCACTCAGACCCTGCACTTCCTGGTCGCCTTCCGCCCCGGGTTCATCCTGCCGACGCTGGCCGCGCAGCAGGCGGCGAGCTTCCAGCGGCTGTCCGGCGGGCGGCTGCGGCTCAACGTCGTCACCGGCGGTGACCCGGTCGAGCAGCGGGCGTACGGCGACTTCCTCGACCACGACGCGCGCTACGCCCGCACCGGGGAGTTCCTCGACGTCTTGCGGCGGTGTCTGGCCGGGGAGCGCTTCGACGTCGACGGCGAGCACCTGCAGGCCGTGGGCACCGGGCTGAGCAACCCGCCCGACGTCGTCCCGCCGGTGTACCTGGGCGGGGCGTCCACCGCGGCCGAGGACGTGTCGGCCCGGTACGTGGACACGTACCTGACCTGGGGAGAGCCGCCGACCATGGTGCGCGAGCGACTGGACCGGGTGCGGCAGAAGGCCGCCGACCGTGGCCGCACCATCCGGTTCGGCATCCGGCTGCACGTGGTCAGCCGGGACACCCCCGAGCTGGCCTGGGCCGAGGCCGACCGGATGCTGGCCGGGATGCCCGCGAGCGCGATCGCGGCCACCCAGGAGCGGTTCGCCCGGATGGACTCCGTCGGACAGGCCCGGATGGCCTCCCTGCACCGCGGTTCGGCCGGCGACGGCGCCCGGTCATTGGAGGTCGCCCCCAACCTGTGGGCCGGGATCGGGCTGGTGCGCGAGGGGGCGGCGACCGCGCTGGTCGGCAGCCACGAGCAGGTCGCCGAGCGGATCACCGAGTACGCCGAGCTGGGGTTCGACGAGTTCGTGCTGTCGGGCTACCCGCACCTGGAGGAGGCGTGGCGGGTGGGCGAGGAGGTCCTGCCGCTGCTGGACCGGACGAGGAGTGCCGCATGAGCGACCGGCTGCCCCAGTTCGTGCTGGCCGGCGCCCCCAAGGCGGGGACGACGGCACTGCACGCGGCGCTGGCCACCCACCCGGGGCTGTACCTCTCCCCGGTCAAGGAGCCGAAGTTCTACCTGACCGACGGCCGCCCGCCGCCGCGCTCGGGGCAGCAGGGCCCGGGCGACGCGCACAGCGCCCGGGAGTGGGTCTGGCGCCGGGACCGCTACGTGCGCCTGTTCGCCGACGCCCCCGAGGGCGCGGTGCGCGGGGAGAGCACGCCGTTCTACCTCTACGACCGGGCCGCCCAGCGCCGGTTGGTCGCCGACGTCCCGGACGTGAAGGTGGTCGCGGTCGTCCGTGACCCGGTCGACCGGGCGCTGTCGAACTGGGTGCACCTGCGCGCCGACGGACTGGAGCCCGAGGCCGACTTCGGCCGGGCGGTGGAGCTCGAGGAGCACCGGATCGAGGCCGGCTGGGCTCCGTTCTGGCACTACACCGGCCTGGGCCGCTACGGCGAGCAGCTGCGCGACCTGCTGACGTTGCTCCCCCGCGAGCAGCTGCTGGTGCTGCGGTTCCGCGAGGTCGTCGCCGAGCCCGCGCGGACGCTGGACCGGGTCAGCGCCTTCCTCGGCGTCGCCCCCGGGGTCGCGCACGCCGTCCCGGCGGAGAACGTGAAGCCCTTCGTCGCCGACACCCCGCGGTACCGGGCGCTGGCCCGTTGCGCGCGGGCCGGCGCACGGGCCGGGGCGTTGCTGCCGCCGCAGGTGTGGCGGCAGGTCTCGAGGCCGCTCCTCGCCGCCCTGCACGCCGGCGCGACGAAGCGGCCGCCGCTGCCGGTGGAGGTGCGCCGGGCCGTGCTGGAGCGGGTGCTGCCCGACATCGCGCTGCTCGAGGAGGTGACCGGCGAGTCCTTCGCGGACTGGCGTGCGGACACCGGACGCGGGGACTACGCCAGCCGGGCCGCCCGCCAGGAGGGCGCGTGACCCGGGCTGGCAGCCTGGCCCCGGTGAGCTGGAGCCGGGCACGGGTGGAGAGCTTCTGGGCCGACGCCGAGGTGGTGGCCGTCCCCGACGACCCCCGCCCGGGCTCCTGGGTCGGCGGGCCGTCGGTGCAGCTGGTGGACGGCGTGTGGTGGCTGGCGCAGCGGCTGCGCCGTCCGGTGGGCGAGGGCCGCGGGTTCGCCAACTCCCTCTCCCGGTCCGACGACGGCGTGCACTTCGAGCCGGTCGCCGCGCTGGGCAAGGACGCGTTCGGCGCCGAGTCGCTGGAGCGCCCCGCCCTGGTGCACACCCCCGACGGCCGCTGGCGGACCTACGTCAGCTGCGCGACCCCGGGCACCAAGCACTGGCGGGTGGACCTGCTGGAGGCCGACACCGTCGCGGGCCTGGCCACCGCGACCCCCCGCACCGTGCTGCCCGGGGACGCGGGCAGTGCGGTCAAGGACCCCGTGGTCCGGCACGACGGCGGGCGGTGGCACCTGTGGGCCTCGGTGCACCCGCTGGACGACCCCGACGCCACCGACCGGATGACGGTCGACCACGCCACCAGCACCGATGGCATCGACTGGACCTGGCAGGGCACCGTGCTCACCGGGACCCCGGGCACCTGGGACGCCCGCGGGGTGCGCCCGGCGACGGTGTGGACCGAGGACGGCGCGACCTGGGCGCTCTACGACGGCCGGGCGACCGCCGAGGAGAACTGGGAGGAGCGCACCGGGCTGGCCCGGGTCGACCCCGACGGCTGGACCCCGGTCGGGGACGGCCCGCTGCTGCAGAGCCCGCACGCCCCGCACGGGCTGCGCTACGCCGAGGTCGTCGCACTGCCCGACGGCGGCCACCGCTGGTTCTACGAGGCCACCCGGGCCGACGGCGCGCACGAGTTGCGCACGGTGCTGCTGCGCGCCTGACCCCACGGCAGACTCTCCGTCGTGGAGTCGTCGCCGGAGGCCGTGCTGACCCGGTTGCGGCCGCTGCTGCGGGCGGTGCACGAGGCGCTGTCGGCCGGGGTCGCGGTCAGCCACGCGATCCACCGTCAGCACGGCTGGCAGCCCGCCGCCGACCCGCACCTGGACAGGCAGCTGGTGCGCCGGCACGCGATGGAGCAGCTGCGCCCCTGGTCGGCCTCGATCGGCGAACAGCTCACCTTCGACGTCGGCGACCAGGGCGGGGAGAACCTCGGGCTGCCGATGTCCGGGCTGATCGTCAGCACCGACGTCGACGTCCTGCGGGTCTGGCACTCCGCGGACGGCGAACTGCCCCCAGGCGACACCCGGGCGCTGCAGTCCTTCTACGACCAGTCGCCGGTGCAGCAGACCCAGCTCGTGCTCGAGGGCGCCCCACCGGCCGGCAACCACCTGGCCCTGCTGTGGGCCGACCGGGCCGGGGTGCTCAGCCGACTGGAGCTGGTGCGCCCGTGGTGGCGCGGGGGCCGGCACCCCGAGGCCGACTGGCGGGTGGACCTGCTCCGCCAGCCGGCCTGAGGTCGCTCAGACCACGTGCTTCTGGTCCGCGGTGCCCAGCACCCGCGGCCAGTTCGCCGGGACGACGACGTCCTCCGGGCGCAGGTCCTTCACGTCGCGGTGGCCCAGCCCGAGGACGGCGGAGTCGATGCCGCTGCGCAGGATGTCCAGCACGTTCTCCACGCCGGCCTGCCCGTTGGCGGCCAGGCCCCACAGGTAGCCCCGGCCGATCATCGCGGCCTTGGCACCCAGCGCCAGGGCCTTGACGACGTCGGAACCGCGGCGGATGCCACCGTCGGTGACCACCTCGACCTGGTCGCCGACGGCCTTGGCGATCGCCGGCAGCGCGCGGATCGAGGCCGGGGTGCCGTCGAGGTTGTTGCCGCCGTGGTTGGAGACCGAGATGGCGGTGACGCCGGCGTCCACGGCGCGGTGCGCGTCGTCGACCCGCATGACGCCCTTGAGCATGAACGGCCCGCCCCACTGCTCACGCAGCCACTGGACGTCCTCCCAGGTCGGGAGGGGGGTGCCCATCCACTCGCCGTAGGCGCCGAAGAACGTCGGTGCGGGGCCGCCGCCGGCCGGGGCCAGGTTCGGGGTGGTCAGGTCGGGGATCGCCCCGGTCTTGAGCCAGGTGTAGAGCCACTGCGGGCGCAGCGCGACCTCGGGGCCGAACTGCAGCGCCGCCTTGAGGTTCACCTTCTCCGGGATCGCCGGGGAGCCCCAGTCGCGGCCGTTGGAGAACGACCAGTCCAGGGTCATGATCAGCCCGACGCAGCCGGCCGCGCGGGCCCGCTCCATCCGCTGCACCAGCACGTCGCGGGAGCCGACCCAGTACATCTGGAAGAAGGTCTGCGGGCTGGCCGCGGCGACCTCCTCGACGCTCTTGGAGGCGAACGAGCTCAGGCCCATCGTGATGCCGCGGGCGGCGGCGGCCCGGGCGACGGCGACCTCGCCGTCGGGGTGCACGGCCTGCACGCCGGTCGGGGAGATCATCACCGGCATCGACAGGGGCTGGCCCATCACCGAGGTGGTGAGGTCGCGCTCGCCCTGCAGCCCGGCCACGTGCGGGGCGAAGCCCAGCTCGGAGTAGGCGCGGGTGTTGTCCTCGATCGTGTTGCCGCGCTCGGAACCCGCGATCAGGGCCCCGTAGACGGACTTGGGGAGTCGCTTCTTGGCGCGACGCTGCGCCTCGGCGACGGTCTCGAACCACTGGTTGGCCATGGGGTGTCCTCCTCGGGCGGCCGCGGTGCCGCACTGTGCTGTGCGTCTCAGGATGCCCTGTGACACTCAGTGCCACCACCCCCGGGCAGATCCGGTCCGCTCCGGGGCCGATGAGAAGGAGCGCCCCGTGCCCCACCTGCTGCACCTCGACGCCTCGGTCGACCCGCGCACGTCGTCCTCACGCCCGGTCACCGCGGCCTTCGCCGAGGCGTGGCGCGGGCTGGGTGCCGACCACACGGTCACCCACCGCGACCTGCAGGCCGACCCGCCGCCGCACCTGCCCGACGCCGCCCTGCACTGGGCCCCGGCCCTGCGCACCCCGGCCGAGACCGGTGCCGAGGTGGACGACGTGGTGCAGCGCGAGCTGCTGGCCGAGCTGCTGGCCGCCGACGTCGTCCTGGTCGGCGCGCCGATGTACAACTGGTCGCTGCCCTCCACGCTCAAGGCGTGGGTGGACCACGTGCACGTGCTCGGGACGACGGTGCCCTTCGGCGAGCTGACCGACCAGCCGCTGGCCGGGCGCACCGCCGTGGTGGTCTCCAGCCGGGGCGCGGGCTACGCGCCGGGCAGCCCGACCGCGGGCATGGACCACACGGTGCCGCCGCTGGCGCTGGTGCTCGGCCAGTCCTTCGGGATGACCGTCGAGGTGGTCACCCTGGAGCTGACCCTGGCCGGGCGGGTGCCGGCGATGACCGACCTGCAGGCGACGGCGACCGCCCAGCGGGAGGCCGCCGTCACCCGCGTGCAGGAACTGGCCCGCACGCTGGGGTGACCCGGGTCAGCGGGCCTTCTGCTTGATCGCGTCGACGGCGCCCTTGAGGCTGGGCTGGGAGGCGTTGGTCTTCGCCTTCTCGACCTTGGGCTTCTTGGTCTCGCGACCGCCCTTGTTCTTGCCGGCCATGGTGACTCCTCGCCACCGGCGGACCGGCGGTCGGTTGCGGAGCTCGGTCCGAGGTGGCGTGCGCCTGCGGCTGGACCGACGACGCTACGCGCCCACGACGCAGCGCAGCCCGCCCCGGTCGGACCGGGACGGGCTGCGCGGGCGTGCTGGTGGTGCTGGCGTTCGGGGGGGGGTGCTGGGTCAGCGGGTGGTGCCGCGACCGTCGGTGCCACGGGTCGTGTCGACACCGTCCTGCACCTGCTCGATCTCCTCGTGCGCGACGTCGGCCTGCACGCGCTGCTCCTCGGTGACGGTCTCGGTGCCCAGGCGGACCCGCTCGACCGGCACGGTCTCCTTCTCCACGACGGGACGCTCGGCGTGCAGCGTCACCTCGTGCTCCTCCTCGGTGAGGTTGCCACCGGAGAGGGCGGAGTCGCGGTTGGCGTCGGTGATCGGCTCGCGCTCGACCCGGACCTCCTCGTGCGTGACCGGGACGGTGCGGGTGACGTTCTCGGTGACGACGTGCTTGCGCAGACGCGCCCGACCGGTCTCCACGGCCTCGGTGCCGACGGACAGCCGCTCCTCGGAGCGGGTCATCGCGTCGTCGGTGGTCGGGCCGGAGGTGTCGCGGCCCACGGTGCCGGCGTCGTTGCGGGTACCGGTGAGGGTGCTGTCGTGGTCCTCGGTGGACCGGGCGGCGTGCTGGCCGCGGTCGTCGAGGTCGTCACCGAGGCGGGCGGTGCCACCGTCGGTGCGGGTGCCACGGTCGTCGAGGTCGTTGCCCACGCGGGTGGTGTCCGTGGTGGTGGTCGTCGTGTTCGACGAGGTGTTGTTGTCGGCGAAGCCGTAGTGGCGGTACAGCTCCTGCTCCTCCTCGGGGGAGAGGTGCTGGTCGGCGTCGACCTTGGGGGCGTCCTTGACGGCGGCCTTGCTCACGGGGACGCGGACGCCACCGTCGGCGAGGTCGGCGTCACGCAGCGGGACGAAGGTGGACTTCGTGCCGAAGAGGCCGGTCTTGACGGTGACCCACTCGGGGTTGCCGCTCTGGTCGTCGAGGAAGACCTCGGACGCGGTGCCGATCTTGTCGCCGTCGGCGTCGTAGACGTCGCTGCCGATGACCTGGTCGATGCTGTTGGTGTCGATCACAGTGGAGCTCCTCGTGTCGGTGCGTGGGGGGTGTTGTGCAAGCTCTCTCCACCACTGCCCGACGAGCCGGGAGGTGGAAACGGCCGGTTCCGGTCCACGTTTCCCAAACACCGTCCGGGCGTGTCGTTCCGCCGGCTCCCTGCGCCCGCTGCGGAGACTCGGTCGGTGCCTCCTCGCTCCCCGTACGACTCGCTCGTGCACCCGCGCACCCAGAAGAAGCCGCTCCCCCAGGTGGAGGCGGAGAAGGACCTGGTGGTCGAGGACCCCAGCTCGGGGTTCGTCGGTGCCGTGGTCCGCTGCGAGAAGGACGTCGTCCACCTCGAGGACCGCTTCGGCCGGGTGAAGGGCTACCCGCTGGGCCCGGGGTTCTGGGTGGAGGGACGCCCGGTGGTGCTGGTGCGCCCGAAGAACCCGGCCGCGGCCGGGTCGGCCCGCAGCGCCTCGGGGTCGACCTACGTCGCCGGCGCCCGGGCCCGGGTGGCCCGCGAGGGCCGGATCTACGTCGAGGGCAAGCACGACGCCGAACTGGTGGAGAAGGTCTGGGGCCACGACCTGCGCATCGAGGGCGTGGTGGTCGAGCCGCTGCACGGCGTGGACGACCTGCCCGGCATCGTGAAGGAGTTCCGCCCCTCGTCGGGTCGCCGACTCGGGGTGCTGGTGGACCACCTGGTCACCGGCTCCAAGGAGACCCGGATCGCCGCCCAGGTCACCGGCGCGCACGCCCTCGTCGTGGGCCACCCGTTCATCGACGTCTGGGAGGCGGTCAAGCCCTCGGTCGTCGGCATCCGCGCCTGGCCGACCGTCCCGAGGGGCGAGGACTGGAAGGGCGGGGTCTGTCGCCGGCTGGGCTGGGAGGACGACACCGGCTACGTCTGGGCCCAGCGCATCCTCGCCCGCGTGCAGACCTGGACAGACCTCGAGCCGGCACTGATCGGCCGGGTCGAGGAGCTCATCGACTTCGTCACCACGGACTGACCCGGACGCACGAGAGCCCGCCCCCGGGTCGGGGACGGGCTCCGTGTCACGCATGGCGGCCTCGGCCGCCGGTGATCAGCTCGGGATCATGTTGAACGTGTCCGGGTCGGGGCCGGTCCGCTCGTCCCGGTTGAGCGCGGAGATTGAGGTCATGTCGTCCTGCGACAGCTCGAAGTCGAAGAGCGCGAAGTTCTCCTCGACGCGGCTGCGGGTGACCGACTTGGGGAACACGATGTCGCCGCGCTGGATCGCCCAGCGGAGGGTGACCTGCGCGGGGGTGCGGTGTACGCGCTCGGCGACGCGGACGATCGCCGGGTCGTCGAGGACCTTGCCCTGGGCGATGGGCGACCAGGCCTCGGTCAGGATGCCGCGCTCGGCGTTGTAGCCGCGCAGCTCCTCCTGGGACAGGTAGGGGTGCACCTCGATCTGGTTGACCGCCGGGGTGACGTCGGCCTGGTCGCGCAGCTTGTTGAGGTGGTTGCTCTGGAAGTTCGAGACGCCGATCGCGCGGGCCTTGCCGTCGCGGTAGAGCTGCTCCATGCCCTTCCAGGTCTCGACGAAGTCGATGTCGATGCCCGGCAGCGGCCAGTGGATCAGGAACAGGTCGACCCGGTCCATCTGCAGGTCGGCCAGGGTCTGGTCGATCGCCTTCGCCACGTCGGCCTCGGCGTGGAAGCCGTTGTTCAGCTTCGAGGTGATGAAGACGTCGTCGCGGGAGAGACCGGAGTCGCGGAAGCCCTCGCCGACCTCCTTCTCGTTGCCGTACATCTCGGCGGTGTCGATGTGCCGGTAGCCGACCTCGAGGGCGGTCTTCACGGCCTCACGGGTGTTCTCGGGCTCGATCTGGTAGGTGCCGAAGCCCAGCTGGGGGATCTCGACGCCGTTGTTCAGGGTGATCATGGGGATGGCCATGGGTCTCCTCCTCGTGGTGGTGCGGATGCGGGTGGGGCACGACGCCACAGGCGCGGCCACTCTCTCTCGCACTACCCGGTCGTGCAGCGCTCAACCGGTCAGAAGTAGTCGAGCAGCTCGGCGCGGGGTCCGCAGGCGAGCAGGTCCAGCGCCGCCGGGTCGCCGCTGCCGCCGGCCAGCCCGGTCTGGGCGAGCGCGCGGCCACCGGTCGCCGCGCAGTACAGGACGGCGAAGCCCCGCACGTCGAGCCACAGGTCGGGTTCGGTCGCGGCACGCCGGAGGGTGGCCGCCCCGTCGGCGACCTCGAGCTCCCAGTCCCCCGCGTTCCAGGGGGCGACGTCGTCCCGCAGCCGGAAGGCGACGCGACCGGTCGCGTGCGCCGGCCAGCCCCGGTCGGCCACGGCGCGGACGACGTCGACCGGGCGGTGCATCCACGCCCTGGCCGAGCCGGCCGACGCCCGCTCCAGCGGCAGCACCGTGGAGAACACGTCGCCGGCCAGCAGCGGGACCCGCACCGCGCGCGTCACCGTGGTCCAGCCGGCGAGCACGCCGACCAGGGCACGGGCGGCGTCCGGGGTGGTGGCCAGCAGGTGGTGCACGTCGAGCTTGGACTCGACGCCGTACCCGGTGCCCCGGCCGAACACGAGCGCGCCGACCAGCAGGTCGCCGTCGAACACCAGGGACAGCGCGTCGACGCCCTCGGGCAACGGGGTGTCCGGGGCCTCGTCGAAGTGCCCGCCGCGGCGGGTGAGCAGCCCCTGCCGCTGCCGGGCGACCCGCTCGTACAGCTCGGTGACCAGCGGCAGCTCGTCGGGCTCCCCCGGCCGCACGGTCAGCCCGTCGACGGCCCGGGTGCGCGGCAGGGCGGCGGTGTCCAGCTCGGTCGCACCGAGGGACCCGGCAACCTCCCAGCCCAGGGACCGGTAGACCGCCGACACGGTCGGGTAGAGCGCGCTGACCGCGGCGCCCCGCTCCCGGGCGCGCACCAGCAGCTCGGTGAGCAGCTGCCGGGCCACCCCGCCGCCGCGGGTCTCGGGCCGGACGGCGACCCCGCTGACGTCCGCAGCGACCACCCGCCGGCCGCCCCACCACTGCTCGTGGGCGACGTCGACGACCTTGCCGACCAACGTGCCGCGCTCGTCGAAGGCGCCCAGCCGGGTCATCCCGGGCACCACCCGCAGCGCCCGGGCCGGCGCCTCGGCGGGGCCGCCGAAGGCCATCCGGCCCAGCGCCCAGGAGGCGGGCAGCTCGTCGGCGGTCAGCTCGCGGAGGGTGAGAGGCACGTGCCCGACCCTCTCAGGCCGCCACGCGCTCCCGGTCGGGACGTCGCAGCACGACCGCGCCCACCAGTGCCAGCACCCCCGCAGCAGCGGCGCCCAGGGCCGGCACGAGGAAGGCGTCCTGGGCGCCCCAGGCGTCCACCGCGGCACCGGCCAGCGCCGCGCCGCCGGTGACGCCGAGGGTGAGTCCGGTCGACGTCCAGGTCAGGCCCTCGTTGAGCGCCCGGCGGTCGACCCGGCTCTCCACCAGCGACATCCCGGCGACCAGCACCGGGGCGATGGCCAGCCCGGCGAGGAACGCCGCGGCCACCAACCAGGGCAGGGAACCGACCAGTAGCAGACCCTGCGCGGCGACGCCGAAGAAGACCGCGCACGCCACGAACCGGGTGACCAGCGTGCCGGGCAGCCGGACCACGCCGTAGGCCAGCCCGGAGACCAGGCTGCCCCCGGCGTAGGCGGCCAGCGCCACGCCGGCCAGCACCGGGGCGCCCTGCACCTCGGCGAACCCGACGACCACGACGTCCATCGCGCCGAACACGGTGCCCACCGCGAGGTAGGCGGTGGCGACGACGACCAGGGTCGGGCTGAGCACCGACGTGCGGGAGCGGCGCTCGCCGGGCGCGGTCTCGGCGACCGGGGGCTGGGTGGCCTCCTGGCGGGCCAGCCAGAACGCCCCGGACACCCCCACCAGCAGCCCGACCACGAAACCGGCCGGCGGGGCCACCAGCGCAGCCAGGAAGGTGATCGAGGGCGGTCCGACGACGAAGACGACCTCGTCGACGACGGACTCGAAGGCGAACGCGGTCTGCCGGTCGTCGGCGTCCTCCAGGGCGTGGGACCAGCGGGCCCGGACGGCGGCGCCCACGTTGGCCCCGCACGCCCCGGCCAGGGCGGCGAGCACGAACCAGGACCAGCGCGGGGCGTCGAGCACCACCGCGGAGGCGAAGGAGAGCCCGAGCACCAGGTAGGCGATCGAGGCCCAGACCAGCACCCGGCCCTGGCCGAGCCGGTCCATGCCGCGGGCCCACTGCGGGCTGCCGACGGCGAAGGCCAGCGACAGCGTGCCGGCCACGGCCCCGGCCAGGCCGTAGCTGCCGGTCTCGCCGGCGACGAGGAGCACCGAGCCCAGGCCGACGGTGGACATCGGCACCCGGGCCAACCAGCCGGCGAAGGAGAAGGCCCTCGAGCCGGGGACGGTGAAGATGCGGGCGTACGGGGAGAACGGGTTGAGCACGGGATCGATCTCGACTTCCTGGCCACAGGCGGAGACAAGGGGGCTTGCCGGACTCCCGGGTGGCAGCCCGATCGTAGGGGGCGGGGCAGGATGCCGGCGTGGCCACGTCGACCGTGTTGCGTCCCCTCACCCGCCGCCGTGAGGACGTCGACCCGCACCGCGCGGAGAGCAGGGTGGCCGCCTACGTCTACGGCAACGTGCTGGTGCTGGCCGCCGTCGTCGGCACCTCCCCGGCGACGGTGGACTCCGGGACCGCCGCGGTGCTCGTCGTGGGCACCGTGCTGTCCACCTACGTGGCGCACGTACTGGCGCACTCGATCGGTGCGCTGTTCACCGGGGGCGACCGGCGCCGGGTCGCCCAGGCGCTGCGGGACGCGACCCCGATCCTGAGCTCGGGCGTGCTCCCGGCCGCGCTGCTGCTGGGCACCGCGCTCGGCTGGCCGTCGGAGCTGGTCGGGCAGTCGCTGGCCTCGGCCGTCGGTGTCGTCCGGATCGCCGGGGTGGGCCTGGTCTACCGGCGGCTGCAGGCCGACGTCCCGCTGGGCCGCGCGGTGCTCGTCGGGGTCACGGCCTCCGCGGTCGCCCTGCTCGCCGTCGTCCTCAAGCTGACCCTGACCCACTGAGGGTGCAACCCTGCGCAACCCGCCGGTGCGGCTCCCCGGTGCCGGCACGTCCGCACCTGCGGAACCCGTGGTGACGGCGCCCACAGTGCCCGGTGCAGGTGACGGAGGCCGCTCTACAGTCGGGCGGGTGACGACGCCGAGCCCGCTGCCCGACCCCCAGGTCCGCGTGCCCGACCCGGTGCTCGGCGCCCCCGGAACCGGCGGTCTGGTCGACCGGCACGGCCGGACGGCGACCGACCTGCGGGTCTCCCTCACCGACCGCTGCAACCTGCGCTGCAGCTACTGCATGCCCCCCGAGGGCCTGGACTGGCTGCCCAAGGTCGAGCAGCTCACCGACGACGAGGTCGTCCGGCTGGTGCGGATCGGCGTGGAGCACCTGGGCATCGAGGAGGTCCGGTTCACCGGCGGCGAGCCGCTGCTGCGCCCGGGTCTGCCCGGCATCGTCGCGGCCACCACCGCGCTGCTCCCCCGCCCCGAGGTCAGCCTGACCACCAACGCCGTCGGGCTCTCCCGGATGGCACCGGCGCTGGCCGCGGCCGGTCTCGACCGGCTCAACGTCAGCCTGGACACCCTGGACCGCGCCCGGTTCAAGGAGCTCACCTTCCGCGACCGGCTGCCCGACGTGCTGGCCGGGCTCAAGGCCGCCAAGGACGCCGGGCTCACCCCGGTCAAGGTCAACACCGTGCTGCTCAAGGGGATCAACGAGGACGACGCCGTCCCCCTGCTGGAGTACTGCCTGGAGCACGGCTACGAGCTGCGCTTCATCGAGCAGATGCCGCTGGACGCCCACCACGCGTGGACCCGCAGCGAGATGGTGACCGCCGAGGACATCCTGGCCAAGCTCACCGCCACGCACACGCTGGTGCCCGACGTCCAGGAGCGCGGCGCCGCCCCGGCCGAGCGCTGGCTGGTCGACGGCACCGACCTCACCGTCGGCGTCATCGCCTCGGTCACCCGCAGCTTCTGCGGGGCCTGCGACCGCACCCGGCTCACCGCCGACGGCCAGATCCGCAACTGCCTGTTCGCCCGCGAGGAGTCCGACCTGCGCACCGCGATGCGGGACGGCGCGACCGACCAGGAGCTGGCCGACCGCTGGCGGATCGCCACCCTCACCAAGCTGCCCGGGCACGGCATCGACGACCCGTCCTTCCTGCAGCCCTCCCGGCCGATGTCCGCGATCGGCGGCTGAGATGGCCGTGACCGTGCGGTACTTCGCCGGGGCCCGCGCCGCGGTCGGCGTGGACACCGAGACCCGGGACGCCGGCTCCCTCGACGAGCTGGTCGGCCAGATCGTCGACCAGCACGGCGAGAAGCTCGAGCGGGTGCTGACCGCCTGCTCGTTCCTCGTGGATGGAACGTCCACGCGGGACCGTGCGTTGAGGCTGGGACCCGGGGCAGTCGTCGACGTGCTGCCCCCCTTCGCCGGAGGCTGATCCACCCCGCTCGTGAGCTCGCTGCCTCACCTACCCGAGACACCTGCCCGTCCCCCCGTGGGGAGCCAGCCGTGATCGAGTGGCTGCTGGTCCTGGTCGGGATCCTGCTGATCGCGGCCTGCGCCGCCTTCGTCGCCTTCGAGTTCGCCCTGGTCACCGTCGACCGGTCGACCGTCGAGCGCCGGGCCGCCGACGGCGAGCGCGGGGCCGACGGCGTGCTGGCCGCCATGCGCACGCTGTCCACCCAGCTCTCCGGCGCCCAGCTCGGCATCACCGTCACCAACCTGGCGATCGGCTTCGTCGCCGAGCCCTCGATCGCGGCCCTGCTCGCCGGGCCACTGGAGTCGGTCGGGCTCTCCGGTGGGGCCGCCCGCTCGGTGTCGATCACCCTGGCGCTGGTGCTGGCCACCGTGCTGACGATGGTGTTCGGCGAACTGGTGCCCAAGAACCTCGCGATCGCCAAGCCCTTCGAGGTGGCCAAGGCCGTCTCGGGCTTCCAGCGCGGCTTCACCCGGGGCACCTCTCTGGTCATCCGGCTGCTCAACGGCTGGGCCAACGCGATCCTGCGCCGGCTCTTCAAGGTCGAGCCCCAGGAGGAGCTGGCCTCGGCCCGCTCCCCCGAGGAGCTCACCTCCCTGGTCCGCCGCTCGGGCACCACCGGCACGCTGGGCGCGGAGACCGCCGCCCTGCTCGAGCGCGGACTGGCCTTCGGCGAGCTGCGGGCCAGCGACGTCGCCACCCGACGGGTGCAGATGTCCTCCGTCCGCGGCGACGACCCGGTCGCCGTCGTGCTGGCCACCGCCCGGGACTCCGGGCACTCCCGCTTCCCGGTGCTGTCCGCCGACGGCGTGGACGACGTCATCGGGTTGGTCCACGTGAAACACGCGCTGTCGGTCCCCCGCGACCGCCGCACCGGGGTGTCCGTGGCCGACGTGATGGTCGAGGCGCTCTTCGTGCCCACCTCCCGCCAGCTCGACGACCTGCTGGTCGACCTCCGGCGGGGCTCGCTGCAGATGGCCGTGGTGGTCGACGAGTACGGCGGCACCGACGGCGTGGTCACCATCGAGGACCTGGTGGAGGAGCTCGTCGGTGACCTCACCGACGAGCACGACGACGACGCCGACGACTCCGACGTCGACGACCGCGGCGACGGCACCTGGTCGGTGTCGGGCCTGCTGCGTCCCGACGAGGTGGCCGCGGCCACCGGTCTCACCGTCCCCGGCGACCGGCACTACGACACGATCGGCGGGCTCGTGCTCCATCACCTGGGTCGCATCCCCGAGGTCGGCGACCGGGTGGAGGCGCTTCGCCAGCTCCCGCCCGAGCTCGCCGAGGAGGCCGAGGGCCACCCCGGTGGCGTCTGGGTCGAGGTGACCGTCGTCGACGGCACCCGGGTGGAGCGGGCCGTGGTCGGCGAGCTCCTCCCCGAGGTCGACGCGGCGAACGACGACGAGCAGAGCGGGGTGCCGGCGTGAGCGACTGGATCGGCGTGCTCGTCGCCGTCGTGCTGCTGGGTGCCAACGCGTTCTTCGTCGGCGCGGAGTTCGCGCTGATCTCCGCGCGCCGCTCCTCCATCGAGCCGATGGCCGAGGCCGGCAGCCGCCGGGCCCGCACCACGCTGCACGCCATGGAGCGGGTGTCGATGATGATGGCCGGCGCGCAGCTGGGCATCACCGTGTGCTCGCTGGGCCTGGGCGCGATCGGCGAGCCGGCCGTGGCGCACCTGCTCGAGCCGGTCTTCGACGCCGTCGGGGTCCCCGAGGGCGCGGTCTACCCGATCTCCTTCGTGATCGCGCTGACCGTCGTCGTCGCCCTGCACGTGGTGATCGGCGAGATGGTGCCGAAGAACCTGGCCCTGGCCGGCCCGGACAAGGCCGCGCTGCTGCTGGCCCCGCCGCTGGCCGCCGTCGTCACCGTGCTCAAGCCGGTGATCTGGACGATGAACGCGCTGGCCAACGCCGTGCTCCGGCTGCTGAAGGTCGACCCCAAGGACGAGGTGACCAGCTCCTTCACCCGCGACGAGGTCGCCGGGCTGCTGGACGAGTCGCGGGCCGGCGGGCTGCTCGACGCCGCCGATCACGACCTGCTCACCGGGGCGCTGACCCTGGAGGACCGGGAGACGCGCACCGTGCTCATCCCGCGCGCCGAGCTCACCGTGCTCTCCCCCACCGACGACGCCCTCGCCGTCGAGCGGGTCGCGGCGGTCACCGGGTTCTCCCGCTTCCCGGTGGTCACCGACGGCGAGCTGAGCGGCTACGTGCACGTCAAGGACGTGCTGGTCGCCGACGGCGAGCCCGACGTGCAGGTCGCCGACATCACCCGCCCGCTCCCGCGGGTGGACGCCGCCGCGGACCTGCGGAGCACGCTGCAGACCATGCAGGCCGACCGGGCGCAGCTGGCCGCGGTGCTCGACGACGGCGTCGTGGTCGGTGTCGTGGCCCTGGAGGACATCCTCGAGGAGCTCGTGGGCGAGATCCGGGACAGTGTGCACAGATGACCAGGGAGGAACGGACATGAGCGTGTTCGACAGGGCGAAGGCCAAGGCCGAGGAGCTGCTGGGCAGGGCGACCGAGGTCTACGGGGAGTCGCACGGCGACGCCGCGGCCGAGGCGGCCGGCGAGGCCCGTCGACTGGAGGGCGAGGCCGAGGAGGAGGCGTTGGAGGCCCGCGAGGCCGCCGAGCGCCGGCACCCCGACGACGACGGGCTCGCCGGCGCCCGCTGAGCGCCCCCCGGGAGTCGCGCGCGACGCGCCGGTGCCGGGTTGCCGTCCGGGTCGACCGGGCGGGACCCTGGCGCCGGTGCAGCGTCGCGCCGCCCCCGTGTCCCCCAGCACCGAGGAGCAGGTCATGACCGCACCCGAGGACGTCCAGCACGTCGAGGTCACCGAGGGCGGTCGGCTGCTCGCCTCCGCCGACGTGGTCGGTGACGAGCACGCCGCCGTCGCCGCTCTGCACGTCGAGGCCGGTCAGCTCCCGGCGGGGACCCGCACCCGGCTGGTCGACGCGGTGCTCGACGCCCCGACCGTCGCGGGCGCCGAGAAGCTCACGACCGCCGGCCCGGCGGGCGACGCCGAGGTGGCCGACCGGCTGCGGGAGCGGCTGGACGACGTCGAGCTGCGCGCCGCCGGCTCCACCACGTTCACCGACGGCACCGTCCCGCACTGAGCGCGGGCGGTCAGGCCAGCCGGACGGCGACCAGCGCCACGTCGTCCTCCGGCCGGCCGTGCACGAGCTGTTCGACGAGCTCGTCGCACAGCTCGGTGAGCGGGCGGGTGGCGAGGGTCCCCACCAGGGTGCGCAGCCGCTCGAGGCCGGCGTCGAGGTCCTCGCTGCGCCGCTCCACCAGCCCGTCGGTGAACAGCAGCACCGTCGAACCGGGCTCCAGGTCGACGGTGTGCTCGCGGCGGCCGGTGGTGCTGTCCACGCCGAGCAGCAGGTCGCCGTCCCAGCCACGGGCATCCAGCAGGGTCCCGTCGGGCCGCAGCACCACCGGCTCGAGGTGCCCGGCGTTCGCCCAGACCAGCCTGGCCGTGCCGTCGGCCGCGGGCGGCTCCAGGCGGGCGACGGCGGCGGTGGCGAGCACCTGCAGGTCCAGCAGGGCCATGGCCGCGTCCAGCCCGCGCAGCACCTCGGCCGGCCCGGCACCGGAGTAGGCGGCCACCCCGCGGAGCAGCCCGCGCAGCTGGCCCATCGCGGCCGCCGCGGCGGTGTCGTGGCCGACCACGTCCCCGATCACCAGGGTCATCGCCCCGTCGGGCTGGCGGAAGGCGTCGTACCAGTCACCACCCACCCGGGCGGCCTCGACCGCCGGGATGTACCGGACGGCGACCTCGGCGTGCTCGGGCTGGACCGGCTGGGTGAGCATGCTGCGCTGCAGCTCCTCGGCCAGCTGGGCCTGCTGCCGGTAGAGCCGGCCGTTGTCCAGCGCCAGCCCGATCCGGTCGGCGACCTCGCGGGCGGTGGCCAGCTCGTCCCCGACCAGCGGCCGCCCGTGCTCGCACCAGAGCGTGATGACCCCCAGGGTCCGGCCGCGGCCCAGCAGCGGCAGGTAGACCCCGCTCCCGTCGGCGAGCTGGGCCTGCAGGTCCCGGGCCTCGCCCGGGGGCAGCGACCCGGCGATCTCGGCGTGGGTGGTGGTGACCGGCTCCTGGGTGCCCAGCGCCCGGATCAGCGGGGTGTCGGCGGGCAGCGCCCCCAGCCGCAGCTGCACGTACCGGGCGAGCACCCCGCGCAGCCGGGCGTCGGCGTGCCAGCTGCCCACATCGTGCGGGCGGCCGTCGTCCTCGATCACGGTGACCACGGCCCAGTCGGCCAGGGCCGGCACCAGCAACCGGGGCAGGCGGGCCATCGACTGCACCGGGTCCGGGGAACCGGCGAGCTCGCTGCTGACCCGGGCGAGCACGGCCAGCCGCTCCTGCGCCCGGCGCCGGTCGCTGACCTCGGTGAAGAACAGGTGCAGCCCCGGTCCGGCGGGGACGGCGCGGACCTCGAACCAGGTCTCCAGCGGCTCGGGGTACCAGGCCTCGACGGCCTCGCTGACCCCGGTGGCCCGGACCCGCTCGTAGGTCTCGCCGAAGGCGTTGTGCCGGTTGTCCGGGAACACCTCCCAGTAGTCCCGCCCCAGCAGCTCCTCGCGGGGGCGGCTCACCGCGTGTTCGGCGGCGGCGTTGACCTGGGTGATCGTCCAGTCGGCGTCCAGGGCGAGGAAGCCCACGGGCATGCCCTCGACGACCTGCTCCGCGCCCTCCACGGTCAGCTGCTCCCTGTCGTCGTCCACCGGTGCCCCGTTGTGCCACACCGGACCCGTCCGCGGCAAGCAGCCACCCCCGGTCGTGACCGCGACGTCACCTGCTCAGGGGCAGGCCACCCACTCCTCGGCGCCGTCGCCGAACACCTGGCGCTTCCAGATCGGCAGCCGGGCCTTGACCTCGTCGACCAGCTCGGCGCAGGCGGTGAACGCCTGACCGCGGTGGCTGGTGGACACCGCGCAGGCCAGCGCGACGTCGCCGATGCCGAGCAGGCCCACCCGGTGGCTGACGGCGACGCTGTGCACCTCGGGCCGGGCGGCGAACTCCGCGGCGATCTCCTCGATGAGGGCCTGCGCGGTGGGGTGCCCGACGTACTCGAGCTCCGTGACGGTCTTGCCACCGTCGTGGTCGCGGACCACGCCGGCGAAGGAGACGGTCGCCCCGGCCGCCGGGTGCGCGACGGCGTCCTCGTGCGCGGCGACGCTCAGGGGCTCCTCGGAGATCACGGCGATGGCAGGCAGGACCCCAGGCTGGCTCACGGTTCGACGCTACCCGGCGGGGTGTCCCAGTCGGTGGGGTCGGCGAGCCCGGTGCAGTCGACCTCGACCACCTCGGCGGCGTGCGCGGCCAGGTAGCTGCGCGCGCCCTCGTCCCCGGTCGCTGCCTCGGCCACCCCCGCCCAGTGGTCGCGGCCCAGCAGCACCGGGTGCCCCCGGACGCCGTCGTAGGTGGGGACGACGAGCGTCCCCGGGGCGGCGTGCCCGGCCAGCCGGTGCAGCGCCTCGGCGGTCATGCCGGGGACGTCGACGAGCAGCACCAGGACCGCGTCGATCCCGCTGCCCAGCGCCTGCAGCCCCTGGATCCCGGTGCGCAGCGAGGACGCCATCCCCGACTCCCAGTCGCGGTTGCCGACCACGGTGGCGCCGTCGAGATCGGCCCGCTGCCACACCTCGAGCATCGAGGCGCCGAGCACGACGAGCACCGGGTCGCAGGCCGCGCGCGCCGTCCGCACCGCGCGCTCGACGAACAGCGACCCCTCGTGCTCCACGAGCGCCTTGGGCATCCCGTAGCGACGGCCGCCCCCGGCGGCCAGGACCAGCGCGGCGACGGACACGACCGCCACCCTCTCAGGAGGTGCCGGTCTGCACCTTGCCCACGTACTCCTCGAAGGTGATGGTGCCGCCCTCGTCGGCGGTCCGGCCCGCGTCGGGCAGCACGTCCTGCACGACGTCCAGGCGCTTCCACGAGGGCCGCGGCGCCTGCCCCTCGTCGTCGGGCACGTACTCGCTGGCCCGGACACGCTCGTGCACGTGCACGTAGCGGCCGCAGTTGGGGAAGACCTCGTCCACCGTGGCCCGGGTGACCAGCGAGGCGCCGGGCCAGCGGGCGAGCAGCTCGTCGTCGGCGCTGACGCTGGCGGTGGCCTGCACGCGCACCCGGTTCGGGGTCTCCAGGTCGATGAACAGCAGCCCGATCCGGCCGGTCTCGCTGGCGTTGCCCATCGACAGGAACATGCCGTTGCCGTCGTAGTGCGGGAAGGCCAGCGTGCGCTCGTCGAGCACGGCCACCACGCCCTGCGGCCCGCCCTTGTAGGAGACCGTCGGGCGGCCCTCGCCGTCGACGGTGGACAGGAAGAAGAAGTCCCGGGAGGCGATGAACGCCGCGGACCCCTCGTCGAGGGTGTCGGCGACGATCGCGGCCTCGAGCCGGTCGGCCAGCGGGCGGGACTCGAAGTGGTCCTGCCACTCGCGCTGGGAGTCGGTGAAGAACGTGGTCACGGTGTCTCCTCGTCCCCGGCCGCGACGCTGCGGACCGGTGTCGCCCCACCCTCCCCCGGTCGCCCGTCGCACGCCCCTCGGGGACCGGGCGTCGGCGGGTCGTGTGTCGGACCCCCGGCGCGGTGGGCAGGGACCCGGTGTCGTGCTCACCGGCCCGGCCCCACCTGCTGCCGACCGGAGTCCCCGTGACCGTCGAACCGACCGAGATCGTCCGCTCCGAGGAACGGCTCACCGTGACCACCGAGGTCGTGCCCTACGCCCGCGCGCGGCTGCGGGTGGAGACCACCACCGAGGAGGTGCTGGTGCCGGTGACGATCACCCGCCAGCACGCCCGGGTCGAGTACGTCGACGCGCAGGGCGCCCCGGTCGGCGCGCGGCCTGTCGAGCAGGCGGGCGACTGGGTGACCCTGCACGTGGACGAGCCGGTGGTCAGCACCCGAGCCGTCCCGGTCGAGCGGGTCCGGCTGGTGACCGGGTGGGTGGCCGGCACCGCGCAGGTGCAGGCGCAGGTCGCCCACGAGGTCGTCACCGAGGAGCTCGGCCCCGCTCAGCGCGGGTAGACCGCCACCTCCGAGGCCTTCACCGACGCCCAGAGCGCGGCCCCGGGCACCAGCCCCATCTCCGCGAACGCGGTGGCGGTGACGTCGGCGGTCAGCGGCACCTCGCCGTCCAGGTCGCAGCGCACCGTGGAGCCGTGCGGGGTGGCGGCGACCAGCGTCGCCGGCCACACGTTGCGCGGGCTGCCCTCGGGGCGGGCCAGGTACAGCGACACCGTCTCCGGGCGGACGGCGACGAACACCGGCCCGTCCGCGGCCTCGCCGGTGGCGACCCGTCCACCGCCCTCGAGGTCGACCGTCGTCCCCACCGCCGTGCCGGGCAGCAGCGACAGCCCGACCAGCCGGGCCACGTAGTCGGTGCGCGGCATCCGGGCGACCTCGGTGGGGCTGCCCTCCTGCACCACCACGCCGTCCTCGACGACCACCACCCGGTCGGCCAGTGCCATCGCGTCCACCGGGTCGTGGCTGACCAGCACCGTGCAGCCGCCGAACGCGGCCAGGTGCCGGCGCAGCTCGGCCCGCACGGTCAGCCGGGTGCGGGCGTCCAGCGCGCTCAGCGGCTCGTCGAGCAGCAGCAGCCGGGGCTCCCCCACCAGCGCCCGGGCCAGGGCCGCCCGCTGGGCCTGCCCGCCCGAGAGCTGGGTGGGCCGCCGGTCGCCGAACCCCTCCAGCCCGACCCGGGCCAGCCACTCCTGCGCGGTCGCCCGGGACCGGGCCTTGCGCACACCGCGGGTGCGCAGCCCGAAGGCGACGTTGTCGGTGACGCTCAGGTGCGGGAAGAGCAGGTGGTCCTGGAAGACCATGCCCAGGGGCCGCTCGTGGGCGGGCACGTGCCGGGTGTCGTCGTCCCAGACCAGCTCACCGCCGGGGACGTCGATCGCCACCCGCCCGCCGTCGGGGGCCAGCAGCCCCGCCAGCACCCGCAGCACGGTGGACTTGCCCGCGCCGTTGGGCCCCAGCACGGCCAGCACCTCGCCGTCGGCGACGGTCAGGTCGACGTCGACCAGCAGGGCCCCCCGCCGGACGACGACGTGCGCGCGCAGGCTCATGCCGCCGGGGTCCCCGAACGGCCCAGCCACCGGTCGCGCAGCAGCAGCAGGGTGGCCAGCGAGACCCCCAGCAGCACCAGGGACAGCACGATCGCGGCCTCCGGGTCGCTCTGCAGGGCCAGGTAGACCGCCAGCGGCATGGTCTGCGTCGTCCCCGGGAAGTTGCCGGCGAAGGTGATCGTGGCGCCGAACTCACCCAGGGCCCGCGCCCAGCAGAGCACCGCGCCGGCGGCGACCCCGGGCAGCACCAGCGGCAGGGTGACCCGGCGGAACGTCGTCCACCGGTCGGCGCCCAGCGTGGCCGCGGCGTCCTCGAAGCGGGCGTCGGCGGCCCGCAGCGCGCCCTCGACGCTGATCACCAGGAACGGCATGGCCACGAAGGTCTCGGCGATGACGACGGCCGTGGTGGTGAACGGGATCGTGTAGTCGAAGGTCTCGAAGAGCCAGCGCCCGACCAGGCCCTGCCGGCCCAGCACCAGGAACAGCGCGACGCCGCCGACCACCGGCGGGAGCACCAGCGGCACCGTGACCAGCGCCCGCAGCACCGAGCGGCCGCGGATCGTGGAGCGGGCCAGCACCCAGGCCAGCGGGACGCCGAGCACCAGCGAGAGCAGGGTCGCCAGCGTCGCCGACACCAGCGAGAGCCGGAGCGCCTGGCCGATCTGCGGCTCGGCCAGCGAGCTGAGCAGCTGCGACCAGGGCGCCCGGACGACCAGCCCGACCAGCGGCAGGACGAGGAAGAGGACCCCGAGCAGCGCCGGCACCAGGAGCGGCGCGGGCACGCCGGTGCCCCGGGGCCGTCGTCGGCGCCGGGGCGGGGCGGTGGTGCTGCTCAGGCTCAGGCGCCGGGGCTGCGGAAGCCGGCGTCGGTGAGCGCCTGCTGGCCGGCGTCGGACTCCACCAGGTCGAGGAACGCCTGGGCCGCCTCGGGGTTCGGTGCCGCGGCGAGGGTGGCGATCGGGTACTCGTTCACGGCGTCCTCGGCCTCGGGGAACGTGATGCCCTCGACGCTGTCCCCGGCCGACTGCACGTCGGAGGCGTAGACCAGCGCGGCGTCGACCTCGCCCAGCTCGACCTTGGTCAGCGCGGCCCGGACGTCCTCCTCGAGGGTGTCGGGCTGTGCGGTGACCCCGGCGGCCTCGAAGACCTGCTCGGCAGCCGCGCCGCAGGGCACGTCGGGGGCGCAGACCGCGAGCGTCAGGTCGGGGTCGCCGAAGTCGTCGATGCCGGTGACGTCGGCCGGGTTGCCCTGGGGGACGGCGATCTCCAGCACGTTCTCGGTGAACACCGTCGGGTCGCCCCCCGCCAGGCCGGCGTCGGTGACCACGGTCATCTGGGTCTGGTTGGCGCTGGCGAACACGTCGGCCGGGGCGCCCTGGCCGATCTGGGTGGCCAGCGCCGAGCTGCCGGCGAAGTTGAACTCGACCGTCAGGTCGGGGTTGTCGGCCATCAGCTGGTCACCGAGGTCGGTGAACACGTCGGTGAGCGAGGCCGCGGCGAACACGGTGAGCGTGCCGCTGAGCCCGGCGTCCTCCGTTCCCGCCGTCGACCCGGCAGCGGCGTCGGAGGACGACGAGCCGCCGCAGGCGGTCAGGCTCAGCAGTCCGGCGGTGGCCAGGACCAGGGGGGCACGCAGTCGCACGGTGGGACCTCTCTCGACGGTGAGGGGATCAGGGGACGTCGACGCTGACCTGCGTCGCCTTCACGGTGGCGACGGCGCGGACACCGGTCTCCAGACCGAGCTCGTCGGCGGCCTCGCGGCTCATCAGCGAGACCATCCGGTAGGGCCCGCACTGGATCTCGACCTGCGCCATGACGGTGTCCCGGACGACCCGGGTGACGATGCCGGTCAGCCGGTTGCGGGCGCTGGAGGAGCGGGTGAGGCCGGGCTCGGGCGCCTCGTGCAGGGCGGCGGCCACCCGGGCGAGGTCGGTGCCGTCGACCTGCGCGGGACCACTGCCGCCCCGGTGGGCCGTCAGCCGGTCGCTGTCGATCCAGCGGCGCACGGTGTCGTCGCTGACGCCGAGCAGCTCGGCCGCCTCGGCGATCCGGTAGGTGGCGGTCACAGGCGCACCTTAGACACGCAGATGCGGAACGAGCAACCAGTGCCCGCCGCAGCTGCGGCTAGCGGAGCCCGGCGAAGAGGTCGTCCTCGACCGGGTCGCCGACGGCGCGGGGCGGTCGGACCCGCACGAAGGCCTCCGTGCCCATCAGGGCGGCGAACGTCTCGACCGGGAACTTCAGGAAGACGATGTTCTCCGCCTGGCTGGCGTGGGCGGCCAGCGAGTCGCGCTTGTGCCCGGCGAAGGCGGTGGCGTCCACCTCGGCGCCGACCTCGTCGTCCTCGACGCCCCACACCGGCTGGTCGCCCTCGGGCTCGGGGAACTCCACCCCGGCCTCACGCACCAGCTCGCCGAACCGGGCGAACGAGCTGCGCCGGATCGTCGAGAAGTAGAGCTTGGCCGGGGACCCGGTCAGCTCCAGGGCCGCCAGCGTGATGCGGTGGGCCTGGATGTGGTCGGGGTGGCCGTAGAAGCCGTTCTCGTCGTAGGTGACGACGACGTCGGGGCGGTGCTGCTCGATCAGCTCGGCCAGCCGGGCCGCCGCCTCGTCCACCGGGGTGGTCCAGAACGAGCCCGGGGCGTCGTTGGACTCCCAGCCCATCATCCCGGAGTCCAGGTAGCCCAGCTGATGGGCGTGCGTGATGCCGAGGACCTCGACACTGGCGGCCAGCTCGGCCTCCCGGAGGGCCACCACCTCCTCGGTGCTGTGCCCCTCCTCCCCCGGCTTGACCGTCCCGCTGTCGCCCAGCGCGCCGTTCGTGCAGGTCACCAGCACGGTCGTCACGCCCTCGGCGGCGTACTTCGCCAGCACGCCGCCGGTCGACGTCGCCTCGTCGTCGGGGTGGGCGTGCACGGCCATCAAGGTCAGGGGTCGGGCCACGGGCTCCAGTGTGGCGTCCCGCGACACGCCCCCCACCAGGCACCTGTTTGACGATCTCGCCGAGCAGGGCAGCAGGGTCGGGTGACCAGCGCCAGCGTCGTTTCCTCCAGCCGGACCGCCGACCGCCCCACCGCCGGGGCCACCGCCTCGGTCCGTACCCGGCGGATCCGGCAGAGCGCCCGTGAACTGCTCGCCGTCGACCCCCTCGCCTTCCGGCCGGGTCAGGAGGAGGCCCTGCAGGCGGTCTGCGCCGGCCGGGACACCCTGGCCGTGCTGCCCAGCGGGGCGGGCAAGTCGCTGGTCTACACGGTGGCCGGCGAGCTGCTGGACGGGCCGGTGGTCGTCGTCTCGCCGCTGATCGCCCTCCAGCGCGACCAGGTCCAGCGCCTGCAGGCCCTCGGGCTCACCGCTGCCCTGCTGAACTCCGCCGAGTCGGCGGCCGACCAGCAGGCCGCCCTGGACGGTCTGCGTGACGGGACGGTCCGCTTCCTCTTCCTCGCCCCCGAGCAGCTCTCCCGGGCCCAGGTCGTGGCGGCGTTGGCGGCCACCGCGCCGGCGCTGCTCGTCGTCGACGAGGCGCACTGCGTGTCGGCGTGGGGCCACGACTTCCGGCCGGACTACCTGCGGGTGGGAGCCGTGGTCGAGCAGCTGGGCTCCCCCACCGTGCTGGCGTTGACCGCCACCGCCTCTCCCCCGGTGCGCAGCGAGATCGTCGAGCGGCTGCGGATGAGCGACCCGGACGTCGTGGTGGCCGGGTTCGACCGTCCCGAGATCGCCATCGAGGTCGAGCACCACGCCGACGCCGACCGCAAGACCGCCGCGCTGCTCGACCGGGCGGTCGTCGAGGCCGGGCGCGGGGTCGGCATCGTCTACAGCGCCACCCGGGCCGGCACCGTCGAGCTCGCCGAGGCCCTGGTCGAGCGTGGTCTGCGGTGCCGGAGCTACCACGCGGGGCTGCGCAAGGCCGAGCGCGAGGACGTGCAGCGGGCGTTCATGGCCGACGAGCTGGACGTCGTCGTGGCCACCACGGCGTTCGGGATGGGCATCGACAAGCCCGACGTCCGGTTCGTGCTGCACGCCGAGCCCGCCGACTCGGTGGACAGCTGGTACCAGGAGATCGGCCGGGCCGGCCGGGACGGCGAGCCCGCCGTCGCCGTGCTGTTCTTCCGCCAGGAGGACCTCGGGCTGCGCCGGTTCTTCGCCGCCGGCGTGCCCGCCGAGGAGGACCTGCAGCACGTGGCCGGCCTGGTGCGGGCCGGTGCCGCCGCCGGGGTGCAGGTCGACGTCGCGGCCCTGCGCGAGGAGACCCACCGGGGAGCCAGCCCGGTCACCCGCGACCTGAACCTGCTCGAGCAGGTGGGCGCGGTCGTGCTCGCCGACGACGGCACGGTCACCCCGGCCCCCGACGGCCCGGCACCCGGCGCCGCGGCCACCGCGGCCCGGCAGGCCGCCGAGCACCACCAGCGGGTGGACGCCTCCCGGGTGGAGATGATGCGCGGGCTGGCCGACACCACCGGCTGCCGCCGCCAGCACCTGCTGGGCTACTTCGGCGAGGAGCTCGCCGAGCCGTGCGGGAACTGCGACACCTGCCGGTCGGGCTCGGCGGCCGCCGTCCCGCCCCCGGCCCGGGACGGCGACTTCCCCGTGGACAGCGCGGTGGAGCACAGCGAGTGGGGTCCCGGCGTGGTGATGCGCGAGGAGGGCGACCGGATCGTCGTCCTGTTCGAGCAGGCCGGGTACCGCACCCTGGCGACCGCCGCGGTGCGCGACCACCAGCTGCTGCGGCTGCGCGCGGCCTGAACCCCCGGGCAGCCGGACCCGGCGCGCACCGCGGTGCCGCGCCGGATCCGGGCCCGTCCCGGGGCGGTCCCCCGACCCTCCCGGGACGACGGCCGACCAGGTCCCCCGACCCACGGTCGTCCGCCGGCGCTGAGCGTCCGCGAGACCGTCGGACTCCGGTAGTCCCCCGCAGGTGGTACAGCCCCGGTCGTCACCCTGCGTGCCGGGCGGGGCGTGGGAACGGTCCCGACCTCACGGTCCGTGGCCACCCGGACACGCCATGGGGCACCGGCACCGACCCGCGCCGGAAAGGGCCCCGCGCGGCCCGGGCGTGGGCCACCATCTGCGCACCGGCGCAGGGGGCGCCGACGGGGCGGGGTGGCATGACGCGCGGGGAGCAGCAGGTCGACACGGGGGACGGCGGCGACCCGTTCGTCCGGCAGGTGGTGTGGCTGGTCGACCGCGCCGGCGGCAAGGAGTCCCTCGCCCGCGCCACCGGCAACCGGGTCAGCGTGCGCACCCTGGACAACTGGGTGCGGGGCACCTATCCGCGGGCCGCCGTGACCGGGGCCGTGCGGGACCTCGACGCGTGGGCCCGGGCCCACGCCGAGGGCTACCCCGCTGCGGCCGGCGCGCCCCGGCTCGTGGAGTCCTGCGGCCCGGACCGCACCCCGGCCGCCATCCCGCCCGCCCCGGAGCAGCCACCGGTCCCCTCGCGGTCCCGCTGGACACCCCTGGCCCTGGTCGGCGGTGCCGCCGCGATCGTGGTGCTCACCGCGGCCGTGACCGTGCCCGTGACGCTGGCCGTCGCCACCGGCGACCCGGCGGTCGACCCGGTGCAGGCCGCCCAGGTCGAACCGGCCCCGACCGCGGTCCCCGTCGTCGGCGTGCTGCCCAGCCAGGGCGACGGCCGGCTCTACGAGGAGACCACCGGGAGCATCGGCGCGAACACCTTCTCCGACCCCCGCGCGCTCACCGACAACGCCCTGGGCATCCCGGCCGACACCACGGTGGTCGTCCGCTGCCGGTACTACTCCCCGGTCCTGCCCAGCGTGGTGCCCGACGGGTTCTGGTACCTGGTCGACAGCGAGGAGTGGGCCGGTCGGTGGTCGCCGTCCAACTCGTTCATGAACGGCGACGTGCCGGGCGGGGAGACCCTGCACAACACCGACTTCGACGTCCCGGTCTGTCGCTGACCGGCCGCGCGCAGAACGGCGCAGAACCGCGAATGCGCTGCTCAGCAGCATGGCCGGTGGAGGCGGCGCCGCGACGCTGTACCCCTGCCAGGTGACCGGTCCTGGGCAGGGACGGCCCACGGGCCGGACGGGGGTGGGACGGGTGCAGCCAGCACGGCAGACGACGGAGGACGTCCGGGTGGCGGTGGTCAGCGACCACGGCGTGGTCGCAGCCGGGATGACCGCCTGGCTGGAGGACGGCCCCGGCTCGGGTGGGACGACCGTGGTCGCCGAGGCGACCACGGTGGCGCAGCTGCTGACCGCCCGGCCGGAGGGGCCGCCCGTCGACGTCGTCCTGCTGGACCTGCTGCTCGCCGACCGGTCGCGCCCCGCGGACAACGTCGCCGCGCTGGTCGCCACCGGCGTCGGAGTGCTGGTGTTCAGCCTCGACGGCGACCTGCGGCGGGTCACCGAGGCGGTGCGGGCCGGGGCGGCCGGGCACCTGCCACCCGGGGTGGGGCCCGCCGTGGTCCGGGAGGCCGTCACCGCGGTCGCGGCCGGCGGGCACGTCCTCGACGACGAGCTGCGCCGGGCGGTGGCCGAGCTGGCCGGCCGCCGGCCCGACCTCTCCCCCCGCCAGCAGGACGTGCTGGTCGGCTACACCAGCAGCGCCACCAAGCTGCCCACCGTCGCCCGTGGACTGGACATGCGACCGGAGACGCTGAAGACGCACCTGCGGCGGATCAAGGAGAAGTACGCCGCCGTCGGGCGGCCGGCGCACACCCGGCTGGACCTCTACCGGCGCGCCCGGGAGGACGGCTACCTGGATCCGTCGGCCTGAGGACCGACCCGGCTGCGACCCCCGTCACCGTGCGGATACCGTCCGACCATGGACTTCGCTCTCTCCGCCACCGCCGAGGACGTCACCGGCCGGATGTGGGACTTCATGCGCGAGCACGTCTTCCCCGCCGAGGCGACCTACCACGCCTGGCGCCGCGAGCGCGGCCACGACGACCACGCCCTGCCCCCGGTGATCGAGGAGCTCAAGGCCGAGGCGAAGAGGCGCGGGCTGTGGAACCTCTTCCACCACGAGCTCGCCGGGCTGACCAACCTGGAGTACGCCTCGGTCGCCGAGATCACCGGCTGGTCGCCGGTGCTGGCCCCCGAGGCGATCAACTGCGGGGCGCCGGACACCGGCAACATGGAGACCCTGATGCTGTTCGGCACCCCCGAGCACAAGCAGCAGTGGCTCGAGCCGCTGCTGGCCGGGGAGATCCGCTCGGGCTTCGCGATGACCGAGCCCGACGTCGCGTCCTCCGACGCCCGCAACATCCAGACCTCGATCGTCCGCGACGGCGACGAGTACGTGATCAACGGCCGCAAGTGGTGGATCACCGGCTCGGCCGACGAGCGCTGTGCCGTGTTCATCGTGATGGGCAAGACCGACCCCGACGGCCCCCCGCACCAGCAGCAGTCGATGATCCTGGTGCCCCGCGACACCCCGGGGCTGGAGATCGTCCGGCACCTGCCGGTCTTCGGCTACCAGGACCAGCACGGGCACTCGGAGCTGCAGTTCACCGACGTCCGGGTGCCGGTGTCCAACATCCTCTCCGGCGAGGGCGATGGCTTCATGATCGCCCAGGCGCGCCTGGGCCCCGGCCGCATCCACCACTGCATGCGCGCGATCGGCATGGCCGAGCGGGCGCTGGCGCTGATGGTGAAGCGGGCCAACGAGCGGGTCGCGTTCGGCAAGCCGCTGGCCGAGCAGGGCACCGTGCGCGCCGACATCGCCCGCTCCCGCATCGAGATCGACCAGGCCCGGCTGCTGGTCCTGAAGACCGCCGATCTCATCGACAAGTTCGGGGCCAAGGGCGCCCGCACCGAGATCGCGGCGATCAAGGTCAGCGCCCCCGAGGTGTGCCTGGCCGTCATCGACCGGGCCATCCAGCTGCACGGCGGCGCCGGCGTCAGCGACGACACCCCGCTCGCGGAGTTCTACGCCCACGCCCGCACGCTGCGCATCGTCGACGGCCCCGACGCGGTGCACATCCGCTCGGTCGCCCGCGAGGAGCTCGCCCGGGAACGCCCCTACGCGGGCTGACCCACCCCGCTCCCGGCGTCGATCAGCTCCGACGACCGGCGTGCGTCCTGCGCCACCGACGTCGGTGGCGCAGGACGCACGTCGGTGGCGGAGGACGGGCCTACATCGCCAGGTTGCCGCCGATGGCGCCGCCGGCGAGGTGGCCCAGCAGGGTCTGCTGGTCGAGTCCGATCCCGGCGAGGGCGTCGCCGTCCCGGTCGGTGTCCAGCGTGTCGGGGAGCCCGGCGGCGTCCAGCCGGTCGGCGGTGTCGTTGTCGCCCTGGGTGTGCAGCAGCTGGCTGAGCTTGGTGCGGTCGATCTCCACGGGAGCCCCCCTCGTCACGCGGCGACGACCGGTCGGCCGGCGTCCACGGCCGAGGTGGTGCCCGTCACACCCGGGGGTAAACGGGGTTGTCGCTGATCACGCCACCCGGGAGCGCTTGACCAGGAAGCCGCCGACGCCGGCGGCGATGAGCGCGACGACGAGCTGGGCGATGCCGACGGCGCTGCGGTCGCTGCCGAACCAGGTGGGGCTGGAGAGCGCCAGCACGACTGCGACCCCGAGCAGGAAGTACCCGATCAGGCGCTCACGACGGGCGTTCCGGGTGGGTGGGGTCGTCATGGCCCCACCTTATGGAGTGCCACGGACGCGGGGACCGCGCCGTGGCACTCCACAAGACGGTCAGCGGACGCCGAGGAGGTGGTCCATGGCGAGCTGGTCCAGGCGCTCGAAGTGGCAGCCGCGGGCGGCCATCGCCTCGACGTCGAAGGACTCCGCGCGGACGGTCGCCAGGGTCTCCCCCGCGGCCAGCGTGGACTGCGACAGCTCGGCGACGCGGGAGGCGGCCAGTGCCTCCTGCACCTCGGGGTCGGCCCGGAACGCCGCGGCCTTCTCCTTCAGCGCGAGGTAGTTGGCCATGCAGCCGCGGGCGGACTCCCAGACGCCGTCGGCGTCCTCGGTGCGCGGGGGCTTGAAGTCGAAGTGCAGGTAGCCGTCGTAGCCACCCTGCTCCAGGGCGTCGACGGTCCAGAACGCCCCGCGCAGGTTGCCCGCGCCGAAGCGCAGGTCCTGGTCGTAGCGCGGGCCGTGCTGGCCGTTGAGGTCGACGTGGAAGAGCTTGCCGTGCCACATGGCCTGGCTGATGCCGGCAGCGAAGTTCAGCCCGGCCATCTCCTCGTGCCCGACCTCGGGGTTGAGCCCGACCATCTCGCTGTGGTCCAGCTCGTTGATCAGCGCCAGGGCGTGGCCGATCGTGGGCAGCAGGATGTCCCCGCGGGGCTCGTTCGGCTTGGGCTCGATCGCGAAGCGCATGTCGTAGCCCTGCTCGATCGCGTACGCGCAGAGGGTGTCCATGCCCTCCTTGTAGCGCTCGAGGGCGGCGCCGATGTCCTTGGCGGCTCCGGACTCGGCGCCCTCGCGGCCACCCCAGAACACGTAGGTGGTGGCACCCAGCTCGGCGGCCAGGTCGATGTTGCGGGCGGCCTTGGCCAGGGCGTAGCGACGGACCTCTCGGTCGTTGCTGGTGAAGGCGCCGTCCTTGAACACGGCGTGCCCGAACAGGTTCGTGGTGGCCATCTCCACGCCCATGCCGGTCTCGGTCAGGGCGTCCTTGAAGCGGGCCAGCACCGCGTCGCGGGTCGCGTCGTCGGGCACCAGGTCGTCGTCGTGGAAGGTGACGGCGGCGGCGCCGAGCTCGGCGAGGCGGTGCACGGCCTCGACCGGGTCCATCGGCGGGCGGACGGCGCCACCGAAGACGTCGACGCCCTGCCAGCCGACGGTCCACAGACCGAAGGAGAAGCGGTCGGCGGGGGTGGGGGTGCGGGTCATGCGTGGGCCTCCTGGGCTGTGCGGACGGGGACGGTCGTGGGATCGGAGAACACCGGCTGCAGCGCGACGTGCGCGCCACCCCGGACGGCGGCGGTGAAGCCGAGCGTGGACAGCGCCACCCGGGAGGGCCCGGGCACGCGCTGGGCCAGCGCGGCGGTCAGGGGCTCGAGCAGGAACTCGCCGAGGACGGCGAAGTACCCCCCGAGGACGACGACGGCCGGGTCGAGCAGGGCGACCAGCACGGCCGCGCCCACCCCGAGCCCGGTGCCGATGTCGGCCAGCGCCGCGAGCGTGCGGGCGTCGCCGGCCCGGGCGCGGGCGAGCAGCTCGGCGAGGCGGTCCTCGAGGTCGCGGCCGGCGTCGCGCAGCGGGTCGCCGGGGTCGGCGGCGGCGCGCAGCAGCGCGGCCAGGCCGACGACGGTCTCCCAGCACCCGGTCCGGCCGCAGCCGCAGGGCGCGTCGCCGGGGGTGAGCGCGAGGTGGCCGACCTCGCCGGCCAGTCCGGTGGACCCGCGCAGCAGCCGCCCGCCGGTCACCACGCCACCGCCGACGCCGACCTCACCGGTCAGGTAGACCAGGTCGGGCACCCCGGCGTGCGGGCCGACGGCGGTCTCGGCCAGTGCGGACAGGTCGGCGTCGTTGGCGACGGTGACCGGCAGCTCCCACGCAGCGAACCCGGCGGCGACGTCCACGCCGACCCACCGGGGCAGGTTGGGGGCCGCCGCCACGACGGTGCCCTGCACCTGGCCGGGGACGGCGACGGTGATCCCGACCGCGGTCGCGTCCTGGTCCGCCTGTGCCTCGGCCACCATCGCCGAGGCCCGGGCCAGCACGTCGGCGGGGTCCAGGGCCGGGACGTCGAGGGCCAGCCGGCTCTGCCAGCGGACGGCGCCGGTCGGGTCGAGGGCCAGGACGGCGAGGTAGTCCACGTTGACCTCGACGCCGAGGCCGCAGACCCCGCGCCCGTCGAGCTCCACGAGCATGCCGGGCCGCCCGACCGAGCCCGGACGCTGCAGCTCGCCCTCCGCGGCCAGCCCGCGCTCGACCAGCTCGCCGACCAGGCTGGAGACGGTGGCCTTGGTCAGCCCGGTCTCGGTGGCCAGCCGGGCACGGCTGCGCGGGCCGTCGGCGCGCAGGCGGTCGAGCACGGCGGCGAGGTTGGCGCGGCGCACCTGTCCCTGCGTCTGCACCACACCCCCTGGCCCAGGAACCGCGGTTCCCGGGATCGCCATTCGTTCGGTCGCTGCACTATTGTCTGCGTCACGCTCGTCCGTCAACCCAGGAGGTCCCCGTGCCGCTCGTCGCCGGCGTCGACAGCTCGACCCAGGCCTGCAAGGTCGTCGTCCGCGACGCCGACACCGGGGACCTGGTGCGCGAGGGCCGGGCGGCCCACCCCGCCGGCACCGAGGTCGACCCGCGGGCCTGGGAGACGGCGCTGCACGAGGCGCTGGCCGCAGCGGGCGGACTGGACGACGTCGAGGCGCTGAGCGTGGGCGGGCAGCAGCACGGGATGGTCTGCCTGGACGAGACCGGTGAGGTGGTCCGCCCGGCCCTGCTGTGGAACGACGTCCGCTCCGCCGACGCCGCGGCCGACCTGGTCACCGAGCTGGACGGCGGCCAGGCCTGGGCCGACGCCGTCGGCGTGGTCCCGGTGGCCTCGTTCACGGTGAGCAAGCTGCGCTGGCTGGCCGACGCCGAGCCCGCGAACGCCGACCGCACGGCCGCCGTCTGCCTGCCCCACGACTGGCTGACCTGGCGGCTGGCCGGCGCGGCCGGGCTGGAGACGCTCACCACCGACCGCTCGGACGCCAGCGGCACCGGGTACTGGTCGGCGGCGACGGGGGAGTACCGCACCGACCTGCTGGCCCGGGCGCTGCGCGGGCGGACGCCGGTGCTGCCGCGGGTGGCCGGCCCGGCCGAGGTGGTCGGCCGGCACGGGGGAGTGGCCCTGGGCGCCGGGGCCGGGGACAACGCGGCCGCGGCGCTGGGCCTGGGCGCCCGCGCGGGCGACGTCGTCGTCTCGATCGGGACGTCGGGGGTGGTCTCGGCGGTGTCCGACGCCGCGGCGGCCGACCCCAGCGGCATCGTGGCCGGGTTCGCCGACGCGACCGGCCGGCACTTGCCGCTGGTCTGCACGCTGAACGCGGCCCGGGTGCTGGACGCTGCGGCCGCGATGCTGCGCGTGTCGCTGGACGAGCTCGCCGAGCTGGCGCTGCAGGCCCCGGCCGGCGCCGATGGCCTGGTGCTGGTGCCCTACCTGGAGGGGGAGCGGACGCCGGACCTGCCGCACGCCACCGGCTCGGTGCACGGTCTGACGCTGCGCACCTCGACCCCGGCGCACTGGGCGCGGGCCGCCGTGGAGGGCCTGCTCTGCGGACTCGCCGACGGGATCGAGGCACTGGCCGGTCAGGGCGCGGCGGTGGAGCGGGTGCTGCTGGTCGGTGGGGGAGCGCGCTCCCGGGCGGTGCAGGAGATCGCCCCCGCGGTGTTCGGCCGGCCGGTGCTCGTGCCCGAGCCGGGGGAGGCCGTCGCCGACGGCGCCGCCCGGCAGGCCGCGTGGGCGCTGACCGGGCAGCTCCCCGACTGGGCCGCCGCCGGGACCCGGCTGGTCGAGGCCGAGCCGACGCCGGCGGTGCGGGAGCGCTACGCGCAGGTGCGGGGCCGCACCGACCGGTGAGCGCCCCCCGCCGGGCGCTCAGATCGAGGCGGGGTACCGGGAGTGCTCCGGGAAGTTGCCGTAGAGGAGCTCGTTCTCCGGGCCCTGGGTGACGGCCTGGACCAGCAGCTCGCCGCCGACGAAGCAACCCAGCCAGGAGGCACCGCGGCCGCCGAACGCCTCCTGGCGGTCGCCGCGGGAGCGGGGCTTGTTGATGCCGATCTTGAACGCCTGCACCTCGCGGGCCAGGCGGCGGGCGAGGGTCTCGTCGTCGCAGGCGATCGAGGCGACCAGCGCACCGTTGGAGGCGTTCATCTGGGCCAGCAGCTCGGCCTCGCTGTCGACCACGACGATGGTGTCCACCGGCCCGAAGGGCTCGGAGTGCATCAGCGCGCTCGCGCCGCCGGGGGACAGCAGCGCCGCGGGAGCCACGTAGGCCGAGGTGTCCTGGCCGGTGATGAACCGGCCGTCGGCCAGGGACCCTCGCCAGAGCGGGACGGCGCCCCGGTGCAGGCTGTCTGCGACCCGGTCGCGCAGCTCGGTGGCCTTGCCGGCGCTGATCACCGGGCCGAAGTCCAGCACCGGCAGCTCGTCGTCGTCGTGCTCCACGGCCAGCGGGTGCCCGAACCGCAGCGACTGCACGACCGGCAGGTAGGTGGCCAGGAACCGGTCGACGAGCTCGCGCTGGACGACGTAGCGCGGGTAGGCGGTGCAGCGCTGCTTGCCGTACTCGAAGCCCTTCTTCAGGTGCGCGGCGAGGCCGTCCCAGTCGGAGAACTCCCAGATGCCCCAGGCGTTGAGCCCCTCCTGCTCGAGCATGTGCCGCTTGCCGGTGTCCAACAGCCCCGCGGCCACCTTGCCGCCGTTCGACCGGCCGCCGACGAAGGCCAGCGCACCGATCTCCGGGGAGCGCACGAGCACGCTGGACAGCTCGGCGCCGCCGCCGGACAGCAGCGTGACCGGCAGGCCCTCGCGGGCCATCAGCGCGTGGGCGAGGGTCAGGCAGGTCGCCCCGCCCTGGGACGGGGTCTTCGCGATGACCGCGTTGCCCGCCAGCAGCTGCACCAGCTCCGCGTGCACCAGCACCGACATCGGGTAGTTCCAGCTCGCGATGTTGGAGACCGGGCCGTCCAGCGGGGTGCGGTCGCCGAGCATCGCGTCGATCTCCTCGACGTACCAGCGGACGCCGTCCAGGGCCCGGTCGACGTCGGCGCAGGCCAGCTTCCACGGCTTGCCGATCTCCCAGGCCAGCAGCAGCGCCAGGTCGTCCCGGGCGTCGGCCATCGCCTCCACCGCCGCGGTGACCCGCGCCTTCCGCTCCGCCACGGGGGTCTGCGCCCACTCCCGGTGCGCGGCGGCCGAGGCGAGCACCGCGTGCTGGGCCTCACCGGCCGACACCCGGGGCAACCCGGTCAGCCGCGACCCGTCGACCGGGGACAGCAGCGGCTCGGGGTCCCCGATCGGCCGCCACGTGCCGTCCACCAGGTTGTGCAGCCGGTCGGCACCGAAGGCCTCGGGCGTGCGGGCGGCGGCGCGGCCCAGGACCGAGGACCACTCCGTCCCGGGCTTGACGTGCAGGGAGGTGGGCCGCGACGTCGGGGCTGTCATGGGCGCACCCTGCCAGTCCGACGCCGTCGGACACCAGGGCGACCCCTCGCCTACCGTCGGTGCCGTGGAGACCGACTGGGCAGGCACGTACGTCTTCCGGGCCCCGGTGGTCCGGCCCACCGACGTCGAGGCGGTGCGGACGGCGGTCCGGGAGGCCACCCACGTGCGCGCGCTGGGCACCCGGCACACGTTCAACGGCCTGGCCGAGAGCCCGGGCGTCCTGCTGGACCTGACGGCGCTGCCCGACGACGTGCAGGTCCGTGACGACGGCACCGTCTCGGTCACCGCCGAAACGACGTACGGCGCGCTGGCCCGCGAGCTGCACAGGCACGGCCGGGGCCTGCACAACCTGGGCTCGCTGCCGCACATCTCGGTGGGCGGGGCGGTGGCCACCGGCACGCACGGGTCGGGGGACGCCCTCGGCGTGCTGGCCACCGCCGTGCGGGAGGTCGAGCTGGTGGACGCCGACGGCGAGCTGCGCACGGTCCGCCGGGACGACGCCGACGGCGCCGGCCTGCTGGTCGCGCTGGGCTCGGTGGGCGTCGTCGTCCGGCTCGTGCTGGAGACCCAGCCGACCTACGAGGTGCGCCAGGACGTCTACCGCGACCTGTCGCTGGCCGCGGTGGTCGAGGACCCGGCGGCGGTGACCGGTGCGGGCACCAGCGTCAGCGTCTTCACCCGCTGGGACGGCCGGGCCGACGCGTGGGTGAAGACCCGGCTGCCCGCGGACGTCCCCGACACCCTGCTCGGCGCCCGGCGCGACCCGGTCTCCCGGGACGGCATCACCGACGAGATCCAGGGCAACGTGACCGAGCAGGGCGGTGCACCGGGGCCGTGGCACGAGCGGCTGCCGCACTTCCGGCACGACGCCACGCCCAGCAACGGCGACGAGATCCAGTCCGAGTTCTTCGTCGACCGGGCCGACGCGGGCGCCGCGATCGCCGCCGTCGCCGCGCTCGGCGACCGGATCCGCGAGCACCTGGTGGTCAGCGAGCTGCGCACCGTCGCCGGCGACGAGCTGTGGCTGTCCGCCGCGCACGGCCGGGACTCCCTGGCGGTGCACTTCACCTGGCGCAAGACGGCGGCCGCCCGGGACGACGCGCTGCCGCTGGTCGAAGACGCGCTGCGCGAGTTCCGGGCCCGCCCGCACTGGGGCAAGGCGCACCACCTGGGCGCGGCCGAGCTGGAGCGGGTGGTGCCGCGGCTGGCCGAGGCCCGTGCGCTGTTCGACCGGTGGGACCCCCGCGGGGTGTTCAGCTCACCCGGACTGGTCGGGCTGGGCGTCAGGTCGTCATGACGACCGGGTAGTGTGAGCGTTAACACTTTCTTTGATCTTGGAGTTCGCACCCCTCATGCCGAGCATCGACGGCGCCGCCGTCCGCAAGCTGGTCATCGCCTGTGACGCCGGGATGGCGAGCAGCGTGCTGATGAGCTCCCAGCTGCGCAAGCACCTGTCCCCCCGCGTGGTCGTCTCGCACAGCCCGGTCGATGCCCTGCCGGCCGACGCCGACGTCGTCCTGACCCACGGCAAGCTCGCCGAGCGCGTCCGGCTGGCCGCCGGCGACCGCCCCGTCGTCGCCTACGACCTGCTCGTCGGCGACCCCGCGGTCGACGGCCTGGTCCGGGCCATCCGCGAGGGCCAGCAGATCGAGGCCTGAGCCCCGCTCAGTCCGTCCGGTGCCGCCCTGCGGGAGCGGCAGCGGTGTCCGCCGACCGCGGGGCGGGCACGGCCGGTCGTCCGGCCTGCGCCTCGCGCTGGAGCCAGCGCCACCGGCCGGTGGTGGTCAGGTGCGCGGTCAGTCCCGCGGCGTCCCGCGCGGCCAGTGCCGCGTCGGTGAGCGCGAACTCCCCGGTCCGTGGCCCCCGGGCGTCCACCCGTCCCGCGGCGCGTGCGGCCAGCCGCCGCTCCCGGCGGGTGGGCAGGTCGGCCGGGTCGATCGGCCTGGGCAGTCCTGCGTGGTCCTGGTCGGCGGTCATCGCGGTCGGTCCTCACGGCTCGGCACCGGGACGGTGGGGCGTCCCGTCGCGACCGTGGCACAGGTCCCTGCACGGTGCGTGACCGTCCCGGGGGGCCGTCACCAGTGGTGATCGGCCGGCGACGCCGGGTTCAGCCGTTGCGGGTCGGAGGCTCGCCGGCGTCCAGCGCGGCCTGCGCGGCCGCCGGGTCGTAGGCGCACGCGTCGCTGACGTCGTCCACCGGCGCCTCCTCGGTCGGCGCGGCCGACGTCGGCGGCGCAGAGGTCGTCGTCCCCGGTGCCGTCGTCGGCGCGGGGCTGGGTGCCGGTGCGGTGCCCAGGGCCTGCTGGACGAGCAGCCGGATGGCGTCGTAGTCCGGGTAGGCCGGGCTGATCACGGTGTCGTCGAAGACCACCGACCGGATGCCGGCGTCCTTGACCAGGAAGGCCAGGTCGACGAAGTCGTCGAGCACGCTCTGCGGGATGTCGGTGCTGACGATGTCGGAGGTCGTCGCCGCCAGCTGTTGGTAGCGGGTGAGCAGGGTGACCGGGTCGGCCCGGGCCACGATCGCGTCCAGCACGCAGCGCTGGCGGTCCATCCGCTGGTAGTCCGAGAGACCGAACCGTCCGCGGGCGTAGTCCAGGGCGCGCGGACCGCTCATCGTCTGGTCCGGCCCGGGGGCGATGTAGCTGTCGGGGAGGATGCCCAGGCTCGGTTCGCCGCCGACCGGCACGTAGTAGTTGACGTTGACGGTGATGCCGCCCAGGGCGTCGACCAGCTGGCTGAACCCGTCGAGGTTGACCAGCACGTAGAAGTCGATGGGCAGGCCCAGGGCCTCGCCGACGCCCAGCTTGAGCCAGTCGGCGCCGGGATTGTCGCTGGGGACGCCGAGCGCGTCGGGGTAGAGCGCGGGGCCGTTGCGGTAGACGGCGTTGAGCAGGCTCTCGCTCTCGCTGCCGGCGTCGAAGCCGTCGGGGAACAGCTCACCCAGCGGGCTGTCGGCCGGGAAGGGCAGGTCCTCGAGGTTGCGCGGCAGGCTGAACAGCGTCGTCGCGCCGGTGGCCGTCTCGATGCTGGCCACGATCACGGTGTCGGTGCGCACGCCCTCCCGGCCGTCCCCGCCGTCCCCGCCGAGCAGCAGGACGTTGACCCGCTCCTGGTCGCCGAACGGGTTCACCGGGTCCGCCGGCTCGACCACCGTGGCGCTCTCGCCGTCGGCGAAGACGGTGTCGACCAGGTCGCGCTGGGCACCGGCGAGCTGGACGACGGTCACCGCGGGCACCGCGACGGCCGCGGCCAGCAGCAGGACCAGGGCCGCGCCGACGCCCTGCCGGACCCCGTCGGTGCGCCGGGGGAGCAGCAGCCGGTAGCCCAGCACCACGACGGTGATCCAGAGCGCGGCCAGCACCCCGACGCCGATCATCACCCCCAGCAGCAGGCCCGGGTCTACGGCGGCCCGGACGGCGGTGCGCTGCCCGGCGGTGGCCAGCCACAGCAGCCCGGCGAGCAGCAGCACGAACACGGTGAGGACGACGGCGCCGGACTTCTTCCACCCGGCGGCGAGCAGTGCGCTGCCCGGCACCAGGGCGCCCAGGACGGTCAGGCCGGCGGCCCGGCCGAAGGTGGAGGCGGTGCGGGTGCGCGACCCGCTGCGCTCGTCCCGGTCGTGGTGGTCGTCCGGCTCGTCGCCGAGCTCGTCCACGGCGTCCCGGTCACGGGGCTGCGGCGACCAGGAGCCGGCCCGGCCGGTGCGGTCCGTGCGGTCGGCGTCCGGGCTCGGCGGGGGAGGGGCCTGCTCCGCGGGCGGACCGGCCTCGGGGGTCAGGCCGGCGGCGGCGCGGGCGCGGGCGGCGGCCTGCGGGTCGGCGGAGCGGTCGGCCCGGCGGCTGCGTCGTCCGGGCGCGGTGTCGGGGCCCTCGACCGACGGGGTGGACCCGGGAGGTCGGGTGGGCACCGGCGGAGGGGGCCGCATCCGGTCCAGGTCGTCCGGGGAGATGCGCGCGGTCCGGTCGTCGGGCTGGTCGTCGCGGGTGCTCACGCCCGACCCACCCGACTCGTCACGGCGTCATGATCGCATCGACACCTGTGACCTGGGGTGCACCCTGCCGCGCACCACCCTCCCGGGTCAGGCGGGACCGCCGAGCGCCTCGACGTCGAGCTCGAAGTGGACGGTCTGCAGCTCGGCCCCGGCGTGTCGCTCGTCGAGCACCTCGCGCACCGGCATCGACCGCCAGAAGGCCTCCGCCCCGGCGACGGCGGTGTCGGTGTGCAGGCAGACGGTCGACCAGCCACCGTCGGTCACCGCCCAGCGCGCCGCCGCGACGACGAGGGCCCGGGCGGCACCCCGCCGACGGTGTTCGGCGAGCACCCAGACCCGGGCCAGCTGCGCCACGGACCGCCCGGCGTACCGGTCCACGAGCACCTGGGGGGAGCGCGGTCCGCCCGCCTTGACCGCCGTGGTGCCCAGCAGCGTGCCGTCGCCGTCCTCGGCCACGAAGAGCGCGTGACCCGGGGTGTGCAGGTAGGCGGTGGCGGGATCGGCGACGTCGGCGTGCCACTCGGGGCGGAACCCGTAGCCGAGGTCCTCGGCGAGCACCCGGTACATCAGGGTGCGGACGGCGTCGACGTCGGTCGGGACGGCGGCCCGGACCCGGACGGCGGTGGGGGTGCTTGTTGCGAACATCAGGCAACAGAGTGGCACAGGCGTGAGCACGCTCGCTGCGGGGAACCCCCGGACAGGGCCGCCGATCCGCGTAGGTTCGACCCAGACAGCCCCACCCCGGAGGTGCACCGTGCCCGAGACACCCACCACTGCCGCCCTGCTGCAGGAGCTGGAGCCGGTCGTCGAGGAGAACCTCAACCGGCACGAGAAGATGGCCCAGGAGTGGCACCCGCACGACTACGTGCCGTGGTCCGAGGGTCGGGACTTCGCCTTCCTCGGTGGCGAGGACTGGGCGCCGGAGCAGTCGCGACTGGACGAGACCGCCAAGGCCGCGATGATCACCAACCTGCTCACCGAGGACAACCTCCCCAGCTACCACCGCGAGATCGCGACCCGGTTCAGCCGGGACGGCGCCTGGGGCACCTGGGTGGGCCGCTGGACCGCCGAGGAGAACCGGCACGGCATCGCCATCCGCGACTACCTCGTCGTCACCCGCGGGGTCGACCCGGTCGAGCTCGAGCGCGCCCGGATGGACTACATGACCTCCGGCTACGACTCCGGGGACAAGACACCGCTGGAGGCCGTCGCGTACGTGTCCTTCCAGGAGCTGGCGACCCGCGTCAGCCACCGCAACACCGGCAAGGCCACCGGCGACCCGATCGCCGACCAGATGCTCGCCCGGATCGCCAAGGACGAGAACCTGCACATGGTCTTCTACCGGAACATCGTCGGTGCGGCGCTGGACATCGCCCCCGACGAGACCATGCGGGCGATCGCGAACGAGGTGATCAACTTCGAGATGCCCGGTGCCACGATGGCCGGCTTCCGGAAGAACTCCACCATCATCGCCAAGGCCGGCATCTACGACCTGCGCCTGCACCACGACGACGTCGTCGCCCCGATCCTGCGCCACTGGAAGGTCTTCGAGCGCTCCGGCTTCGGCCCCGAGGGCGAGAAGGCCCGCGAGGAGCTGGCGCTGTTCATGAGCGGCCTCGACGCCCAGGCCACCAAGTTCGTGGAGTCCCGGCAGCGGATGCGCGACCGGCTGCAGGCGCGGCAGGACAGCCAGATCGCGCCCCTCGCCCAGGCCTGATGAGGCCTGCCTCCAGGGGCCCCCGGCAGGCGGAGCCTGTCGTGGGGAGGAGGCAGGTCCTTCTCTAAGGTCGGGGGGTGCGCCTGGCGACCTGGAACGTGAACTCGATCCGCACCCGCGTCGACCGGGTGGTGGGGTTCCTCGAGCGCAGCGACGTCGACGTCCTGGCACTGCAGGAGACCAAGTGCCGGGACGACCAGTTCCCCTCGGCGGCGTTCGAGGCGCTGGGCTACGAGGTCGCGCACGTCGGGCTGAACCAGTGGAACGGCGTGGCGCTGCTGTCCCGGGTGGGGCTGGACGACGTGCAGGTCGGGTTCGAGGGTGTGCCGTCCTGGTCGTCGAAGGAGGGTGTGGAGCCCGCCCAGGAGGCCCGCGCGATCGGGGCCACCTGCGGCGGGGTGCGGGTGCTCTCGCTGTACGTGCCCAACGGCCGGCAGCTGGGCGACCCGCACCTGGCCTACAAGCTCGAGTGGCTCGAGGCGCTGCGGGCCGACGCCGCGGGCTGGCTGGTTACCGACCCCGACGCGCAGGTGGCGCTGGTGGGGGACTGGAACATCGCCCCGCAGGACGACGACGTGTGGGACATTGGCGTCTTCGCCCACTCCACCCACGTCTCCCCGCCCGAGCGGGCGGCCTTCGCCGCGATCGTCGACGCCGGGTATGCCGACGTCGTCCGGCCGTACACCCCCGGCGAGTACACGTACTGGGACTACACGCAGCTGCGCTTCCCCCGCCGGGAGGGCATGCGGATCGACTTCGCGCTGTGCTCTCCGGCCCTGGCCGCCCGGGTCACCGGGGCCTCGATCGACCGCCAGGAGCGCAAGGGGAAGGGCGCCAGCGACCACGCCCCGGTGGTCGTCGAACTGGCCGACTGACCAGTCAACAGAGGCGTTGAGCCGGGTGTAGCGTCCGCGGCCTCAGTCGGAACCCCCCGGAGGTCATCGTGGACGTCAACTCCTTCTCCCTCGCCGGTCAGGTCGCTCTCGTGACGGGCGCCGCCGGCGGCATCGGGGCCCGCGTCGCCCTCGGCCTGGCCGAGTTCGGGGCCGCCGTGGGCGTGCTGGACGTCGAGGGCTCGGACCTGCAGGCGACGGCGGACTCGATCGCCGCGGTCGGCGGGCGGGCCCACGTGGTCGCCGCCGACGTGACCGACGGCGACGCCCTCACCGCGGCGGTCGCCGAGGTGGAGTCCACGCTCGGCCCGTTGCAGCTCGCGGTGAACGCGGCCGGCATCAACAACCAGATCCCCGCCGAGGACATGGCCCGCCCGGACTGGCAGCGGCTGCTGAACATCAACCTCAGCGGCGTCTTCCTGTCCTGCCAGGCCGAGGGCCGCGCCATGCTCGCCCGCGGCGGCGGCAGCATCGTCAACATCGGCTCGGTCTCGGCCCACATCGCCAACCGCGGCCTGGACCAGGTGCACTACAACGCCTCCAAGGCCGGCGTGCTGCAGCTGACCAAGTCCCTGGCGCTGGAGTGGGCCACCGAGGGCGTGCGCGTCAACTCCGTCAGCCCCGGCTACACCGCCACCCCGATGGCCCTGAGCCCGCAGGTCTGGCCGCTGGTGGAGGGCCTGCAGAAGGACATCCCGATGCAGCGCCTGGCCCAGACCGAGGAGCTCGTCGGCCCCATCGTGTTCCTGCTCAGCGGTGCCGCCTCCTACGTGACCGGCGTCGACCTGCTCGTGGACGGCGGCGCGGTCGCCTGGTGAGCGCGGCGGCTGCCCTCGAGCCGGCAGGGACACAGGAGCCAAGGACGGCGACCCGTCAAGAGCCGTCGCAGATCTGTGGACAGGCCGCTGAGCTGGGGATACAGGTGTCGTCAGACCGCTCATCGCGGTAGGCTTCGAACACCTGATCGAACAGCCTGGGAGGTGTCGTGAGCGAGCTACAGTCCGCCATCGACGCCCTCTCGGCCGACGACCTGCATGCCCTGGTCGACGGTCAGCTGGTCGACCGGACCGCCGAGCTCGTGCAGTCGATCAACCGGCTGAACGCCGAGCTGGTGCGCACCGTGCGGCACGCCGACGTGGTCGACGCCGCCGAGCACGACGGGCTGAAGACGATGGCGTCGCTGCTGCGCGGCCACCACCACTGGTCGGCTGGTGCCGCCTCGGCGGTCGTGAAGGCGGGCCGCGTGCTGGAGCACCTGCCGCGCCTGGAGGCGGCGTTCGCGGAGGGCTCGGTGACTGCGGCCCAGGTGGGTGTCGTGGCCGACGCGCTGCGGCCGTGTGACATCGCCGCGGCCGCCGAGCAGGACATCGACCTCGACGCCTTCGACAAGGCCTGGACCGAGGTCGCCCGGACGCTGCCGCACGCGAAGCTCGCGACGGCGGTGAACGCGTTCCGCAACGCCCTGGACCCGGACGGCCCGGAGCCGGACCCGACCGAGGAGCGTCGGTTCACGATGACCCGGCATGCCGACGGCTCCGGGTCCGGGCGGTTCGACCTCGATGCCGTGGGGTTCGAGAAGGTCCAGGCCGTCATCGAGTCGATGGTGCAGGCCGACAGGCCTCTCGGGGACCTGCGGAACCGGGCCCATCAGCAGGCCGATGCGCTGGTGCAGTGGGCCGACAACACCCTGGCCGCCGGCGACCTGCCGTTCCTGCGGACGGTCAAGCCGCAGGTGATGGTCACGATCGACCTCGAGGACCTCATGGACCCCGCCACCGGACACGACACCGCCACCACTGGCTTCGGCGCCACGATCAGCGCGGCCCGGGCCCGGTGGATCGCCTGCGACTCCGCGGTCACCCGGATCGTGATGGGCCCCGACGGGGTGCCACTCGACGTGGGCCGCACCAAGCGGGTCGTGCCCCCGAAGATCCGCCGGGCCGTGGAGCAACGCGACGGGCACTGCGTGTTCGCCGGCTGCCACGCCCCCACCCACTGGTGCGACGTCCACCATCTCGCTGAGTGGCTCCGCGACGACGGGGACACCTCGCTGGAGAACTCGGCACTGCTGTGCGAACGCCACCACACCAAGGTCCACCACGGGTTCCGCGTCGACCGTGACGACGGGGCGCCACCCGGTGAGCGCTGGCGCACGTACCGCCCCGATGGCACCGAGATCGTCCTGGACCGCCTGCTCGGCTGAGCCCGCGCTGGGCGTCGCTACGGTCGCGTGATGGACGTCGTCACGTGTCCCGAGGACGGCGACGCGGTCGTGGTCGTCGCCGTCCGACCGCCGAGCGGCCACCCACTGGTCCGGTGTCCGCGGTGCGGACGCCGGTACGAGCTGGTCGGCGGCACGCTGCGGCCCATCGGGCCGACGTGACGGATCGGTCCCCGTAGCAGGGAAGCAGACCCCCACCCAGCGGGGTTTCCGCTGGTGATGACCACAGCTCCGGCACCCACCCGCGCGTGGACGCCCTCCCGTGTGTTCGTGACCCGCTCCCCCGCCGCCCTCCCGTACGGCCGGCAGGTGCTGGAGCGGGTCCGCGCCGCCGGGGTGCCCGACGTCCAGGTGCTCTCCGGGGACCGGCTGCCCAACCTGCGGGGGGACGGCGACCGCGCCGCGTTCATGGCCGCCAAGGACACGATGGCCGTCGTGGTGGGCGCGCCGTCCAAGCGGAAGCTGCAGCCCATCCCGCCGTCCGCGGACTGGCGCTTCGACCTCGCCGAGGGCTGCCCCGCGCACTGCCAGTACTGCTACCTCGCCGGGTCGCTCACCGGCCCGCCCATCACCCGGGTGTTCGCCGACCTGCCCGACGTCCTCGCCTCGCTCGACGGCTACGTCGGCCGCGGCGAGGTCACCTCCGGCACCCTCGAGCGCGGTCACGAGGGGACGACGTTCGAGGCCTCCTGCTACACCGACCCGCTGGCCATCGAGCACCTCACCGGCGGGCTGGCCACGGCCATCGAGCACTTCGGCACGCACGCCTGGAGCGGGCCGACCCAGCTGCGCGCCACCACCAAGTTCGACGACGTAGGCCCACTGCTGGACCTCCCGCACCACGGCCGCACCCGGCTGCGCTTCTCGGTCAACGCCGCCACCGTCGCCCGCCGGTTCGAGGGCGCCACCTCACCGGTGCCCGCCCGGATCGCCGCACTGGGCCGGGTCGCCGAGGCCGGCTACCCGGTGGGCCTCACCGTCGCACCGATCATGCCGGTGGGGGACTGGCGCACCGAGTACGGCGAGCTGTTCGACGCCGTGGCCGCCGTCCTGCCGCGGGGCGCCGACCTGACCGTCGAGTGCATCACCCACCGGTTCACCCCGAACTCCAAGGCCACGCTCACCGACTGGTACCCACGCACCAAGCTCGAGATGGACAAGGACCTGCGCACCCAGAAGCGCGGCAAGTTCGGCGCCGTCAAGCACGTCTACCCCAAGGACGTCATGACCGAGCTGCGCACCTGGTTCACCGACGCCGTGGACGCCCGACTCCCCGGGGCCCGGTTCCTGTACTGGACCTGACCTGCGAGAACTCCGGTGACGGAACGGTCCGGGGCCGCTAGCGTGGCCGGGGATGACCACTGCACCGCTGCCCGACCGTCCGTTCGACGTCCCCGCCTTCGCCCGGCAGGTCCAGGAGTTCCTGACCTGGGTGCACGAGACCGGCAGCAGCCGCCGTGACGGCGCGGTCACCGGACGGCTGCTCGCCCACCTCGGACGCAGCGCCGACGAGGAGACCCGCCCGCCCGTCGTGGCCCGGGAGCTGCCGCCCTTCGAGCAGGTCAACCTGCAGCTGGCCCTGGAGGCCTGGGTGCAGGCCGAGGGCCGCAGCGTCGAGGTCCTCGGCTGGTCGGTGCCGCTGCACCACCAGAGCCCCGACCTCGGTCAGCTGCTCACCGGGGAGAACCTGCCGTACCTGCGCCCCGGGGTGCCCGAGCTCGTCGACCTGCCCTCGGGCCCGGGCCGGACCACCGGCGTCTGGCGCACCGCCGCACTGCTGGTCCGGGACCACCGGGGCGACCACGTGGTCCTGGTCCGCGGACCCGAGCGGCACCAGGAGCCCACGCTGACCGTGGAGGTCGCGGGCCTGCCCGCCGAGACCGCCCAGCAGGTGCTCGGTGAGCTCGACGCCCTGCGCAGCGAGCGCAACGTCTACCGCGGCCAGGTGCTCGAGCTCCGTCCGGCGATGGGCGGGTTCGTCGTCGACTTCCCGGTGCTGCCCCGCACCGAGCGCGCCGACGTCGTGCTGCCCGACGCCGTCCTGGAGCGGGTCGAGCGGCACAGCATCGGCATCGCCACCCAGCGCGAGGCACTGCGGGCCGCCGGCCAGCACCTCAAGCGCGGCCTGCTGCTCTACGGCCCGCCCGGCACCGGCAAGACGCACACCACCCGCTACGTCGTCCAGCACGTGCCGGGTGCCACGGTGCTGCTGCTGTCCGGGCGCTCGCTGCACCTCGTCGGCACCGTGACCCAGCTGGCCCGGGACCTGGAGCCGGCCGTCGTCGTGCTGGAGGACGTCGACCTGGTCGCCGAGGACCGCGGACACCAGATGGGCCCGCAGCCGGTGCTGTTCGAGCTGCTGGACGCCATGGACGGGGCGGCCAGCGACGCCGACCTGCTCTTCCTGCTGACCACCAACCGCGCCGAGGCCCTGGAGCACGCACTGGCCGCCCGGCCCGGCCGGGTCGACGTCGCGGTCGAGATCGGGCTGCCGGACGCCGACGCCCGGCGCCGGTTGCTGGCGGTCTACAGCCGCGGCTCGGGGCTGCAGGCCGGGCCCGCCGACGTCAACGCGGTGGTGGCAGGCACCGAGGGCGTGACAGCCTCCTTCATCAAGGAGCTGGTCCGGCGCACGGTGCTGGAGGCCCTGCTCGAGGGTGCACCCGGCGGCGCGGTCACCGGGGTGCACCTGCGCCGCGCGCTGGCCGACCTGCTGGACAGCACGCAGGGCGTCACCCGGGCGCTGCTGGGGGTGTCCGCCGAGCCGTAACCTGGCTCCTCGTGCTCGTGCTGCTGCCCCCGTCGGAGACCAAGCACCCCGGCGGGGACGGCCCCCCGCTCGACCTGGCCGCGCTGAGCCACCCCGAGTTGGACCCGGTGCGCGAGCAGCTGCTGACCCGGATCGAGACGCTGGCCGCCGACGTCCCGGCGTCGCGGAAGGCGCTGGGGGTGAGCGCGAAGCAGGACGCCGAGATCGCCCGCAACGTCGTCGTCCGCACCGCTCCCACGATGCCGGCGCTGGACCGGTACACCGGGGTGCTCTACGACGCCCTCGACGTCCGGTCGCTGACGCGCGGACAGCGGGCGAGGGCCGACCGGCGGCTGGCGGTGGGCTCGGCGCTGTTCGGGTTGGTGCACGGCGGGGAGCCGATCCCGGCCTACCGGCTCTCGGCCGGGTCGCAGCTGCCCGGGGCGCCCACCCTGCGCGCACTGTGGAAGCCGGTGCTGGGCCCGGTGCTGGCCGGCACCGACGAGCTCGTGGTGGACCTGAGGTCAGGCGGCTACGCCGACCTGGCTCCGGTCGCGGGGGCGGTCACCGTGACCGTGCTGAGCGCGCGGGCCGACGGGACGCGCTCGGTGGTGAGCCACTTCAACAAGGCCCACAAGGGCCGCATCGCCCGGCTCCTGGCGCTCACGAGCGCGGAGCCGGGCGACGTCGTCCGGCTGCGCGCGCTGCTGCGCCGCTCCGGGTTGCACGTGGAACACGACGGCGGGGACGACCTCGTGCTCGTCGTCCCCGCCTAGTCGATCAGAGCCGCGCGGTGTCGATCACGAAGCGGTAGCGGACGTCGGAGCCGACGACGCGCTCGTAGGCCTCGTCGATCTCGTCGCCGCCGATGACCTCGACCTCGGCGCCCAGGTGGTGCTCGGCGCAGAAGTCCAGCATCTCCTGGGTCTCGCGGATGCCACCGATCTTGGAACCGGCGAGCGAGCGGCGGTTGGTGATGAGCGAGAACGCGGCCTCGGTCATCGGCTGCTCGGGGGCGCCGACCTCGACCAGGGTGCCGTTGACCCGGAGCATGCCCAGGTAGGCGTCGAGGTCCAGGGTGGCCGAGACGGTGTTGACGATCAGGTCGAACTGACCGGCCAGCTTCTCGAAGGTCTCCGGCTCGCTGGTGGCGTAGTAGTGCTCGGCCCCGAAGCGCAGCCCGTCCTCCTGCTTCTTCAGCGACTGGGAGAGCACGGTGACCTCGGCGCCCAGGGCTGCCGCGATCTTGACGCCCATGTGGCCGAGGCCGCCGAGGCCGACGATGGCGACCTTCTTGCCCGGGCCCGCACCCCAGTGCTTGAGCGGGGAGTACAGCGTGATGCCGGCGCACAGCAGCGGCGCGGCCTGCTCGAGGGAGATGCCCTCGGGGATGCCGAGCACGTAGTTCTCGTCGACGACGATCTGCTCGGAGTAGCCACCGTCGGTGGGCTTGCCGTCCTGCATGCCGCCGTAGGTGCCGGTCTCGCCCTTGAGGCAGTACTGCTCCTCGCCGGCCTTGCAGTTCTCGCACTCGCGGCAGGAGTCGATGAAGCAGCCGACGCCGACCCGGTCGCCGACCTTGTACTTGGTGACCTCGGCGCCGACCTCGGCCACCGTGCCGGCGATCTCGTGGCCGGGCACCAGCGGGTAGTTCGCGGCACCCCACTCGTCGCGCGCGGTGTGGATGTCGGAGTGGCAGATGCCGGCGAAGGCGATCTCGATGCGGACGTCGTTCGGGCGGACGTCGCGGCGCTCGATGGTGGTGCGCTCGAACGAGCCGTGGGCAGAGGCGGTGGACCGGGCGGTCACGGTGGTGGGCACGTGTGTCTCCTCGGTTCTCAGTACGGGGGAGCGCCGGGATCCGGGGACCCAGCAGCGCTCACCCCACCTACCCGGGGACGGATGGATTGCACACGATGCATGTGGGGAGCTGCGTCACAGTGCCCTCTCGAACCAGGCGATGTCGACGTAGCGGCCGAACTTCCGACCGGTCTCGCTGAACGTGCCGACGTGCTGGAAGCCGAACGACCGGTGCAGCGCCTCCGACGCCGGGTTCGGCTGGGCGACGACGGCCAGCACCCGGTGCACGTCCTCCTCGGCGAGCCGGGTGAACAGCTCGGCGTACAGCGCCCGGCCCAGCCCCCGGCCCACGGCGTCCGGGGCCAGGTAGACGCTGCTCTCCACCGTGGTGTCGTAGGCAGCCCGGGGACGGAACGAGCTGCTGGACGCGAACCCGACGACCGTGCCGTCGACCTCGGCGACCAGCGCCTGGTGGCGGCCCCCGGGGTGCTGGGCCAGCCAGAGCAACCGGTCGGCAGCCGTCGGGGGGACGACGTCGAACGTGGCCACCGAGTGCAGCACGTGGTGGTCGTAGACGGCGCTGATGGCGGTGGCGTCGGCCTCGGTGGCAGGGCGCACGGTCATCGGAGAAGTCTCTCACCGCTGAGGCACTTCAGCCGCTACGGTCGCCGGGTGACCGACGAGCTGTGCACCCGTCCCGCCACCGAGCTGGCCGCGCTGGTCCGGGACCGGGAGGTCAGCGCCCGCGAGCTGCTCGAGGCCCACCTCGCCCGGATCGACCGCTACGACGGCCCGGACGGCGTCAACGCGATCATCACCCGGGACGACGAGGCCGCGCGCGCCGCCGCCGACGAGGCCGATGCCGTGCTGGCCCGCGGCGAGGTGGTCGGCCCGCTGCACGGCGTCCCGGTCGCGCACAAGGACACCCACCAGACCGGCGGCATGCGGACGACGTGGGGCTCCCCGCTGCACCGGGACACCGTGCCGGCCCGGGACGAGCTGGTGGTCGCCCGGCTGAAGGCGGCCGGGGCTATCCGGGTCGGCAAGACCAACGTGCCGGAGTTCGCGGCCGGGTCGCACACCTTCAACACCCTCTTCGGCGCCACCCACAACCCCTACCGGCGGGGACTGTCCGCCGGAGGGTCCTCCGGCGGGGCCGCCGCCGCGCTGGCCGCGGGCTTCGTGCCGCTGGCCGAGGGCAGCGACATGGGCGGCTCGCTGCGCAACCCCGCCGCGTTCGGCAACGTCGTCGGCCTGCGGCCCACCCCGGGCCGGGTGCCCTCGCACCCCACCGCGATCGGCTGGTCGCAGTTGTCGGTGCAGGGCCCGATGGCCCGCACCGTGGGCGACGTCGCGCTGGGGCTGTCGGTGCTGGCCGGCGCCGACCCGCGGGTGCCGATCTCGCTGTCGGACCCCGCCGCGTCCTTCGCCGCCCCGCTGCCCACCGAGCTGACCGGGCTGCGGATCGCCTGGACCCCCGACCTCGGCGGCCGGGTGCCGGTCGACCCGGCGATCACCGAGGTGCTGATGGCCCAGCTGGGCGTCTTCCGCGACCTCGGGGCCACCGTCGAGGAGGACTGCCCCGACCTGACGGGCGCCGACGAGGCGTTCGGGGTGCTGCGGGCCTGGCTGTTCGAGGCCTCCTTCGGCGACGCCGTGCGGCGTGCCCCCGACCAGGTCAAGGACACCATCAAGTGGAACGCCTCGGTCGGGGCCGCCCTCACCGGGGCCGACGTCGGCCGCGCCGAGGTGGCGCACACGAAGCTGTACGAGCGGGTGGTCGAGTTCTTCACCCGCTACGACGTGCTGCTGGCCCCGGTCACCCAGGTGCTGCCCTTCCCGGTCGAGCAGGAGTACCCGACGTCGGTCGCCGGCGTGGAGTTCGAGGACTACCTGGGCTGGATGCGCTCCTGCACGCTGATCAGCGCCACCGGCTGCCCGGCGCTGAGCGTCCCGGGCGGGTTCACCCCCGACGGCCTGCCCGTCGGGCTCCAGGTGATCGCCGCACCGCGCGCCGACCGGCGGGTGCTCGAGGTCGGCCACGCCTTCGAGCAGGCCACCGGGCACGGGCTGCGTCGTCCCGACCTGACCCCGTTCGCCCACTGAGCCCCCCGGGGGGCGCCGGTCACCCGTTCGGGTGAACGCCGGTGGGTCCTCCTCCTCCCGGGGTGCCCGGGTGTCGTTGTCGAGAGGGTGACCACCGCACCCCTGCCCCTCCCACCGGTGCACGTGCTGGTGGTCGACGACGAGGCCGACCAGGGCGAGCTGCTGTGCACCCACCTGCGCCGGGCCGGCTGCACCACCCAGCGGGTGGACAGCGCCGAGCGCGCCCTCCAGCTGCCCGTCGAGCCCGTCCCCGACCTCGTGGTCGTGGACCTGCTGCTGCCCGGCCTCGACGGGTGGGGGCTGAGCCGGGCCCTGGCCGACCGCTGGCCGCACACCCCCGTCGCGGTCTGCTCGGTCGTCGACAGCCAGGACTACCCGGCCGCGACCACCCCGCTGCCCAAGCCGTTCACCGGCTCCGACGTCCGGGACCTGCTCAGCCGGCTGCTGCCGGGCAGGAACGGCGCGGCGTGAGCCCCCGGGTGCTCATCGCCGACGACGAGAGCGACATCCGGGCCCTGGTGGAGATCGCGGTGCGCCGGGCGGGGGCCCAGGTCATGGACTCCCTCCCCGACGGGACAGCGGCCCTGGCCGCAGCCGGTCGTGACCTGCCGGACCTGGTCGTGCTCGACGTGGGCATGCCCGGACTGGACGGCCTGCAGGTGTGCACCGCCCTGCGCGCCGACACCCGTACCGCCGCCGTCCCCGTGCTGCTCCTGTCGGCCGGCGCCTCACCCGCCGACGTCGAACGCGGACTGGCCGCGGGCGCCGACACCTACCTGCTCAAGCCCTTCCGGGTCAGCGAGCTGGCCGACCGGATCCGCGAGCTCACCGGGGACCCGCGGTGAGCGCCGCGACGGTGACCCCGGTCGAACCCGGTGCCGGCCCGTGGGCCCGCTGGGAGAACGAGCACCGCTCGGTCGCCCTGCGCAACCTGCCCTTCCCGGTGTTGTACGCCTGCGCCCTCCTCGTGCTGGCCACGCCGGCCGCCGACGCCACGGACCCGCGGTTGGTGCTGCTGTCCGCGGCACTGGTGGCCGCTGCCCTCGTGCTGACGGGCGTCGCCTCCACCCGCACGCTGCCCCCGGGTGTGGCGGCTCTGGTGCCACTGATCGAGCTGGCCGCCGTGGGCCCGCTGCGGGCGACCACCGGCGGTGGCGCGTCCCTGTTCACCGCCCTGGTCATCCCGCCGGTGATCGCGCTGGCCGTCGACCGACGCCGGCGCGGCGTGGCAGTCGCGGTGCTGGCCACGGCCGCGGTGCTCGTCGTGCCCCAGTGGCTGGGCGGGATGGTCACCACCGTGCCGGACCTCGTCCGGGCGGTGTTCACCCCCGCTGCGCTGGGGGTCGCTGCGCTGACGGTCAACGAGCTCTACCGCCGGCTCAGCGACAGGCTGGAGACGGTCGGCGAGCTGCAGGATCAGCAGACCGACCTGCTGGCACAGGTCGAGATGCGGGCGGCCGAGCTGGAGCTGCTGTCCCGCCGGCTGGCCGGGGCCAACGAGACGCTGGGCAGCGTCATCGACGCGGTCACCGAGCAGGCGATCGTGTCCTGCGACCTCGCCGGCGTGGTCCGGGTGTGGAACCCGGGCGCGGAGAAGATGCTCGGGGCCCAGCGCGGTGACGTCGTCCGCCGGCGGTCCGTCACCTCGCTGCACCTGCCCGCCGAGCTGGAGGCCGCCCGGACGGCCCACCCCGACGGGGCCCACCTGTCCTCCTTCGACGCCCTCGTCGCCGGGGCCGCCACGCACGGCAGCGAGGTCCGCGACTGGACCTGGGTGCGCGAGGACGGCAGCGAGCTGACCGTCGAAGTGGCCGTCACCCCCCGCCGGGACGGCAGCGGAGCACTGGCCGGCTACACCCTGGTGGCCACCGACATGACCGCGGCCCGCGCGGCGGACCGGTTGCGCGATGAGTTCACCAGCCTGATCTCCCACGAGCTGCGCACCCCGCTGAGCTCGATCCTGGGCTACCTGGAGCTCGTCCTGGACGACCCCGACGAGGTGCTCACCGACGAGCAGCGGCAGTACCTGGCCACCGTGGACCGCAACGCCCACCGCCTGCTGCGGCTGGTCGGAGACCTGCTCTTCACCGCCCAGGTCGAGGCCGGCCGGTTCACCCTGCGCTCGGCCGAGGTCGACCTGAGTGCCGTCGTGCGCGCCGCCGTCGACACCTCCCGGGTCGCCGCCACCGCCGCCGGGGTGACCCTCGAGACCGACGTGCTGCCCGGGCTGGTCATCACCGGCGACGCCGACCGGCTCGGCCAGGTCTGCGACAACCTGCTCTCCAACGCGGTCAAGTTCACCCCCCGTGGCGGGCGGGTCCGCATCGCCCTGGACACCTACCGCCGGGCCGACGGCCCGGTCGCCGCGCTGACCGTCGCCGACACCGGCATCGGGGTGCCCGCCGACGAGCAGGGCGCCCTGTTCACCCGCTTCTTCCGGGCCTCCACGGCCCGCCGGCACGCCGTGTCCGGCGTGGGACTCGGGCTGACCATCACCCAGGCCATCACCACCGCACACGGAGGCACCATGGACCTGCAGAGCGAGCCCGGTCGGGGGACGACGTTCACCGTCGTGCTGCCCGTCGTCGGGACACCCGCCACCGCCGGGACCCGCCGGTGACCGCCGGCTCGGTCCTGGTCGTGGAGGACACCACCGAGATCCGCGACCTGCTGGTCACCGTCCTGGAGCGGGCCGGGCTGCACGTGCGGGCCGTCGGCACCGGGCGGGAGGCCCTGGCCGCGCTGGCCGAGTCGCTGCCCGACGTCGTCGTCCTGGACCTGGGCCTGCCCGACGTCGACGGCGTCGAGCTGTGCCGCCGGATCCGCGCCGAGCACCCCTGCTGGGTGCTCATGCTCACCGCCCGGGTCGAGGAGGTGGACCTCCTGGTCGGGCTCGCCGTGGGTGCCGACGGGTACATGACCAAGCCGTTCTCGCCCCGCGAGCTGGTCGCCCGGGTGCAGGCGTTCCTGCGCCGTCCGGCGACGGTGGCCGGGGCGCTGGCCGGTGCGCCGGCGGTGGCCGCGGGGAGCCGGGTCGACGCCGTGCACGCACCCGTCCCCGAGCGCGGGCCCATCGTGCTGGCCGACCTCGCCCTGGACGAGGACACCCGCGAGGTGTGGGTGGCCGGCAGCGAGGTCGCGCTGACCCGCACCGAGTTCGACCTGCTGATGGCCCTGGTCACCCGGCCGGGCAAGGTGCTGCAGCGCGAGACGCTGCTGCGCGAGGTCTGGCAGAGCGACTGGGAGGGCAGCCTGCGCCTCGTGGAGGCGCACATGTCCAACCTGCGCCGCAAGCTCAGCGGTGCCGGCCTGGTCGAGCCCAGCATCCGCACCGTGCGGGGCGTGGGTTACCGACTCGTCGGCTGACCCCTGCTCAGCAGGTGAAGGACCCCACGGTGACCGAGGCCGTCCAGCCGTAGTCGGTGACGGCGACGATCGCCACCGAGTGGCTGCCGCCGGTCTTGGGGGCGGTGTAGCTCCCCGAGGTGCTGGTCCGTCCGGTGATCGTGGCCCGCGTGGTGCCGTTGTCGACCAACCGGTAGGAGGTCACCCGGGCCGTCGTGCTGGCGGTCCAGGTGAGGGAGACCGTGCTACCGGTCGCCGGGCAGCCGTTGGTCGTGCCCTTCTGGTTCGTGACGCCGGCGACCGTCGCGGTGCCGACCGTGGTGCTCCCGGTCTCGGCGTCGGTGAACGCCGCGCTGGCGGTGCCCCCGGTGCCCACCACGACGGCGGCACAGAGCAACGCGGACAACAGCCCACGCCCCGCCCAGCCGATCACGCGGGCACCCGCTCGCCGTCGTCGCCCTCGGCGTCGTCGGTGGGCTCCTCGTCGGCGGGCCGCCAGATGCCGAGCAACGCCCAGCCGACCAGCACCGCCGGGACGACCCACACCAGCGTCTGGGTGAGCACCGGCGAGCGCAGCAGCGCGATGGCCGAGCCCAGGTGCGGCACGACCGCACGGACCTGCCAGGCGGTGTCGCCGTCGAGGGTGGCCTGCCAGGGGTCCAGGCCGTCGTTCGCGTCGCCCTGGGTCTGGATCGTCGTGGTCCCGTCCACCGCGCGGTCGACGCTGACGACCCGGTGGCTGACCACCCGGCGGTCGCCGATCGGGATCGCGTAGGTGATCACCATCCCGGGCTCCACCTCGGCGACCGGGATGGGCAGTGCGACGACGACGTCGCCGGGCTCGATGCCCGGGGCCATGCTCGCGGTCAGCATCGTCACCGTGCGGTAGCCCAGCAGGTGCGGGCCGGCGGCGAGGAAGCAGAACGCCAAGACCGCGACGAGCACGACCAGGTCGGCCAGACCGCGGCCGGCCGCGCGGGCCACCCGCGGGAGGAGCGGCGCCCCGGCCGGGAGCCCGGTGGACGTCGGGACGGGCTGCGGCAGCAGGGCCGGAGCGGGCAGGACGGCGGTCATCGGGGCTCCTCTCGGGTGGGTGCGGCAGGGGCGGGGCGGACGGCGGTCGGTACCGCCGTCCGCCGGGGGTCAGCGGTTGGTGCCGGCGCGCTGGGTCCCGGTGAAGGCCAGCTGGAGCGTGGAGGACTTGCCCTGGAACGTGTTGTCCGCGGCCTGGGGCAGGGTCATCACCACGAGCAGGTTGTCCGTGGCGCCGGCGGCCAGTGCGCGGGGAGCGGTCAGCGGGACCGCACTGCCCACGACGGCGCGGGAGGCCACCAGGGTGCTCTCGGTCCCGGCGCAGGTGTAGGTGTAGGCGGGGGCGGTGCCGCCCTCGGTGTAGGGGACCGAGCAGGAACGCACCGCCAGCTGCAGGCCGTTCGTGACGTCGGTGTCCAGGATGCTGGAGGTCGTCGCGGTCGTGGTGAGCGCGATCGAGGCCAGCGCCTGGTCGCCGTTGTTGGTCAGCGTCACCGCCCGGGAGATCGTGTCTCCGGGGACGATGTTGGCGGCGGTGACCGAGAGCCGGTTCGCCGCGGAGTTCGCCGTCCCCAGCGCGATGGCCACGGTGCCGGAGTTGACCGTCTCGCTGGCGCTCGTGCTGCTGGTGAACGTGCCGAAGGTGCCCATGCCCGCCACGGCGGCGGCGGCGCCGACCACCCCGGCGGAGACCAGCAGCTTGCGGACGGTGCCCCGGGCGGTCGAGCGGCGGGTGGTGGCCATGGTCGTGGGTCCTCCTGGTGCAGGGCGCCGGGTGGATCCCGGTGCTCGTCGGTGTCAGGAGCGACTCTGCCGACGGTTCCGCAAGCCCACCGCCCTACGAACCTCAAGAGTTCCGCAAGATCGAGTGTGGCCGATCCGGTCGTGCACCACCGATGCCGGGTGTCGCGGCGCCCGGGGTTCCCCGAGGATGTCCCGGTGACCTCACCGAACCCGGCCTGGTGGACCTCCGCTGTCGTCTACCAGGTCTACCCCCGCTCGTTCGCCGACTCCGACGGCGACGGCATCGGGGACCTGCCCGGGGTGCGCTCGAAGCTGGACCACCTCGCCGACCTGGGCGTCGACGTCCTCTGGTTGTCCCCGGTGTACCGCTCGCCGCAGGACGACAACGGCTACGACATCAGCGACTACCGCGACATCGACCCCGCGTTCGGCACCCTGGCGGACATCGACGGGCTGCTGGCCGACGCGCACGCCCGGGGCATCAAGATCGTGATGGACCTGGTGGTCAACCACACCAGCGACGAGCACCCGTGGTTCGTGGAGTCCCGCTCCAGCACGGTGAGCCCCAAGCGCGACTGGTACTGGTGGCGCGACACCCGGGAGGGGCCGGCCGGGCCCGAGCCGACCGACTGGGAGTCCTACTTCTCCGGTCCCACCTGGGAGCACGACCCCACCACCGACCAGTGGTACCTGCACCTGTTCAGCCGCAAGCAGCCCGACCTGAACTGGGAGAACCCCGAGGTCAGGGCGGCGGTGCACGAGATGATGCGCTGGTGGCTGGACCGCGGGGTCGACGGCTTCCGGATGGACGTCATCAACATGATCAGCAAGGACGTCGGCCCGGACGGCGCCCTGCGCGACGGCGCCGACGGGTTTCTCTTCGGGCCGCGGCTGCACGAGTTCCTCGCCGAGATGCACCGCGAGGTGTTCGCCGGCCGGGACGCCGACCTGATCACCGTCGGGGAGATGCCCGGCGTGACCGTCGAGCAGGCCCGGCTGGTCACCGACCCGGCCCGTGCCGAGCTGGACATGGTCTTCCAGTTCGAGCACGTCGGGCTGGACCACGACGGCGACAAGTGGCACGCCCGGCCGCTGCGGCTCACCGACCTCAAGGCCTCGTTCGGCCGCTGGCAGGCCGGGCTGGCCGACGTCGGCTGGAACTCCCTCTACTGGGACAACCACGACCAGCCCCGTGCCGTCAGCCGGTTCGGCGACGACTCCCCGGCCCACCGCCGGGACGCAGCGACCTGCCTGGCCACGCTGCTGCACGGGCACCGCGGGACGCCGTACGTCTACCAGGGCGAGGAGCTGGGGATGGCGAACTCGACGTGGGGGAGCATCCGGGACTTCCGGGACATCGAGACGCTGAACCACTTCGCCGAGGCCACCGCAGCCGGCGCCGACCCCGACGACGTGCTGGCCACCCTGCGGCCGGCCAGCCGGGACAACGCCCGCACCCCGGTGCAGTGGGACGACACCGAGCACGCCGGCTTCACCACCGGGACCCCGTGGATCGCGGTCAACCCCGACCACGTCGAGTGGAACGCCGCCGCCCAGCGCGACGACCCGCACTCGGTGCTGGCCCACCACCGCGCGCTCATCGCGCTGCGGCACACCTCGCGCACCGTGCAGCTGGGCGACTTCAGGATGCTGCTGCCCGACCACGAGGACGTGTACGCCTACACCCGCAGCCTGGACGGCGAGACCCTGCTGGTGGTCTGCAACGTGTCGGGCACCCCGTACGAGCTCGCCGAGCTCCTGCCCGAGGCCGTCGGCGCCGAGCTGGTGCTGGGCAACCGGGAGCACCTCCCCGACCACGACGACGCCGTCCTCGGGCCCTGGGACGCACGGGTGCTGCGGCTCACCTGACCCCGGCCCGCGCGAGCAGCGAGCTGCACCAGGGACCAGGATCAGGAGATGGAGCAGCAGCCGTGGGGTCAGCAGCCGTGGGGTGCGCAGCCCTGGGGCCCGCCGCCGCGCCGTCCCAGCGCCGTGCCCCTGCTGGTGCTGGGCCTGGTGACCGCCGCGTTCGGGCTGCTCGGGACGGTCCTCCCGACCTACCGCTACTCCGACGGCCTGGGCTCGTTCGCCCCGCTCTACCAGGACTTCAACGACCAGACGACGTTCCAGGCCACCGGCCTGGTGCTGTTCGTCGGCGTCGCCGCGCTGCTCACCGGCGCCCTGCTCGTCCGGTCCCGCACGGCCGTCGGGGCCGGTCTGCTGATGCTGGGCGCCGGGGTCTTCGTGGACCGCGGCGGCGGCCAGCTCCTGGCGTTCGCCCAGTCGCTGGTCGACGGCGGCACGGGCACTGCGATCGGCGGGGTGTTCCTGGTGCTGGCCGCGCTCTCGGCAGGAGCCACCGCCGTCCTCTGCCTGGTCACGCTGGGCCGCACCGTCCGCGCCTGAGCCCGGGCCGGCGGTCCGTGGGCCAGGATGTGCCGCGTGAGCCAACCGTCGTACGGGCCGGGACAGCAGCCGTGGGGTCAGCCGCAGCAGCCGTGGGGGCAGCCTGCCTGGGGGCCGCCGCCCACCAGGCCGGGGTCGCCGCTGCAGGTGCCGCTGCTGGTGCTCGGGCTGGTCGCGGGCGTCCTCGGGCTGCTGGGGTCGTTCCTGCCGACCTTCTCCTTCCCCGGGGAGGTCACCTACAGCCCGCTCTCGCAGGGGTTCGGAGAGGGTGACAGCCAGTTCCTGGCCGCCGGCCTGGCGCTCCTGGCCGGCGTGGCGCTGCTGGTGGCCGGCGCGCTCCTGACCCGACCCCGGCCCGCGCTCGGCACCGGTCTCCTGGTCCTCGGGGCGGGCCTGGTCGCCGACCGCGGGGTCGGCCAGCTCCTCACGTTCCTGCAGGCCCTGGTCACCCGCGGCAATGTCGGCACCACCGCGGTGGGCGGCGTGCTGCTGATGCTGGCCGGGGTCGTCGCCGTCGTGGTCGCGGTGCTGGGGGTCCTCGCCCTCACCCGGCTCGCCCGGCCCCAGCGCTGACCGGCCCGGTGCGCCGCCGACAGTTCCTCGCCCTGGGCGGGGCCGCCGTGCTGGCCGGGTGCGGACGCGCCGCGAGCCCGTCGTCCGCATCGGCGACCACGGCGTCGACCACGGCGTCGAACGCGGGCAGCGCGGCGCCCACCACTCCGGCGCCCACCACCCCGCCGCCCACCCCGGGCACCGCGGCCGAGGTGTTGGCCCGGTCGACGGTCGCGGCGCTGTGCTTCCACCAGATCCGGGAGCACACCGCCGAGGACGGCGAGTACGCCCGCTCGATCACCACCCCACCGGCGGTGCTCACCGCGCAGCTGCAGGCACTGCGGGACGGCGGCCGCACGCCGGTCACCGCGCAGGCCGTGGTCGACCACCTCGAGTTCGGCACGCCACTGCCGGAGAAGCCGGTGCTGCTCTCCTTCGACGACGGGTCCGAGACCCACCACTCGGTGGCCCTGCCCGCGCTGCAGGCCCTGGGGTTCCCGGCGGTGTTCTTCCCGATGACGGTCGTGCTGGACAAGCCCGGGTGGATGTCGGCCGACCAGCTGCGCGACCTGGAGGCCGCCGGGATGACGGTCGGCGGGCACACCTGGGACCACCAGCGGCTCGACCAGCTCCCACCGGACCAGTGGGCCGTCGAGCTGGCCGAGCCCAAGGCGACGCTGGAGACGATCCTGGGCCACCCGGTCGACCTGATGGCCTACCCGTACGGCGCATGGAACGCCGAGGCCGCGGCCCAGGTGGCCGCAGCCGGGTTCCGGGCGGCCTGGCAGCTGTCCGACGACACCGACCCGACCACCCCGCTGCTCACCGTCCGCCGGCTGATGCCGCCGCCCACCTGGGACGGACCCACCCTGCTGGCGAAGCTGGACAGCGAGTTCGTCACCCCCTGACCCCTCAGCCGCGCCGCAGCCCCCGCAGGGTCCGGACGGCGACGACGAGCTCGGCCAGCTCGTGCGCGTCCCCGGCGGCCAGCTCGGCCAGCTGGGTGGCCGCCCGGCGCTGACCGGTGTCCCAGCGGTCCACCCACCGGGCCACCAGCACGTCCGCGCCGTCGTCGTCGGCCGACCGGGTCCGCAGCACCTCCGCGGTGAGCGCGGTCTGCTCGGCGGTGAGGTCGTCGCGCAGCGAGGCCCGGGCCATCGCCGGCCAGCGCCGGTCGCGGGGGAGCGCGGTCACCAGCTCGCGCAGCGGGACCAGGTCCAGCCGCTCGGCCAGGCACTGCCAGACCCGCCCGGCCAGCGCGATCGGAGCCCCGGTGTCCTCGGCGACGACCGCGAGGTCCAGCGCGGCGGGCAGCAGCCCGGCCGCGGCGACCTCGGCGGCCAACTCCGGGGGCACCCCGGCCGACCGCAGCTCGGCGGCCCGGTCGGCGTAGGCGCCGGCGTCGGCGCCCAGCAGCCACTCCGGCAGGTCCCGGGCCACCGCGGCCACGGCGTCGGTGAACCGGGCGGTGACGGTGCCGATCGAGGGCGCGGGCTCGGCGGCGAGCTCGGGCACCCGCAGCAGCCAGCGGCTGGCCCGCTCGGCCAGCCGGGTGGCCTCGGTGCGCAGCTGCACCTGGGTGGCGGCCGGCACCCGGTTGTCCAGGGCGCGGGCGGCGTCCCACAGCCGGTCGACACCGAACACCCGGCGGGCCACGGTGTGCGCGCGGACGACGGCGACCAGCGGGGCACCGGTCTCCTCGGCCAGCCGGAACAGCCCGGTCACCCCGGCGGTGTTGACCGCCCGGTTCGTCAGCGCGGTCGCGGTGATCTCCCGGCGCAGCGGGTGCGCGGCGACGGCCTCGGGGAAGCGACGCTGCAGCTCGCCCGGCACGTAGTCGGTGAGCAGGTCGGCCAACGCGGGGTCGTCGGGCAGCGTGGAGTGCAGCACTGCGTCGTCCACCTCGAGCTTGGCGTAGGCCAGCAGCACCGAGAGCTCCGGTGAGGTGAGGGCCGCGCCGTCCCGCCGTCGTTCGCTCAGGGCCCGCTCGTCGGGCAGCGCCTCGACCGCCCGGTCCAGCCGGCCCGAGCGCTCCAGCGCGCGGAGGAACCGGCTGTGCGCGTCGAGCAGGCTGCGCGCGGCGCTGGACTCACCGGCCAGGGTGGAGTTCTGGTCGTGGTTGTCGGTGAGCACCTGCGCGGCGACCTCGTCGGTCATCGAGGCGAGCAGCGCGGCGCGGCCCGCGGGGTCGAGCCGGCCGTCGTCCACCACGCGGTTGAGCGCGATCTTGATGTTGACCTCGTGGTCGGAGGTGTCCACGCCGGCGGAGTTGTCGATCGCGTCGGTGTTCACCCGGCCGCCGGACAGCGCGTACTCCACCCGTCCGCGCTGGGTCAGGCCCAGGTTGCCGCCCTCGCCCACCACCCGGACCCGCAGCTCCCGGCCGTCCACCCGCACCGCGTCGTTGGCCTTGTCCCCGACGTCGAGGTGGCTCTCGGTCTCGGCCTTGACGTAGGTGCCGATGCCGCCGTTGAACAGCAGGTCCACCGGGGCCAGCAGCACCGCGCGCACCAGCTCGGCGGGGGTCAGGTGCTCCACCTCGGCGTCGAGGCCCAGCGCCTCGCGCATCGGCTCGCTGACCGGCACGGACTTCGCCGTCCGCGGCCAGATGCCGCCCCCGGCGCTGATCAGCGAGCGCTCGTAGTCCGCCCACGACGAGCGGGGCAGCTCGAAGAGCCGCTTCCGCTCCGCGAAGGACGTCGCGGCGTCCGGGGTGGGGTCGACGAACACGTGCCGGTGGTCGAAGGCGGCCACCAGCCGCAGCTGCTCGCTGAGCAGCATGCCGTTGCCGAAGACGTCACCGCTCATGTCGCCGACGCCCACGACGGTGACCTCCTGGCTCTGCACGTCGATGCCGAGCTCGCGGAAGTGCCGGGCCACGGACTCCCAGGCGCCGCGGGCGGTGATGCCCATCGCCTTGTGGTCGTAGCCGACCGAGCCGCCCGAGGCGAACGCGTCGCCCAGCCAGAAGCCGCGCTCCAGGCTGATCGAGTTGGCCAGGTCGGAGAACGTCGCCGTCCCCTTGTCGGCCGCGACCACCAGGTAGGTGTCCTCGGCGTCGTGCCGCACCACCCGGTCCGGGTGCACCACGGCGCCGTCCACCAAGTCGTCGGTGAGGGTGAGCAGCGCGCCGATGAAGAGCCGGTAGCAGGCCTGGCCCTCGGTCAGCACGGCCTCGCGGGAGCCGTCGGCCGGGGGCCGCAGGACGACGAAGCCGCCCTTGGCGCCGGTCGGCACGATCACGGTGTTCTTCACCGTCTGCGCCTTGACCAGGCCGAGCACCTCGGTGCGCAGGTCCTCCCGGCGGTCGGACCACCGCAGCCCGCCGCGGGCCACCGCGCCGAAGCGCAGGTGGACGCCCAGCACCCGCGGGCTGGACACCCACACCTCGCGGGCCGGACGCGGCTCGGGCAGGTCCGGGACGGCGTGCGGGTCGAGCTTGACCGCCAGCGGGGTGCCGTCGGTGAACGCCCCGTCGACGTAGGCCGTGGTCCGCGTCGTGGCCCGGACGGCGGCGACCAGCGAGGTGAGCACCCGGTCGGCGTCGAGGGACTCGACCTCGCCGATCCGCGCGGTCAGCCGCTCGACCAGCGCCCGTTCGTCGGCGGCCCGGTCGCCGGTGTGGTCGGGGTCGAAGCGCAGCGCGAACAGGTCGACCACCCCGGACACCACGTCGGGGTGCGCGGCCAGCGCCGTCTCCACGTAGCGGGAGCCGAACGGCAGCCCGCCCTGGCGCAGCCACTGCACGTACGCCCGGACGACGGCGACCTGCTGCCAGGTCAGCCCGGCGACCAGCACCAGCGCGCCCAGCCCGTCGTCCTCGGCGTCCCCGCGCCAGACCGCGGACACCGCGTCGGTGAACCGGCGGGGGAGGGAGTCCAGCGCGGGCAGCGGGCCGGTGGGGGTGCTGAGGCCGAAGTCGTAGACCCAGGCCAGCGGGGCCCCGATCCGGTCGATCTCGTAGGGGCGCTCGTCGACCACGCTGACGCCCAGGTGCTGCAGCACCGGCAGCACGTCGGACAGCAGCAGCCTCTCCCCGACCCGGAAGACGGTCAGCCGGCGCTCGCCGGGCGCCGCGTCGCGGGGGGTCCACAGCCGCAGCGACAGCTCACCCGCGGCGAGGGAGTCCAGCCGGTCGAGGTCGGCGACGGCCGTGGAGGCCGGGAAGTCCTCCTGGTAGGCGGCCGGGAAGGCATCGGCGACCTGGGCCAGCCGGCGTTCGGCGTCGGCGCCGTGCTCGGCGACCAGCACGTCGGCCAGGTCGTCGGTCCAGCTGCGGGCGACCGCGGCCAGGGCCCGCTCGAGCTCCCCGGCGTCCACCGACGGCAGCCCGGTCGCCCCGCGCTTGCCCACCGGCACCCGGACGACGAAGTGCAGCCGGGTGAGCACCGACTCCGTGGAGCGGGCGGTGTACTCGACGCTCGTACCGCCCAGGTGCTCCAGCAGCAGCTTCTGCATCGCCAGCCGCACCTCCGTCGTGTACCGGTCGCGCGGCAGGTAGACCAGCGCGGAGAAGAACCGCCCGAGCGGGTCGCGGCGCAGGAAGAGCCGGGTCTGCCGGCGCTCGCGCAGGTGCAGCACGGCCAGCGCGACGGGCAGCAGCTGGTCCACGTCGACCTGCAGCAGCTCGTCGCGCGGGTAGGTCTCCAGGACGTCGAGCAGCTCCTTGCCGGTGTGGCTGTCGGCCTCCACCCCGGAGCGGGCCAGCACCGCGGCGGCGGTCTGCCGGACCAGCGGCACCTCGGTGACGCTCGCGGTGTAGGCACCGGTGGGGAAGAGCCCGACCACCCGGTGCTGCCGACCGCTGGTGCCCTGCGGGCCGGGCAGGGTGACGGCGACGACGTCCAGCCAGGCCGGCCGGTGCACGGTGGAGCGGACGTCGGCCTTGGTGACGACCACCCGCCGGCCCACCGCGTCACGGGCCGCGGCGGCCACCGGGACGACGGGGGTGGACATGTCGGTGTCGCTGCGCAGCACGCCCAGGCCCGAGCCGGGGACGGCGGCCGTCGCGAGGGCGCCGTCCCCGCCGGTGACGAGGTCGACGTCGCGGGCACCGAGGAAGACGAAGTTGCCGTCGGTCATCCAGCGGAGCAGCGCGGCGGCCTCGCGGGCGTCGTCGTCGCCGTCCTCCTCGAGGAAGTGGGCGAGGTCCAGGGCGCGGTCGCGCAGCTTGCCGGTGTCCTCGTGCACCCCGCGCACGTCGGCGAGCACGGTGCGCAGGCCGGCGACCAGGTCCTCGGCCGCCTCGTCGTCCACCGAGCCGGCCAGCACCACGGCCATCCAGGACTCGGCGAGGGCGTCGGTGCCGCAGCTGGCGACGTCGCCGCTGTCGCAGAAGGCGAGCAGCCCCCCGGTCACGTCGCGGCGGACGACGACCACCGGGTGCACCACGTGCTCGAGGCCGACCTTCTGCCGGACCACCTCGGCGGTGACCGAGTCGACCAGGTACGGCATGTCGTCGGTGACCACCCGGAGCACCGCGGGCCCGTCGGCCGGGCGGTCCAGGGCGACGGTGGCCGACCCCTGCGGGCGCACCTCGGCCAACCGCAGGTGGTCCAGGGCGAGCGCGACGAGCTCGGCGGGGTCGTGCCCGACCACCTCGGCGGCCGGCTCACCCCGGTAGTAGCGGTGCACCAGGGCCGGGACGTCGGCCACGGTCAGCCCGGCGGGCAGCGGCCCGACCTCGCTGGCGGCCAGCACCGCGGCCCGGTCGAGGATCTGCTCCTTCTCCGCGCGGGCCGCCTCCAGCGCGGCGAGGTCCGCCGGGCGGGCGGCGCCGGGCGGTCCGCTCGTCCCGCGGTCGCTGGGGCCGGCGGACGGTGCGGGGTGGGGCATGGCCCCGACGCTAGTGCGAGCGCGTGGCGGCCGTCACCAGGCGCGTCAGGCCTTCACCTTGAGCGGCAGGATCAGCTCCGCGATCCAGCTGAAGAGGGCGATGAGGAAGCCGCCCACGATCGCCGTCCAGAAGCCGTCGACCTGCAGCCGGTCGGACACCGCCGCGGTGATGCCGAGCATGGCCGCGTTCACGACCAGCAGGAACAGCCCCAGCGTGAGCACCACGAACGGCAGGCTGAGCAGCCGCACCACCGGGCCGACGATGGAGTTGACCACCGCGAAGAGCAGGGCGACCCAGAGGAAGGTCCCGGTCTCCCCGAACGTGCCGTCGGGGTTGCCGACGACGGTGATGCCGGTGACCAGCTGGGTGACCACGTAGATGATCCCGGCCAGGACGACGACACGGAGCGCGAACCTCACGACGGACGACACGCCGGTCATGGTGGCAGAGGCCCTCTCCATGGGTCCCTCTACGACTCTCTGCGCGTGGTCGCTAGACAGCCGTAGACGGACCTCGAGAGCGGGATCGCCGTAGCCTCCGCGCGTGACCACGCACACGGAGGGACACCTCTCGACCGGGCAGTTCTGGCAGTCCTGGACGCCGGAGGCAGAGGTGACCGGGGTGGTCGTGCTGGTGCACGGGCTGCACGAGCACGGCGGCCGGTACGCCCACGTCGCCGAGCGCCTGGCCCGGGCCGGCTACGCCACCTCCGCCCCCGACCACCCGGGGCACGGCCGCTCGCCCGGGAGCCGGGGGAACATCGGCTCGATGGCCGCCACGGTGGCCGGGGTCGACGAGGTCGTCCGGCGGGCGGTCGAGGCGCACCCCGGCGTCCCGCTGTTCGTCTACGGGCACAGCATGGGCGGGCTCGTCGCCGCGCAGTACCTCACCGGTCGGCCCTCGGTCGCCGTCCGCGGCGCCGTGCTCTCCGCCCCCGCGCTGGACCTCTCCACCGCCAGCGGCGTGCAGCGGGCGGTCGCCCCGGTGCTGTCGCGGCTGCTGCCAGACCTCGGCGTACTGACCCTGGACGCGACCGCGGTCAGCCGCGACCCCGCCGTCGTCGCCGCGTACCAGGCCGACCCGCTGAACCGGATGGGCAAGGTCCGGGCGCGCACCGGTGCCGAGATGGTCGCGGCCACCGCCGCGATGCCCGACCGGTTGCGTTCCCTGACGATCCCGCTGCTGGTGCTGCACGGCAGCGCCGACCGGCTGGTGCCGCCTGCAGCCAGCGAGCTCGTCGTGGACCGCGCCGGGTCGACCGACGTCACGCACACCGTCTACGACGGGCTGTTCCACGAGCCGCACAACGAGCCCGAGCAGGACCGGGTGCTCGACGACGTCGTGGCGTGGCTGGACGCACACCGCTGAGGCCCCCCCTGGGGGGAACACCGACCCGGCGGACGTGCTTGTCTGGAGCAGGCCGGTCCGGTGCATGCCCCCGGGCCTCACCCCCGTCGCCACGAGCGACCACTCGCCGCGAGGCGGCTGTCCGGACCGGCCCTCACTCCTCCCGGCTCACCCCGCCGGGACGACCGACGGGGAGCCCGCCTCCCCGACCGGGATCGCGTCGAGCAGGGCGCGGGTGTACGCGTGGGTCGGGTGGTGGAAGAGCTCGGCGGGGCTGCCGCTCTCCACGATCGACCCGGCCCGCATCACGTGCACGACGTGGCAGATCATCCGGACGACGGCCAGGTCGTGGCTGATGAACAGGTAGCTGAGCCCCAGCCGCCGCTGCAGGGACACCAGCAGCTCGAGGATCTGGGCCTGCACCAGCACGTCCAGCGCCGACACCGCCTCGTCCAGGACCACGACGTCGGGGTCCAGGGCCAGGGCCCGGGCGATGGCGACCCGCTGGCGCTGCCCACCGGAGAGCTCGTGCGGGTACCGGCGGGCCAGCTCGGGGTCCAGCGCGACCTGGGACAGCAGCTCGGCCACCTTCGCCCGCCGCTCCGCCGGGGTGCCGACCCCGTGCACGTCCAGGGGCTCCCGGATCGCGTCGCCCACCGTGTACCGGGAGTCCAGGGCGGCGTAGGGGTTCTGGAAGACCGGCTGCACCCGTCGGCGGAACGCGAAGAGCTCCCGGCCCCCGATGCCGGTGACCGACGTGCCCTCGAAGGCCAGCTCGCCGGCGGTGGGCTCCGCCAGCTTGAGCACCATCTTGGCCACGGTCGACTTGCCCGAGCCGCTCTCCCCGACGATCCCGACCGTCGTCCCGCGGGGGATGGTGAAGGAGACGTCGTCGACGGCGGTGAACGGGGTGCGCCGGCCCAGGGCGCCGGTGCGCACCGGGTACTCCTTGCGCAGGCCGGTGACCTCGATGATCGGCTCGGCGGTGCCCTCCGGCGGGGTGACCATCGAGGAGGTCGCCAGGCTGGGCGCGGCCGAGATCAGCAGCCGGGTGTACTCGGCGGTGGGCGAGGTGAGCACGGTCTGCGCCGGGCCCTCCTCCACGACCGCGCCCTTGCGCATGACGACCACGTGGTCGGCCCGTTCGGCGGCCAGCGCGAGGTCGTGGGTGACCAGCAGGACGGCGGTGCCCATCGTCTCGGTGAGCTCGGCCAGCTGGTCCAGCACGGTCTTCTGCACCGTCACGTCCAGGGCGGACGTGGGCTCGTCGGCGATGAGGAGCTGGGGACGCAGGGCCAGGCCCATCGCGATGAGCACCCGCTGGCGCATGCCGCCGGAGAACTCGTGCGGGTACTGCGCGTAGCGCCGTCCGGCGTCGGCGATGCCGACCCGCTCCAGCAGCTCGACCGCCTTCTTCTTCGCCTCCCGGCCGCGGGCCTCGCGGTGGACGGTGAACACCTCGGCGATCTGCGACCCCACCGAGCGCAGCGGGTTCAGGTTCGACATCGGGTCCTGCGGCACCAGGCCGATCTGCTTGCCCCGGACGCCGTTCATCTGGCGCTCGGACCGGGCCAGCAGGTCCACCCCGTCGAAGGTCACCGACCCCTGGGTGACCCGGCCGTTGGGGGCCAGCAGCCGGTTCACCGCGGCGGTCAGCGTGGACTTGCCCGACCCGGACTCACCCACCACGGCGACGGTCTGGCCCGCGTGCACGGTCAGGGAGGCACCGGAGACGGCCTCGACGTCGCCGCGGTCGGTGCGGAAGGCGACCGACAGGTCGCGCACCTGGAGCAGGGGAGCAGTGGTCATCTCAGCGTCCTCGGTTCTTGACGTCGAACACGTCGCGCAGGCCGTCGCCCAGGAAGTTGACCGCGAGCACCACCGAGACCATCGCGATGCCGGGTCCGGCCGCGATCCACCACTGGTAGAAGTTCGCCGCGCCGTCGGTGATCATCGCGCCCCACTCGGGGGAGGGCGGCAGTGCGCCCAGGCCCAGGAAGCTCAGCGACGCGACCAGGATGATGATCGAGCCCAGGTCCATCGTGGCGTTGACCGACACCGGGGTCAGCGAGTGCGGCAGGACGTGCTTGCGCAGGACCGCCCACCGGCCCATCCCGATCGCCCGGGCCGCGAGCACGTGCTCGCGCTCCTTGATCGACAGGATCTGGCCCCGCACCAGCCGGGCGTAGATCGGCCACCAGACCGCGACGATCGCCAGGAAGGCGTTGGCCAGACCCGGCCCGAGGGCGGCCGCGACGGCCATCGCCAGCAGGATCGACGGGAACGCCATGGTGATGTCGGCCGTGCGCATGAGGACGGCGTCGACCCAGCCGCCGAAGAAGCCCGCGACCGCGCCCACCAGGCTGCCCACCAGCACCGACAGCACGATGGCCAGCACCGCGATCGGCAGCGAGAGGCGCGCCCCGTGCAGCACCCGCGAGAACACGTCGCGGCCCAGGGAGTCGGTGCCGAAGAGGTGCTCGCCCGACGGCGGGAGCAGCCGGCCGCCGGAGGAGGAGAACGGGTCGTGCGGGGCCAGCACGCCGGCGAGGGCGATGACCAGCAGCCACACCAGGACGACGACGGCGCCGACGACGATCTGCGGCCGGGCGAAGCGCCGCAGCCGGGCCCGGAACGGGAGCTTCTCGTCGTCGAGCGGGGCCTGGGGGAGGGCGGTGCCGCCGAACGGGCCGGCCTCCGCGAGCGGGCCTGCGGTGATGGTCATGAGAGCCGCACCCTGGGGTCGATGGTCGCGTAGGCGATGTCGGTGAGCAGGTTGCCGAGCAGGAAGAGCACGCCACCGACCAGACAGACGCCGGTGATGGCCGGGAAGTCCAGCCCCCGGGAGGACTCGACGGCGTAGGTGCCGATGCCGTTCCAGGAGAAGATCGTCTCGATCAGCACCGCGCCCATGATCAGGAGCCCGACCGAGACGCCGATCAGGGTGACCACCGGGGTGATCGCGTTCTTCAGCACGTGCCGGTTGAGCACCTGGCCGCGGGCCATGCCCTTGGCCCGGGCGGTCCGGACGTAGTCCGCGCCCTGCTCCTCCAGCATCTGGGAGCGCACCAGCCGGATCACCGTGCCCAGCAGCGCCAGGCTCATGATGAACGCGGGCATCAGCAGGTGCGCGAACGCGTCGGTGAACAGCGGCCAGTCCCCGGCCAGCAGCGAGTCCACGGTGTAGAAGCCGGTGACGTCGGGGGGCGGGATGACCCGGGCGGAGAGCCGGCCCGGGCTGGGCGCGATGCCCAGGGTCGCGTAGAAGACGAACAGGAAGACCAGCCCGACCCAGAACACTGGCAGCGACGAACCGGCCAGCGCGGCGACCCGCAGGACGCCGTCGGCGACCCTGCCCTGGGTGCGGGCGGCGATCACCCCGCCCACGGTGCCCAGCACGACGGCGATGACCAGCGCGGTGAACGCCAGCTCCAGGGTGGCCGGCAACCGCGCACCGAGGTCGTCCAGCACCGGGGACTTGGTGCGGAACGAGGTGCCCAGGTCACCACGGACCAGGTTGGTCAGGTACACCCAGTACTGCTCGGCCAGGCTCTTGTCCAGGCCCCACCGGCGGGTGGCCGCGGCCACGACGTCGGGGTTGCCCAGGTTGCGCTCGCCCACGATGGTGACCAGCGGGTTGCTGGAGACCGAGCGGGACAGGAAGAACGCGATGGTCACGATGCCCCAGAGCAGCAGGGGGATCAGGGCCAGGCGCCGGAGGGTGAAGCGGAGCACGGGCTGCCTCCTGGGTGGGGGATCGGGTCCCCGGGGGCGGTCACCCGCCCCCGGGGCCGGACTCAGTCGGTGAAGGAGAGCCTGGTCAGGTCGAGGTTGCGGGTGATGTCGTAGTTGTTGCCCTGGAGGTCGGCCGAGCTGGCCAGGATGTAGCTCGGGTTCACGATCGGCAGGATGATCGCGTCGTCGTACATCAGCTGGCCCAGCTCGGTGTAGGTCGCCGTCCGCTCGTCACCGGACTGCGCCAGGGCCGCCGCCACCAGGTCGTTCTCCTCCGGACTGACCGGCATCCGGGCCCGGCCGGCCCAGACCGAGCCGTCGATCAGCGAGAAGTACTGGAAGTACTGGACGGTGTCGGGGTGGTCGGGCGCGAAGTAGATCGCGGTCACCGGGTAGCCGGTGCTGTCGATCTGCTCGCCCCAGGTGGAGAAGTCCACCGGCGCCAGGTTCAGCGTCACGCCGACCTCGGCCAGGCTCTGCTGGATCGACTGCATCTCGGTGTTGGAGCTGACCCCGTAGGCCGAGAACGTCGGGTACGTGGCGTCGAGGGTCAGCCCGTCGGGGTAGCCGGCCTCGGCCAGGAGCGCGCGGGCGCCGTCCGGGTCGAAGTCCGGGATCGGCAGGTCCTCGCTGCCCTCGAAGCCGTTCGGGATGCCGGTGGACTGGCGCTCGCCGTTGCCGGCCAGCGTGGCGTCGATGACGGTGTCGTAGTCGATGCCCATCCGGATGGCGTCGCGCACCCGCACGTCCTGCAGGGCCTCCCCGCCGGCCACGCCGGGGGACAGCGCCAGGTACAGGAAGTTGTAGGAGGGGACGACGTCGGTGGTCAGCGACGAGTCGGACTCGATCTGGTCCAGGGAGTCGAAGCTGATCTGCATGGCCAGGTCGATGTCGCCCTGCTGCAGCTGCTGCAGCTGCGCCGAGGCGTCGGTGACCTCCTTGATCGTGACGCTGGAGAAGTTCGGCTCCTCGCCCCAGTAGGAGTCGTTGGCCGACAGCACGATCTCCGAGCCCTCGGAGTAGGAGTCCAGGACGTACTGACCGGAGCCGGCCGAGTTCTCCAGGAACCACTGCTCGGCGGTGTCGCTGCTGGCCGCGTCGGCGTCGGCGGTCGCGCCGTTCTCGGCCGCGACGTCGGAGTTGACCACGCCCATGTAGGACGCCGAGGCGATGTTCAGGAAGGCCGAGTTCGGCGCCGCCGAGGTGACGACGACGGTGCGGTCCCCGGTGGCCTCGACACCGGTGATGCCCTGCATGAAGTAGCTGGGCAGGCCCTGCAGGTTCTGCACCCGCAGCCACGACCAGGCCACGTCCTCGGCCTCGACGGCCGAACCGTCGGCGAACACGGCGTCGGGGTCGATCTCGAAGGTGAACTGGGTGGAGTCCTCGTTGGCCTCCCACGACTCCGCCAGCAGCGGCTCGAGCTCGCCGTCCGGGGTGGCCCGCACGACCGTCTCGTAGACCGCGGAGTTGTAGATCTGGCACGTGTCGCAGAGCGACCGGGAGATGTCCAGGGAGTTCACGTCCATCGCCCGGCCGATGATGATCCCGGTCCGGTCGGTGGTGGCCGGCCCGGTCGAGGAGCACGCCGCCAGGGACGTCGCGGCCAGGACCACGACCCCTGCCCGTACTGCGGTTCGTCGACGGTGCGGTGCACTCGGGCGGGCGCTGCTCATGGGTCTCCTCTGCCGTGCCGGGTGGGGGTGGGGTGGGTCAGACGTCGAGCGAGGCGAGCTCGTCGAAGGCGTCCTGGGTGCGCAGCAGCGCCTCGTCGACGACGTCGTCGGTGTGGGCCGTGGAGAGGAACATGTTGTGCCAGGGGTGCAGCAGCACCCCGCGCCTGATCGCGGCGTCGGTGAAGGCGAAGGCACGCTTCTTGTGCACGTCGTCGGCGAACACCAGCAGCGGCATCTGGGTGGGTCCGGTGAGCTGCAGCGGCCGCCCGGCGGCGATCGACTGGGCCTCCAGCCCCGCCTTGAACCGGTCGCCGGCCGACCGGGTGAGGCCCGGGGCGTCCAGCGCGACGGCCTCCCCGACGGTGGCGATGCCGGCCGCCATGGGCACCGCGGAGTACCAGAAGGACCCGGTCACGTAGACCTCGGACGCAGCGGCGCTCAACGCGTCGGTGCCGACCAGGGCCGCGATCGGGTAGCCGTTGCCCAGCGCCTTGGAGAAGGCGGTGAGGTCCGGGCGGATGCCCAGGGACTCCCAGGCACCCCGGACGTCGAGCCGGAAGCCGGTGCGCACCTCGTCGAGCACCAGCGCCGCGCCCTCGGCGGTGGCCAGCTCCCGGGCGGCCCGGGCGAAGGCCGGGTCCACCAGCTCCTGCGGGACGAAGGCGTCGTGCCGGAACGGGGTCACGATGATCGCGGCGACGTCCCCGGCGTGGGCGTCGACGGCCGCCCGCAGCGAGGCGACGTCGTTGTACTCGAACTCGACGATGTTGGCCCGGTCCTCGGCCGTGACCCCGACCGCCCGGGGGGTGAACCAGTCGTTCGCGCCGTGGTAGGCGACCGCGGCCTTGAGGAACTTGCTCTTGCCGGTGGCGGCCCGGGCGATCCGGATGGCCGTCGAGGTGGCGTCGGTGCCGTTCTTGGCGAACACCGCCCAGTCGGCGTGCGCCACGGTGTCGGTCAGCAGCTCGGCGAACTCCACCATCCGGGCCGAGGGGCCGGTGAGCGTGTCACCGAGGGCCTGCTGGGCGGCCGCGGCGGCGTCCACCCGGGGGTTGCGGTGCCCCAGCAGCATCGGCCCGAAGGCGCACATGAAGTCGATGTAGCGGTTGCCGTCGACGTCCCAGGTCAGGGCCCCCTCACCGCGTGCGTAGAACTGCGGGAAGGAGGGCGGCATCGTGTGCTCGTTGGCCGTCATGTGGCCGTACATGCCGCCGGGGATCACCCGGGCGGCCCGGGCCCGCAGCTCGGCGTCCAGCGTCCGGGACACGGTGAGGCGTTCTTCGGCGAGAGTCACGAGGGGGCCTCCTGGGAGCGGGGTGCGAGCACGTCCGACTATTTATGTCGGATGTTCGATATAAGTTAGGGTCCGGCTACGCTGCTGTAAAGGGTTCGGCGCCTGTTTCTCGTGACCCAGCTCACCCGTCGGCCACCAGCCGTCACCGAGGAGTCCCGTGCCCAAGATCGTCGACCACGCCGAGCGTCGGCGGGAGGTCCTCGACGCCACGTGGCGGGTCATCGCCCGGACCGGACTGGACTCCGCGACAACCCGGGCGATCGCCGAGGAGGCCGGCTACTCCATCGGCGTGCTCACGCACTACTTCAGCGACAAGCAGGACATCCTGGTCTCCGCGCACCGGCTGGCGTTCGCACGGGCGCGCGACCGCATCCTCGCCGCCACCCGGGAGACCACCGGCATCGCGGCCCTGCGCCTGGCCCTGCTGGAGGCCCTCCCGCTGGACGCCGAGCGGTTCGTGGAGGCGCAGGTCGACGTGAGCTTCCTCGGCCAGTCGGTCGGCAACGCCCACCTGCGGGGCATCCGGAGCGCCACCTACGAGGGCTCCCGGCGGCTGTGGCGGTCCTTCCTGGACCAGGCCGACGCCGGCGGTGAGCTGGGCCCCGACGCCGATCTCGCGCTGCTCGTCGACGACGTCGTCTGCCTGGTCGACTCGCTGTCGATCCAGGCGATCGTCGACCCCGACCACATGACCGCCGACCACCAGGTCGTGCTCGTCGACCGGTTCCTGGCGCGGGTCAGCGCCGGTGGTGCACCGGCGCCCGCTCGCTGACCGGGGTCGGGATGCCTGCGTACCGGGCGGCCAGCTGCAGGGCCAGGTACAGCGAGTAGTGCCGCGACTGGGACAGGTTCCCGGCGTGGAACCACAGCTGGGGGACGGCGGTCGGCTTCCACACGTTGCGCAGCTCGCCCTCCCAGGGCCCCGGGTCGCCCGTCGTCCCCGAGCCCGTGCCCCAGACCCGGCCCACCCGGTCGGCGGTGTCCTGGTCGACGAGGTCGGCGACCCAGCCGTTCATCGGGTCGTACCCGGTGGCGTGGACGACGAGGTCGGCCGGCAGCTCGGTGCCGTCCTCCAGCACCACGGCGTCCTCGGTGAGCTCGCGGACCTGCCCGCGGGCCAGCCGCACCGAGCCGTCGGCGATCAGCTCGGAGGCGCCCACGTCGATGTAGTAGCCCGAGCCCCGACGCAGGTACTTCAGCAGCATGCCGGTGTCGTCCTCGCCGAAGTCCAGCGCGAAGCCGACGGCCTCCAACCGCGCGTAGAAGTCGGCGTCCTGCACCCGGATGCGGTCGTAGACCGGCTTCTGGAAGCGGCCCAGCAGCGCCAGCGGGACCGACGCCAGCGTCAGGTCCGCCTGCATCGTGGTCACCCCGGCGGCCAGCGCCTCCTCGGAGTACGTCCCGGCCATCGACTGCAGCACGGCCTCGCTGCGGACGACGAGGGTGGAGCTGCGTTGGACCATCGTGACGTCGGCGCCGTTCTCCCACAGCGCCGCGCAGATGTCGTGCGCGGAGTTGTTCGACCCGACCACCACCACCCGTCGTCCGTCGTGCGCGCCGGAGCCGTCGTGCTCGGAGGAGTGCCGCTGCTCCCCGCGGAAGCGGTCCGCGCCGGGGAAGACCGGCACCCGGGGCTTGCCGCTCATGCCGGTGGCGAACACCAGCTGGACCGGGTGGACGGTGAGCTCCTCGCCGTCCCGCTCCAGCACCACGTCCCAGCGTCCGGCGGTGGCGTCGAAGGACGCGGAGCGGACGGTGGTGGCCGACCGGTAGTCGATCTCCATCACCCGCACGTACACCTCCAGCCAGTCGGCGATCGCGTCCTTGGGGGCGAAGACCGGCCAGGTGGGCGGGAAGGGGAGGTAGGGCAGGTGGTCGTACCAGACCGGGTCGTGCAGGCGCAGGGACTGGTACCGGCTGCGCCACTGGTCACCCGGCCGGCCGTGCCGGTCCACCACCACCGCCGGGACGCCGAGTGCCTTGAGCCGAGCACCCAGCGCGATGCCGCCCTGCCCGCCGCCGATCACCAGCACGTACGGCTCGGCCGTCCCCGGTCCTGGGCGGGGCTCGGTGCCGCGGGGACGGCGGGTGCCGGTCGCCTCCTCGTGGCCGGTGAGCTCGAACAGCGTGGTGAGCAGCGTCCACGCCCGGCCGCCGGTCAGCCGCAGGTGCCCGCGACCGCGGCCCACCGAGGTCTCGAACTCGATCCACGCCTCCTCGAGGGCCCCGTTGCGCGTGGGCGACGTGCCCGCGGACACCCGGAAGCCGGTGGGGTCCACCCGGTCCAGCACCTCGACCAGCCGGGCCCGGACGGCGTCGCGGCCCTCGGCGGTGGCGATGTTCCACGTGAAGGCGACGAGGTCCCGCCAGAAGCACTCCGGGGCGAACAGGTCCACGACCGCGTCGACGTCCCGGGCGGTGAGCGCGTCCTGGAAGCGGGCCAGCCAGGACTGCAGGTCGTCGGACACGAGCGCCTCCGCGGGTCTTTTCCATGTCGGTCGTTCGATATACGTTAGGGCGATGGAGCCCGTCCCACCAGGTGCCGACGTCCAGCGCGCCCGCCAGGCCGTGGCCGAGGGCGGACGACGGCTGATCAGCGAGGGCCTGGTCACCGGGACCGCCGGCAACGTCAGCATCCGGGTCGGTGACCTGGTCGCGGTGTCGCCGTCCTCGGTGCCCTACGACGAGGTCGGACCCGACGAGGTCTGCGTGGTCGACCTGCAGGGCCGGGTGGTGGCCGGCAGCCTCCGCCCGTCCACCGAGACCGGGCTGCACCTGTCGGTCTACGCGGCCACCGACGCCGGCGCGATCGTGCACCACCACGGCCTGCGCAGCGTCGCCGTCTCCACCGTCGTGGACGTGCTCCCGCCCCTGCACTACTACGCCGTCCGGCTCGGGGGCGCCCCGCGCGTCGCGCCGTACCACCGTTACGGGACGCCGGAGCTCGCCGCCGCCGTGACCGGGGCCCTGCAGGACCGCACCGCCGCGCTGATGCAGAACCACGGTGCCGTGACGTACGGCGCCGACCTGGACCAGGCCTTCGAGCGGGCCCACCTGCTCGAGTGGCTCTGCGAGCTGTTCGGGGAGGCCAGCGCGCTGGGCCGCCCGCGGGTGCTCACCGACGACGAGCTCGCCGAGGTCGCCGCTGCCGCCTACGGAGGGACCCCCCGATGACCCACGTCGTCTGCATCGGCCCGCACATCGTCGACGTGCTGGTCCGCCCGGTCACCGAGATCCCGCCCGGACAGGGCGGGGTGCTGATCGAGGACGCGCGGATCACCGCGGCCGGGACCGCCGCCGGGACCTCGGTGGACCTGGCCAAGCTCGGCGCCCGGGTGACCTCGATCGGGGCCATCGGGTCGGACTCCCTGGGGCGGCTGCTCCGCATGCTGCTGGCCGACCACGGGGTCGAGACGGACCGGTTGGTCACCCGCGAGGGCGGCCGGACGTCGACGACGATCCTGCCGATCCGGCCCAACGGCGAGCGGCCCACGATGCACCTGCCCGGGGTCACCGCGACGCTGACCGCCGACGACGTGGACCTCGACCTGGTCGCCCGTGCCGACGTGCTGCACCTGGGTGGACCCGACGTCCTCGGCCCGTTCGCCACCGAGGTGGCACCGGGTCTGCTCCGGCACGCCCGCGGGTCGGGGACGACCACCACCGTGGACCTGCTGCGATCGGGCGCCGGACCGGACGTGCTGGAGCTGCTGAGGCCCCTGTGGCCCTGGGTGGACCTCTTCGTGCCCAACGACGACCAGCTGCGCTCGATGACCGGCCTCGCCGACCTCGAGGAGGCCGCCCGGGTGCTCCGGGGACTGGGCGTGGGCACGGTCGTGGTGACCTGCGGCGCCGAGGGCTCGCTGATCGTCGGGGAGGGCCCGGCCGAGCGCGTCCCGGCCTTCACCCTCGACGTCGTGGACACCACCGGGTGCGGCGACGCCTTCACCGCCGGGCTGGTCGTGGGTCTGCAGCTCGGCTGGGACCTGCCGGTGGCCGCGCGACTGGCCACCGCGGCCGCCGCGCTGGTCGCCCAGGGCCTGGGGTCGGACGCCGGCATCGTCGACCTGCCCTCGACCCTGGCGTACTGGGCCGAGCGGGCCGACCAGGTGGGCCTCGCCCCGCCCTCAGCCCAGCAGGGCTGACACCACCAGCAGCACCGGGATGGAGCCCACCGTGCTCAGCGTGATCGACTCCCGGGCCAGGTCGACGGCCGTCCGGTAGGTGACCGCGTAGGTGAAGATGTTCTGCGCCGCGGGCAGCGCGCAGAGCACCACGACGACGAAGAGCGTCTGCGGCCCCAGCCCCAGCGCGAGCCCGAGCAGCCAGGCCACCAACGGCATGCCGACCAGCTTGACGCCGACCGCGGTCAGCACCGGCGCCCGCTCGGCCCCGCGGCCGGGCACCGGACTGCCGTGCAGCGAGATGCCGTAGGCCAGCAGCACCGCGGGGACGGCGAGGCCGCCCAGCAGCCCGATCGGGTCGAGCAGGAAGCCGGGCACCCGGACGTCGAAGGCGCTGACCAGCAGGCCCAGCGCCGACCCGATGAGCACCGGGTTCTTCACCGGCGCCAGCAGCCGCTCGCGCAGCGTCGTCCCCGAGCCCGGGACCGCGAGGTCCAGCACCACCAGCGACGCCGGGACCAGCACGACCAGCTGGAACAGCAGCAGCGGGGCGACCGCGGTGGCGTCCCCGAGCACGTAGATCGCGATCGGGATGCCCAGGTTGGCGCTGTTGACCATGCTCGCGCTCAGCGCCCCGATGGTCGTGCGCCCCAGCCCCCACCCGCACACCGCGCCGACGACGGCGAACACCGCGATGGCCGCCAGCGCCGACACCGAGGTCACCAGCAGCACGGGGGAGAAGACGTCCCCCAGCTCGGCCCCGGCCAGCGTGGTGAACAGCAGCGCCGGCGTCGCGACGAGGAACGAGGCCCGGGAGAGCACCTCCTGCGCGTGCGGGCCCAGCACACCGCGCCGGCCAACGAGGTACCCGACCCCGATGACCACCCCGATGACCAGGAACCCCGCCAGCACCCCGGTCACCGGCCCATCCTCGCCCACGGCCCGCACACTGGGGGCGATGAGGCGGGCGCGGGTGACGACGGCGCAGGCCGTGCGGGCAGCGCTGTTGGTCCTGCTGCTGGTCGCCGGGGTGGTGCTGGCGGTGACCGTCGACCTGCCCTCGGTGGCGACGCTGCGCGGGTGGCTGGCCGACGCGGGGGCCTGGGGCTGGGTCGGGCTCGTCGTGGTGTCGGCGCTGGTCACCCTCGCCCCGGTGCCGCGGACGGCGCTCAGCGTGCTCGCCGGGGTGCTCGCCGGGTTCGAGGGCGGCCTGGTGGTGGCCTGGGCCAGCGGGGTGCTGGGTGCCGCGGCCGGGTTCGGGGTGGCCCGGCTGCTGGGCCGGGACACCGTGCAGCGGCTGGCCGGGCCCCGGCTGGCCCGGGCCGACGCCGTGCTGACCCACCGCGGGGTGCTGTCCACCCTGCTCGGGCGGCTGACGCCGGTCGCCCCGTTCACGCTGGTCAGCTACGCGGGCGGGCTCTCGGGCATCCGCTTCCGCGACCACCTGCTGGGGACGGCGATCGGCCTGGTCCCGGGCACCGTGCTGCACGTCGGGGTGGGCGCCACGGTCGGTGCGGCCGGCGAGCTCGGCGGGTGGACGCTGCTGGCCAGCGCGCTGCCGTTCGCCGTCGTCGGCACCGTGCTCGTGGTCCGCTGGCTGCGGCGGCGCCGTCTGACCCGGTCTGCGGCCGTCTAGTCCCGCCGCTAGAGGACCGCAGACGCCGCTACGGGACCTCGACGGTGGTGGTCACCCGCACCACCGAGGGCCGGGGCGGCACCGAACCGAACCCGAACCGGACCGGTGGGTCGACGGGGGCCAGGTCGCCCAGCGGCGCACCGTCCCAGCTCGCCGTGGCCGACACCAGGGCGTGCAGGTCCTGCACGCCGTACCACTCGGTCCGTCCGTTCCCGGCCGAGCCGCGGGTGTGCAGGCCGGTGAGCAGCTGCGCGGGGCGGTCCAGCAGCCCGACCCAGGCCGGGGTGCGGGCCAGCGGCGGCGGGACGGCGCGCAGCAGCCAGCCCAGGGCCGGACGACGTCCCACGCGTACCTGCAGGGCCAGCGGACCGGCCTGCACCGTCCACCGGTCGGCGGCCCGGCGCACCGCGACGTCGACGACGTGCACCGCGTCGAAGGAGTAGGTGGCCGCCACGAAGTCGGCCAGCGGCCGCGTCTGCGCCAGCAGCACCCGGTGCCCGTCGGCGCGCTCGACCATCACGTCGGACACCGCGCCCAGCGGCGACCGCGGCCAGTGCCCGACGACCAGCCGGGTGCCCGAGGTCGTGCCGGTGCCGAGGATCCAGCCGTCGAACCGCTCCCGATGCGCCACGCGACACGCCCTACCCCGTTCTACGCAGGTCTACCTCGACCGCTAGAGAGCCGAATACGGTGCGACACATGGACCCCGTGCGGAACCCGTACGCCCCCGGCGCCGGTCAGCGGCCCCCCGAGCTCGCCGGCCGCGACACCGAGCTGAGCGCCTTCGACGTCGTCCTCGAGCGGATCGCGCACGGCCGCCCGGAGCGGTCGCTGGTGCTCACCGGGCTGCGCGGGGTCGGCAAGACGGTGCTGCTCAACCAGCTGCGGTCCGCGGCGATCGCCCGCGGGTGGGGGACCGGCAAGATCGAGGCCCGGCCCGACCAGTCGCTGCGGCGGCCGGTCTCCAGCGCGCTGCACATGGCGCTGCGCGAGCTGGGTCCGCGGCACGGCGACCAGGAGTCGGTGCAGGAGGTGCTGGGCGTGGTCAAGGCCTTCGCCCAGCGGCAGGCACCGGACGCCAAGGTGCGCGACCGCTGGCAGCCGGGCATCGACGTCCCCGCCGCCACCGGCCGGGCCGACAGCGGCGACATGGAGATCGACCTGGTCGAGCTGCTCAGCGACGCCGCCGGGGTGGCCGCCGACATCGGCAGCGGCATCGCGCTGTTCATCGACGAGATGCAGGACGTGCAGCCCGACGACGTCAGCGCCATCTGCGCCGCCTGCCACGAGCTCTCCCAGCAGGGGGCGCCGCTGATCGTGGTGGGCGCCGGGCTGCCGCACCTGCCCGCCGTCCTCAGTGCCTCGAAGTCCTACTCCGAGCGGCTGTTCCGCTACCTGCGGATCGACCGGCTGGACCGCCCCGCCGCCGACCGAGCCCTGGTCGGCCCGGCCGAGCGGGAGGACGTCGCCTTCGACGCCGAGGCCCTCGACGCGCTCTACGACGCCGCCGACGGCTACCCCTACTTCGTGCAGGCCTACGGCAAGGTCACCTGGGACGTCGCCGCCACCTCGCCGATCACCGCCGCCGACGTCGCGATGGCCGCACCGGCCGCCGAGGCCGAGCTGGCGGTGGGGTTCTTCGGCTCCCGCTACGACCGGGCCACCCCCGCCGAGCGGGAGTACATGCACGCGATGGCCGAGCTGGGCGGGCCCTCCGGCACCGCCGTCAGCACCTCCGACGTCGCGGTCTCCCTGGGCCGCAAGCCCGCCTCGCTCTCCCCGGCCCGGGACTCGCTGATCAAGAAGGGCCTGGTCTACAGCGCCGAGCGCGGCCAGATCGCCTTCACCGTGCCCCACTTCGGCCGGTACCTGCTGCGCCAGCCGGGCTGATCGGGGAGTCGGTCGCGGTGATACGCGGTGGCCGGCGCAGGTGCTCGTAGACCACGCTGGTCCGCACGTCGCCGACCTCCGGCCGCTGGGTGAGCCGGTCGACGACGAAGGAGTACAGCGCCTGGTTGTCGGCCAGGGCCACGTGCACCAGGAAGTCCTCGGCGCCGGAGACGACGAACAGCCCGATCGTCTCCGGCTGGGCCTGCGCCCAGTCCCGGAAGGCCTCGATCGCGCGGCGGGAGGGCGGGCGCACCCGGATGGCGATCAGCGCCTGCACCGGGCGCCCGACCGACGCCAGGTCGACGTCCAGGGTGGCTCCCCGGATGACCCCGCGGTCCCGCAGCGCCCGGGTGCGCTCCAGCGCCGTGGACGGCGCCACCCCCACGGCGGCCGCCACGTCCCGGTTGGTCCGCCGGGCATCGGACTGGAGTTCCCGCAGGATCGCCGCATCGAGTTCGTCCACGGACCCATCCTGCCGCCCTCTCCCGAACGTCGTTCGGAGTGCACCCACCGAGGGCGTGGATCTGCCTAGCGTGCGGGCATGACAGCGAACGAGATCGGCTTCCTCCCCGACGAGGTGGTCACCGCCGAGCCGACCCGCAACGCCCGGCTGAAGTGGGTGGTGGTCGTCGACGCCGCCGTGCCCGCCGGTGAGGCGGTGAACGCCGTCGCCTGCGTGGCGGCCGCGACCGGGGCGGCGGTCGACAACCTGCTCGCCCACGGCGGACCCGACGCCGACGGCGTGCACCACCCCGGCCTGCCCTGGGCCGGCTGCTCGGTGCTGACCGCCACGGCCGAGGAACTGGCCGCCGTCCGGGCGAAGGCGGTGGAGTCGGCCGGGGTGCTCGTGATCGACATGCCGCGGGCGGCCCAGACCCACCGGGTCTACGACGGCTACCTGGCCGAGCTGGTGACGACGCCCGGGGCCGAGCTGGCCTGCCGGGCACTGAGCCTGGTCGGTCCGCGCAACCGGGTCTCGGCGATCACCAAGCGACTGGGCCTGCTCACCGGCGGGGCCGCGTCGCCACCCGCGTGAGGGGTCCCGCGTTCCACGTGGAACGCCGACCGCCCCCGACCCGGGCGGGGTCGGGGGCGGTCGGGGGAGCGGTCAGCGCTGCGGGCCGATGCCCTGCGCGTTGAGGCCCTCGATGATCCGGCTGGTCTCCTCGAACCCGATGACCAGGATCGCGTCGGGGTTCAGGTCGACCATCTGCGACACCTCGCTGTCGTAGTTGGCGGCCTGGGGGTCGTAGACCAGCGTCACGATCGAGTCCTCGGCCAGCCCGTCGGCGACCAGGTCGGCGGCGGTGTTCTCGGCCAACCCGGTGCCGTAGGGGTCGTTGAGCGCCAGGATGCCGACGGTGTTGTTGCCGTCGCCGCCGATCAGGTCGGCCAGCGCCCGGGCCTGCAGGGTGTCCGGCGGGACGGTGCGGAAGTACAGCCCGTTGTCGGCGTAGTCGGTGAGCACGTCGGAGGTGTTCGCCGGGCTGATCATGAGCACGCCGGCCTGGGTGATCGCGTCGATGACGGTCAGCGACACCCCGGACGACGAGGCCCCGACGATCGCGTTGGCCCCGGACTGCAGCAGCCGGTCGGCGGTCTGGGTGGCCGTGTCGGTGGAGGCGTCACCGGAGTCGCCGGTGACCAGCTGGACGTCGCCGCCGAGCACCCCGCCCGCGGCGTTGACGTCGGTGACGGCGAGGGTCAGCGCGGCGATCTGCTGCGGGCCCTGGTAGCTCAGGTTGCCCGTCAGCGGGGTCAGGCTGCCGATCACCAGCGGCGCCCCGGTGGTGCCCGGCGCGGCGGGCGCCGGGCCCTCGTCGGTGGCGGCGTTCGCGATGTCCCCGGCCTCGACGAACTCCCGGGCGTCCTCGTCGATCTGGTTGTCCTCGGTGAAGCTCTCGATCGCGAAGCTGGCCACCGAGGGCTCGCCGGGCTCGGTGAAGGCCAGCTCGCCCATGATCCCGTCGTAGTCGGGGTTCCCGCCCGAGGCGATGACCGCGCTGCAGGCCGCGAAGTCCGTGCACTTCTCCCCGCCGAAGGTCACCCCGTTCACGTACGGGGCGAACGTGGTGGCCTGGTTGCTGCCGGCCAGCTGCGCGGCCAGCGCGGTGATGACGACGGCGTCGTAGGTCTCCCCGGCGGTGTTGAAGTTGACCAGCGTGGGGTCCTCGGCCAGCAGCCGGTCCCGGAAGTCCTGCGCCAGGTCGGTGAGCAGCACCGTGCCGCGCATCCCGGCGAGCACGCCCGGCTCGCTGAAGTCCTCGCCGAGGCCGTTGTTCATGTTGCCGTCGGCGCCGTAGACGTTGACGGTCTTCGCGCCGGCGTCGCTGCTGGGGGCTGCCGCGTCCGTGTCGTCGCTGCTCCCGCCGCAGGCGGTGGCGGCGAGCAGGACGGTGGCGCCCAGCGCCAGCGTCCGTCCGAGGGTGGGGTGGGTCCGCATCACGGTCTCCTGTGGGGAGGGGGAGGGCCGGCGACGAGCTGTCGTGCCGGTGGAGCGGGGAGGGTCAGCGCATGGCCGCGCCGCCGGCGATGACCACGGTCTCGCCGGTGACGTAGCCGGGTTCGACCAGGCGTTGCACCCAGACGGCGATCTCGTCGGGCTGGGCGACCCGGCCGAGCGGGATGGTGGCCGCGGCGGCCGCCATCCGGCCGGTGGCGGCGTTGCCGGGGGTGTCCACCCAGCCGGGGGCGACGGCGTTGACCACGATCGCGTCGGGGGCCAGCTCGATCGCCAGTGACTTGGTGATCGAGAGGACCGCGGCCTTCGAGGCGCTGTAGAGCAGCTGGCCGGGGGAGACCGCGAAGGCGTCGACGGAGGCGAAGTTGACCACCGCACCCCCACGGGCGGCCCGCAGGTGCGGGACGGCGGCCGCGGTCACGTTCAGGGTGCCGAGCACGTTGACGTCGAAGACCCGCCGGTAGACGTCCTCGGAGTAGTCGTCGAGCCGGGTGGGCGGGTAGATGCCCGCGCAGTTCACGACGGCGGTGAGCCGGTGCCCGGCGACGAGGCCGTCCACGGCGGCGGTGACCGCGGCCCGGTCCACCACGTCGGCGACCAGCGGGACGACGGCCGGCCCCACCTCGGCGGCCAGGGCGTCCAGCGCCTCGGCGGACCGGTCCAGGGCGAGCACCCGCCAGCCCGCGCCGGCGAGCCGCTCGACCACCGTGCGGCCCATCCCGCTCGCGGCGCCGGTGACCAGGACGGTGTCGCTCATCGGGTGCTCTCCTGCAGGGTGCGGGCCGGGTGGGTGGGGAGGCCGTCGAGCACCTGGTGCGACCGGGTCATCTGCTGCGACCAGACCGGCCGGAGCACGTCGACCCGGTCGTCGGGGGCGCCGGCGGCCAGCAGTTCGACGTCCAGCGGGCGGGCGGTGCGGCCCTCCAGGCCCAGCAGCCGGACGGCGAGGGCGGACTGCGCGCTGAACACCGGGAACTGCGCGCCCCGCGGGCTGGCCAGACCGACGGTGTACATCCGGGCGGTGCCGACCGGCACCGTCATGCCGCCGACCCGCAGCGGGGCGCCGGCGGACCAGGTGAGCTGGTCGGGGGCCAGGAACGGCAGGCTGACGGCGAACCCGGTCGCCCACAGCACGGTGTCGAACTCGGCGAAGGTGCCGTCGGCGAAGGAGACCTTGCGGCCGGCGACCCCGACCACGCCGGTGCGGGCGGTGATCCGGCCGTGCTGCAGCCAGTACAGGAGCAGGTCGTTGACCACCGGGGCCTGCTCGTTGAGGTTGCGGGTGACCGGTTCCTGCAGGCCGGGGTAGTCCGACGGGCTGCCCACCGACACCCTCACCAGGGCGCGCTGCACCCGCTCGGCCGCCCACGGCGGGAGCTTGGCGAGGAGGGGCAGCTGGTTGCGGCCCCGGCCGAAGAAGGTCTTGGGCTGGAACACCTGCCCGTGCCGCATCGCGATGGAGACCTCGAGCCGGGCGTTCGCGGCGTCCACCGCCAGGTCGCAGCCGCTGTTGCCGGCGCCCACCACGAGCACCCGGCGGCCTTCGACGTCGGCGACCGAGCGGTACTGCGAGGAGTGCAGCGAGCGGCCGGTGAAGTCCGCGGCCATCGCCGGGAGCCGGGCGTCCCAGTGGTGCCCGTTGGCGACCACCACGGCGTCGAACCGCTCGGTGCCGGCCGCGGTGGTGACGTCCCAGCCGGAGACCCCGCCGTCCGGGCTGGTGACGGCGGTGACCTCGGTGCCGAAGCGGACGTGGGCGAGCAGGTCGTGGTCGGCGGCGAAGGCGTCGAGGTAGGCGATGACCTGCTCCCGGCTGGGGAACAGCGGGTAGGACGCCGGCATGGGGACGCCGTCGAAGCAGGAGACGTCGCGCGGGGTGATGAGGTGCAGCGCCTCGTAGTCGGTGTGCCAGTGCCCGCCGGCCCGCTCGCTGCGGTCGAAGGCGACGACGTCGTGCCCGGCGTCCCGGAACACCCGGACCGCCTCCAGGCCCGCGGCACCGGCGCCGATCACGCAGACCCGCTGGGGTGTGCTGGTGGTCATCGGTCCTCCCGTGCCGGCCGGGGTGGTCGGCGTCAGGACGAGTCTGGGGCTCCCCGGGCGCCGTGTGAACGGGCAGTTCGGGACGCCAGCTCAAGGCTTAACCTCTGGCCGGACCGCCGTCGGCCGCGCGTTGCAGGGCCCGGATGTGGGTGTGCGCCAGGTCCATGAACACCCGGGTGGCCGGGCTCAGCACCCCGCCGGTGCGGGTGATGAACGCGAACCGCTCGTGCACCGGTGGTTCCAGCCGCACCCAGTGGAGCCGGCCGGGGTAGCCCGACCAGCGGGTGACCAGGTAGGAGACCAGGGAGTCGCCCAGGCCGTGCGAGGCCAGCTCGACCGCCGCGGTCTGGAACTCCACCTCGATCTGCGGTCGCAGCTCCACACCCGCGGCCCGCGCCCGGTCGGTGAGCATGCGGCGCAGCGGGTCCTCGGCACCCCAGCGCGCCTCGGACAGGATCAGCGGGGCGTCGGCCAGCTGCTGCACCGTCACCGGCTCCCGGGTGCGGTCGCCGTCGGTGCTGACGTAGACGACGGAGTCGGTGAGCACCGTGGGCCCGACGTCCAGCCCGCGGTCGTCCACCGGCAGCTGGACCAGCCCGGCCTCCAGCTCGCCGGTGCGCACCTGGGCGGCCACCTCGGAGCTGTTGAGCCCCACGACCCGGGTGAGCACCCCCGGGTAGCGGGCCCGGAAGTCCCCGATCAGCGCGGTGAGCAGGTACAGGTGCGCACTGGAGAAGGTGCCGAAGCTGACCGTGCCGCCGGACAGCTCGCGGACGTGCCGCGCGCTCTCGGTCAGCGCCGTCGCGTCGGCCAGCGTGCGCTGCGCGGCGGGCAGCAGGGCACGGCCGGCCTCGGTGAGCTGCAGCCGACGGTTGGTGCGCACGAAGAGCGTCACGCCGAGGGTGTGCTCCAGCCGGCGCACCTGTTCGGACAGGCTGGGCTGGGCCACGTGGGTGGCCTCGGCCGCCGCGACGAACGAGCCGTGCTCGACCGCGGCCACGAAGTAGGTGAGCTGCTGGAGGGTCGGCAGCTGGGCCACCCGCGCAGGCTACCGGCGCACCCCGGCCGCACAGCACGACGCCCGCGCCCCCTCGAGGGGGACGCGGGCGTCGGGGTGGGGCGGGTCAGCGCAGGGACTCCCGGGCGAGCTCGCGCTCGGCGTAGGCGGCGTCGCGCTGGCCGGGGCCGGCGTTGGTGCCGCTGGCCGGGGCGGCGTCGACCGGGTCGCCGTCGGTGCTCGACGGGGCGTGGCCGTCGTCGATCATCGTGGTCTCGTCGAAGGGACGCTCCCCGGACAGCACGGCCTTCATCTGCTCGCGGTCCAGCTCCTTGGTCCAGGTCGCCACGAGCATGCAGGCGATCGCGTTGCCGGAGAAGTTGGTGACCGCGCGGGCCTCGCTCATGAACCGGTCGATGCCGACGATGAGGCCGACGCCGTCCAGCAGCTCGGGGCGGTGCGACTGCAGGCCACCGGCCAGCGTGGCCAGACCGGCGCCGGAGACCCCGGCCGCGCCCTTCGAGGCGATGATCATGAAGACCAGCAGGCTGATCTGCTCGCCGACGCTCAGCGGGTCACCGAGCGCCTCACCGATGAACAGCGAGGCCATCGTCAGGTAGATCGCGGTGCCGTCGAGGTTGAAGGAGTAGCCGGTCGGCACCACGATGCCGGCGACGGGCTTGCTGACCCCGGCGTGCTCCATCTTGGCGATGAGGCGGGGGAGCGCGGTCTCCGAGGACGACGAGGAGACGATCAGCAGGTACTCGCGGCCCAGGTACTTCAGGAACGTGAAGACGTTGATCCCGACGACCACCCGCAGGATCGCGCCGAGGAACACGAAGACGAACACCGCGCAGGTGGCGTAGAAGCCGAGCATCAGGATGCCCAGGCTCTTCAGCGCGTCGACACCGGTGGCGCCCACGACGGCGGCGATGGCGCCGAAGGCACCGATCGGGGCGACCCACATGATCATCGCCAGGATGCGGAAGACCAGCTTCTGCAGGTGCCCGATGCCGGTGAGGATCGGGGCGCCGGCCTTGCCCATGGCCTGCAGCGCGAAGCCGACCAGCAGTGCGATCAGCAGCGCCTGCAGCACCGAACCACTGGTGAGCGAGGACAGCAGGGTGGTCGGGATCAGCGACAGGATGAAGCCCGTGGTGCCCTCGGGGGCGCCCTCCGCGGACTCCGAGAGCAGCTCGGCGCCGGCGCCGCGGACCTCGTCGGTCAGCTGCAGGCCGTCGCCCGGGTGCAGGACGTTGCCGACGACCAGGCCGATGGCCAGGGCCACCGTGCTCATCGCGATGAAGTAGCCCAGCGCCAGACCGCCGATCCGGCCGACCTGCGCGGCCTGCCGGATGGCCCCGATCCCCAGCACGATCGTGCAGAAGATGACCGGCGCGATGATCATCTTGATCAGGCCTACGAACGCGGTCCCCAGCCACTTCAGCGAGACGCCGAACTCGGGGAAGACCAGGCCCACCACGATGCCGGCGACCACGGCGACGATCACCGAGATGTAGAGCCAGTGGGTCTTGTCGCGCTTCTGCCGGGGGGCGGTGTCGGTACCGGGGGATGCCATGGACTGCTCCTGTGGAGTCGGTGGCGGACGGGGTGCTCGGGGTGACGGAGCGCCGTCCTGACTGCGGCCGCCGAGTCCGGCGACGCGCTGACTGTCGCGTCTCCCGTGATGGCCGTCACCCATGCGTTCATTGCGTTCACACCGCACCGACACCGGACCGGCACACTCCACCCGTGCGCTTCCCCGCCCTGCTCACCCGCGGGGGCGGCAGCCTGGCCCGCCAGCTGCTCGCCCTCCAGGCGCTGGTGCTCGTCGTCGTCGTGGCCGCGTTGGGCTGGGTCGCCGTCGACGACGCCCGGGACGCCGTCGAGGCGCGGGCCGACACCCAGGCGCTGAGCATCGCCGAGACGATCGCGGACTCCCCGCTGGTGCGCGCCACCGTCGTCGAGCCCGACCCGTCCTCGGCGCTGCAGCCCTACGTGGAGCAGGTCCGCGCCGACACCGACACCTCCTTCATCACCGTGCTGGCCCCCGACCGCACCCGGTTCACCCACCCCGACCCGGCGCTGATCGGCCAGCCCTTCGTCGGCACGATCGGCCCCGCGCTGCGCGGGGAGACGTTCACCGAGACCTACGCCGGCACGCTGGGCCCCTCGGTGCGCGCCGTCGCCCCGGTGTTCCGCTCCGGCAGCACCACCGACGTGGTCGCGCTGGTCAGCGTGGGCATCACCGTCGCCGCCATCGGGGACGACGTCGCGGCCGCGCTGCCGGGCATCCTGGGCGTCGCGGCGGCCGTGCTGCTCGTCGGGGCGCTGGGCAGCCTGGCGATCAGCCGGCGGCTGCGCCGACAGACCCATGGCCTGGGTGCCGAGCCGCTGGCCCGGATGCTGGAGTACTACGACGCGGTGCTGCACGCCGTCCGGGAGGGCCTGCTGCTGCTGGACGGCGAGCGGCGGGTGCAGCTGGTCAACGACGAGGCCCGCCGGCTGCTGGAGCTCGAGGGCGACGTGACCGGCCGGCACGTGGGCGACCTGGGCCTGTCCCCGGAGCTGGTGGCCACGCTGGGCCGGCAGCGGCTGGCCGTCGACGAGGTGCACGTCAGCGGCTCCCGGGTGCTGGTGGTCAACCAGGCGCCGGCCACCCCGCAGGGCGGGTCGGTGGGTGCGGTGGTGACCCTGCGGGACCACACCGACCTGCAGGCCCTCACCGGCGAGCTGGACAGCGTGCGGGCCTTCGCCGAGTCGCTGCGCGCCCAGGCGCACGAGGCGGCCAACCGGCTGCACACCACGGTGTCGCTGGTCGAGCTGGGCCGCAGCGCCGAGGCCGTGGAGTTCGCCACCGCCGAGCTCGCCCTGGCCCAGCGGCTCACCGACCGGGTGGTGGGCGCGGTCGACGAGCCGGTGCTGGCCGCGCTGCTGCTGGGCAAGGCCGCCACCGCGCACGAGCGCGGGGTGGCCCTGGAGATCGACCCGGCCACCGCGGTGGGCGCGACCGGCATCCCGGGCGGGGACCTGGTGACCATCGTGGGCAACCTGCTGGACAACGCCATCGACGCCGCCCTGGCCGGTGATGCCCCGCGCGAGGTGCAGCTGGCCCTGTGGACCGAGGACGGCCGGCTGGAGCTGCGGGTGGAGGACACCGGCCCCGGGGTGAGCGACCCCGAGGCGGTGTTCCGGCGCGGCTGGTCGACCAAGGACGACGGCCCGCGCGGCACCGGCCGCGGGCTGGGCCTGGCGCTGGTCGCCCAGGCCGTGCGGCGCAACGGGGGCACGGTCGCCGTGCGGCCCGGCCCGGGTGCGGAGTTCACCGTGTCGCTGCCGCTGCGCGAGACGGCCGACTCGTGAACGACCTGCGGGTGCTCGTCGTGGAGGACGAGCCGGTCGCCGCCGACGCGCACCGCGCCTACGTCGAGCGCACCGCGGGGTTCACCGCGGTCGCCGTCGCCGGCACCGGGCAGGCGGCCTGGGACGCCCTGGGCCGGCTGCCGGTGGACCTGGTGCTGCTGGACATGAACCTGCCCGACACGCACGGCATCGAGCTGGTCCGCCGGCTGCGTGCGGCCGGCCGGGACGTCGACGTCCTCGCCGTGACCTCGGCCCGCGAGCTGACGACCGTGCGGGCCGCGGCGGCCGCCGGGGTGGTGGGCTACCTGCTCAAGCCCTTCACCTACGCCGCGCTGCGCGACCGGTTGACCGCCTACGCCGACTACCGCGCCCAGCTGCGCGCCGACGGCGACGTCACCGGGCAGGACGCCGTCGACCGGGTGCTCGAGGCCGCCCGCCCCGCCCGGCCGGCGCCGCTGCCCAAGGGGATGGGCCGGGAGACCCTGGACGCGGTGGTCGCCGCCGTCCGGGGCGGGGACGGGCTCTCCGCGGCCGAGACCGGGGAGCTGATCGGGGCCTCCCGGATCACAGCCCGCCGCTACCTGGAGCACCTGGCCGAGGCCGGGCTGGTCGCCCGGACCCCGCGCTACGGCGGGACCGGACGACCGGAGCTGGAGTACCGCTGGCGTCAGTGACCCGCGCTCTCCGGCCTGCGCCGTGACATCGGGTGCGGCCACCAGGTCCGCTCGCCCAGCAGCCGCACGACCGCCGGCACCAGCAGCGACCGGACGACGAAGGTGTCCAGCAGCACGCCGAAGGCGACCAGGAACGCAATCTGGAGCAGGAAGAGGATCGGCAGCACCCCGAGCGCGGCGAAGGTCGCGGCCAACACGATGCCGGCGCTGGTGATCACCCCGCCGGTGACCGAGAGCCCGGTGAGGACGCCCGCGCGGGTGCCGTGTTCGAGGGACTCCTCGCGCACCCGGGTCATCAGGAAGATCGAGTAGTCGATCCCCAGCGCGACCAGGAACACGAAGGCGTACAGCGGCACGGTCGGGTCGCCGCCGGGCAGGTCGAGCACGTGGTCGAAGACCAGCGCGGCGGCCCCGAGGGTGGCCGCGAAGCTCAGCACGTTGCTCAGCAGCAGCACCAGCGGTGCGACCAGCGACCGCAGCAGCACCGCCAGGACGACGAAGACCACCAGCAGGATCACCGGGATGATCCGGTCGCGGTCGGCCACCGAGGTGTCCCGGACGTCGAGGGCCTGCGCCGTCGTCCCGCCCACGAGGGCGTCGGCGGAGACGTCGTCGAGGTCGGTGCGCAGCGCGGCGACGGCGTCCTCGGCGGCGGGGGAGTCCGCGGCGTCGACGAGCGTGACCTGCAGCTGGACCAGCCCGTCGACCTCCAGCGGCTCCCCGGTCGCCGGGTCGGGGGTGGGCTGCACGTCGGAGACGCCCGCAGCGCCGCCGACCACCTCGGTGACCGCCTCGAGCTCGTCCGCCGGCGCCACGACCAGGGTCGGTGACCCCGAGCCGGCCGGGAAGTGCCGGGCCAGCGCCTCGCCGCCGACCACGGACTCCACCCGGTCCAGGAAGGTGTCGGTCTGGCTCACGCCGTCGGTGTCCAGGGTCGGGGCGAAGGCGGCCAGCACCACGAGGAACAGCGCGCTGAGCACCCCCACGGCGACCGGACGGCGGCCGACCAGCGCGGCCACCCGGGCCCAGACGCCGGTGGTCTCCGGGCCCTGCGACCCCACGTGCGGCACCCCGGGCCAGAACACCCACCGGCCGTGCTCACCGGCCGACGTCCGCCCCGGCAGCACCAGCAGCGCGGGCAGGAAGGTCAGCGCGGCGAGCACCGCGGACACGATGCCCACCGCGGTCACCGGGCCGAGGCCGCGGGTGGGGCCGATGTCGGCCAGCAGCAGGCAGAGCAGGCCCAGCACGACGGTGGCGGCACTCGCGGCGACCGGCTCGAGCGTCTGCCGCCAGGCCCGGCGCATCGCGTCGTACCGGTCGTCGTGCCGGCGCAGCTCCTCCCGGTACCGGGCGACCAGGAGCAGCGAGTAGTCGGTGGCCGCACCCACCACCAGGATGGAGAGGATGCCCTGGCCCTGCCCGTCCAGGGTGACGACCCCGGCGTCGGCCAGCAGGTAGACGACCAGGCTCGCGGTGGTGAGCGCGAACCCGGCCGTGAGCAGCACGAAGAACGGCAGCACCGGCGAGCGGTAGACCACCAGCAGGATCAGCAGGACGGCGATCCCGGCGACGAGCAGCAGCGTGCCGTCGATGCCGCCGAAGGCGCTCACCAGGTCCGCGGTCGTGGCCGCCGGCCCGGCCACGTAGACCTCGCCGCCGAGGTCGGGCACCGCGGCCCGGACCTGCTCGACCGCGACGGTGATCGGGCTCTCGCCGTCGGGCAGCGAGGCGCTGGTCAGCCCGCTGTCGAAGGAGACCAGCGCCAGCGCGGCCAGGCCGTCGTCGCTGGGCACGACCGGGATCGGCCCGGGGACCAGGAAGTCCCCGACCCGCTGCGCCGTCCCACCCTCCACCGGCACCTCGACGTCGGGCAGGGACTGGGCGAACGCGCTGAAGTCCTCCAGCTGCTGCGGGCTGAGCGGGGTGTCGGACTCCAGCAGCAGGTAGGCCGGGAAGGCCTCGGTGTCGCTGAACCCGGCCGACAGCTCGGCCACCCGCTGGGACTCCGCGCTGCTGGGCAGGAAGTCGCTCTGGGAGTTGGACTGCACCTCCGACAGCCGGCCGCTGTACGGCCCGGCGACCGAGGACAGCGCGAGCCAGCCGACCACCAGCAGCGCGGGCAGCAGCCAGCGCAGCCGTCGGCGGGACCGGGTGCTGTCGGGGTGGGCCATCGGGGTGCTCCTGCGTGCTGGTGGGCGACGGGGCAGAATGGTCAGCCTGCTGAGGGAATCTAGCAGGATGTTCAGCATGCTGAGCAAAACGGGGAGGTGGGGATGGCGGACCGTCCTGCCGACGACCCCTCCACCTGGGCCACCGGGCGGTTGCTGTCCACCGCCGCGCGGCTTGTCGAGCACGCCTGGGACGCCCACCTGGGCCAGTGGGGGCTCAACCACGCCGGGTTCGCGGTGCTCTGGATGCTGACCGGCGGCCCGCGCTCCCAGCGCGAGCTCGCGCAGGCCGTGCAGGTCGAGGACCAGACCATGAGCCGGGTGCTCGAGCGGCTGGAGCGGCACGGCCACGTCAGCCGGGCGCGGTCCACGGTCGACCGGCGCCGGGTCGAGGTCAGCGTCACCGGTACCGGGCGGACCGCACTGGCCGAGGCCGGGGACGGACAGGCCGCCGAGCGGGTGCTCGGGGACGCCGTGCCGGACCTGCCGCAGCTGCGTGCCGGGCTCATCGCGATGGTCACCGACCTGTCGGCCCGCCGGTGGCCCGACGAGGACTGAGATGCTGCCCGGGTGTCTGTCCTGGACGACCTGCCCGCCCACCGCCGCGAGGTCTTCGACGCCCGGGTGGCCCGCTGGCTGCCCGACCTCCTCGCCGGGCTGACCCCGCTCTACCCCGACCCGGGGGCCGTCGCCGACCGGCTGCTGCTGGCCGCCGCGCAGGCCTTCGCCGACCGGGACGACGAGCTGCACGCCCTGGACCTGCGTCGCACCCTGGCCCCGGACTGGTTCCAGCAGCCGGAGGCCCTGGGCTACGCCGCCTACGCCGACCGGTTTGCCGGCACGCTCGCTGACGTCGCCGACCGCGCGGGGTACCTGGCCGACCTCGGCGTCACGTACCTGCACCTCATGCCGGTGCTCACCCCCGGCCCGCCGCCCAACGACGGCGGCTACGCAGTGGCCGACTACTCCACGGTCCGCCCCGACCTGGGGACGACGGCCGACCTGCGGGCGCTCACCCGGGAGCTGCGCGGCCGCGGGATCAGCCTGTGCCTGGACCTGGTGCTCAACCACGTCGCCCGCGAGCACGCCTGGGCCCGGGCCGCCCGGTCAGGCGACGCGGAGAAGCGCGCCTTCTTCCACGTCTTCCCCGATCGGACGCAGCCCGACGCCTACGAGGCCACGCTGCCCGAGGTCTTCCCCGACCTGGCTCCCGGCAGCTTCAGCTGGGACGACGACCTCGCCGGCTGGGTGTGGACGACGTTCAACGACTACCAGTGGGACGTCGACTGGTCCAACCCCGACGTGTTCTGCGCCTACGCCGACGTCGTGCTGGAGCTGGCGAACCACGGCGTCGAGGTGCTGCGGCTGGACGCGATCGCCTTCACCTGGAAGCGGCTGGGCACGAACTGCCAGAACCAGCCCGAGGTGCACGCGCTGACCCGGGCGTTGCGCGCGGTGGCCCGGATCGCCTGCCCGGCGACGGTCTTCCTGGCCGAGGCGATCGTCGGCCCGCGGGACCTGGTCGGCTACCTCGGGCAGGGCGAGCACTGGGGCAGGGTCAGCGACCTCGCCTACCACAACGGGCTGATGGTCCAGGTCTGGTCGATGCTGGCCGCCCGCGACGCGGTGCTGGCCTCCCGCGCGCTGCAGCAGCTCCCCGTCCCGCCGTCCACCACGGCCTGGATCACCTACGTGCGCTGCCACGACGACATCGGCTGGGCCGTCGACGACGGGGACGCCGCGGCCGTGGGGCTGTCCGGGTCCGCGCACCGCCGGTTCCTCTCCGACTGGTACTCCGGGGCCTTCCCCGGCTCCTGGGCCCGCGGGCTGGTCTTCGGGGAGAACGAGGAGACCGGGGACCGCCGCATCTCCGGCACCGCCGCCTCGCTGGCCGGACTCGGCGCCTGGGACCCGAACGCCGTCGCCCGGGTGCTGCTCGCGCACGCCGTCGTCCTCGGGTTCGGCGGGCTGCCGGTGCTGTGGAGCGGGGACGAGCTGGGGATGCTCAACGACCCGCACTGGGCCGAGGAGCCCGGGCACGCCGAGGACAACCGCTGGGCGCACCGCCCCCGGCTCACCTGGCCCGCGGAAGGACCGCCCGCCCCGGTGTCCCCGGCGATCGCGGCCGGCATCCGGGCGATGGCCGCGGCCCGGGCGACGCTGCCCCAGCTGCACGCCTCGGTCGCCGCGCAGGTGCTCGACCCGCGCGACCCCGCCGTCCTGCTCGTCGCCCGCCGGCACCCGCTGGGCACCGTGCTGGGCGTCTACAACGTGGCCCCCGAGCCCCGGCACGTGCCCCTCGACGTGCTCCGAGAGCTCGGCCTGGACCCGGCCCGGGTGGTCGACCACCTCACCGGCGAGGCCCCGGTGATCAGCGACGGCGCCGTCCAGCTGCGCCCCTACGAGGCCCACTGGCTCCGCTGAGTGGAGGGCGGGAGGCGAGGTCTCCTCACCTCCCACCCTCCACTCAGCGCACGGGGGAGAGGACCGCGCCGGTGGACAGGTCCTTGGCGTAGAGATCGCGCAGTCGGTTCGCATCGGCGGGCAGCAGGGCCTGGGACGTCGTCAGCAGCACCAGGTCGCCGCTGACCGGCAGCACCCGGCCGTACTCCGCCGGCGCCACCGCCCCGGCCGGCCCGGTGGTCGTCCGGCCGTCGGCGTCGGCGGTGACCAGGGTCAGCGTGCCCGTCTCCAGGTCCCGGCGGACGACGTCGGTGTGCCCGTTGGCGTCCCCCGGCGTGACGGCCGCCGTCGTGGAGAAGAACCCGTACCGGCCGGTCGGGTCCAGGCCGACCTGGTGCTCCCAGGCCGCGGTCTGCCCGCTGCCCACTGGGGAGAGCGCGCCGGTGACGACGTCCTTGCGGTAGGCCAGCCCCGTCGACCAGCTGCTGCCCGGCGCGGTCGGCTTCGCCGCCGTCACCAGGGCGACGTACCGGCCGTCGTCGGAGACCGCGACGTCCCCGGCGTCCCGGTAGACCGCGACCTCCGTCGTCCGGCCGGCGGCGACCACGGTGGAGACGACGACCGCCTCGCCCGCGCCGGCCCCCGACAGCGTCTTCCGGTAGAGCACCAGCGGGCCCGACGACGAGGTCGCCGGGAAGACGGCGAACCGGCCGTCCGGGGTGAGCGCCAGGGCCGGGCCGGTGGCGGTGCGCGGCAGGTCCGTGCCGGTCGCGGTGGTGGAGACCCGGGTGACCGCGCCGGTGGACACCCGCGTGGCGTAGACGTCGACGGCGCCGTTGGTGTCCCGCGGCCCGAGGTCGGCCCGCGCGGAGTAGTACGCGACGAGGTCGCCGTCGGCGCTCATCGCCACCGTCGGGCTGGTCGCGTGCACCGACGAGCCGGTCTGCAGCACGGTGCCGGCCACCGTGGCGCTGACCCGCCCCCCGGCCGGGACGCTGACCAGCACCCAGGTGCGGGTGGCCAGGTCCAGTCGGTAGACGTCGCTGAGCCGGTTGGTGTCGGCCGGCAGCAGCGCGGCGGTGGTGGCCAGCGCGACGTACCGCCCGTCGTCGCTGACCGCCGGGGCGGCGGTGTTCGTCGGGTCGGTGGCACCTGTGGCGGTCACGGCCAGGGGGGCGACGCGGACGGCGGTGCCGGCGGTGCGGTCGAGCAGGTACAGCTCGTAGGCGCTGTTGGTGTCCGCGGGCTCGAGCTGCGCCCGGGTGCCGACGACGACGAACCGGCCGTCCCGGGAGGCCGCGAGCCCGCCGGTCTCGCCGGAGCCGAGCGGGGGCACCGTGCCCACCGCCGGGACGACGACCACCGCGACCGACGCCGCCGAGGCGTTGCCGCTCCCGTCGAACGCCACCACGGTGAAGCGGTAGGACGTGCCGTTGACCAGCCCGGACACCGTCGTCGACGTGCCGGTGACCGTGGCGACCACGTCACCGTCCTGCAGCACCCGGTAGCCCGCGACGTCGGTGTCGGCGACCGGCTGCCACCCGACGGTGGCCGCGGTGTCCCCGGCCCGGCCGGTGATCCCGGTCGGGACCGCCGGCGCGGTGGTGTCCACCGGCGTCACGGTGACCGTCGCGGACACCGGGGAGACGTTGCCGTGCCCGTCGACGGCGACCACGGTGAACGACACCGGCGCAGGCTCGAGGCCGGTGACCGTCGCCGACGACCCGGTCGAGGTGGCGACGACGACGCCGTCGCGCAGCACCCGGTGCGCCACGACGTCCCCGGCGGCCGACGGCGCCCAGGTGACCGTGGCCGAGCGCTCCCCCGCGGTCGCGGCCACGTCGGTGGGGGCCGGCGGCGGGGTCAGGTCGGTGGGGGTGGCGTCGACCGGGGGAGAGGGCGGCGAGGCGTTGCCGTGCCCGTCGACCGCGACCAGCGTGTAGCGGTAGGCCGTGTCGTTGGTCAGCCCGGTGTCGGTCACCGAGGTGCCGGTGACGGTCGCGACGACGACGCCGTCGCGCAGCAACCGGTACGACGCGACGTCCGGCTCGGGGGACGCCGTCCAGCTCAGGGCGACCTCCCCGTCGCCGCGGGTGGCGACCAGCCCGGTGGGCCCGGCCGGGGCGGTGAGGTCGGTGGGGGTGCCCGGCACGGCCGGTGCCGACGTCGCCGAGGCGTTGCCGTGGGTGTCGACGGCGGCGATCGCGTACCGGTAGGTGGTGTCGTTGGTCAGCCCGGTGTCGGCCAGCGAGGTCGTGCCGGCGGGGACGGTGGTGAGCAGCGCGCCGTCCCGGAACACCCGGTAGCCGGCCAGGTCGGGCTCGGTGTTCGGCGTCCAGGACAGGTCGACCCGGCCGTCGCCGCGGGCGGCAGCCAGCCCGGTGGGGACGGTCGGTGGCGTCAGGTCGGTGGGCGTCGCGGCGACCGCGGGGGACGACGCGGGCGAGCGGTTGCCGTGGGTGTCCACGGCGACCAGGGAGTACCGGTAGGTCGTGTCGTTGGTCAGCCCGGCGTCGGTGACCGACGTGCCGGTGACGGTCGCGACCTCGACGCCGTCGCGCAGCAGCCGGTAGGAGCCCAGGTCGGACTCGGTGTTCGCGGTCCAGGACAGCGCGACGCGGCCGTCGCCACGGACCGCGGTGAGGCCGGTCGGGGCCGCGGGCGGGGTGAGGTCGGTGGGGGTGGCGGCGACGGCGGGGGAGGACGACGCCGACCACTGCCGGCTGACGTCGACGGCCTGCACCGTGTAGCGGTAGGTGACGTCGTTGGTCAGCCCGGTGTCGGTGTAGGAGCGGCCGGTGAGCGTGCCGGTGACCACCGTCCCGTCGCGCAGGACGCGGTAGCCGACGAGGTCGGCCTCGCTGTTCGCCGCCCAGGAGAGCTGCACCTGCCGCTCCCCGCGGACCGCGACCACACCGGTCGGCGCGGCCGGGGCGACGCCGTCGCGGGGGTACCCGCTCACCGGGGCGCTCGGGCGCCCCTCGTACTGGGTCAGGCCGAAGAAGCCCCCGCGCGTGCGGGTGGCCACGGTGACGGCGTAGTCCGTGCCGTTGACCAGGCCGGTCACCGTGAGGCTGGTTGCGGTGGTGGTGCCGCGGTCGACGCCGCCGACGACCACCCGGTAGCCGTTGGTCCCTGTCTCCCCGGACGCCGTCCACCGGACCAGCAGGGCGGTGTCCTGACCGGTGACCGTGATGCCGGTCGGGGGCACGGGGTCCTCGGTGCTCGCCAGCTGGAGGACCGGCGTGGGCACCGGCGTCGCCGGCACCCCGGCCGTCGTGAGCACCGCCGCGCCCACCACCGCCAGCGCCAGCGCCCGCACCCACCGTCGTCGTCCCGTCCGCTGCTGTTGCACGTGGAACACCCTCGACCGGGCGCGGGTGGAGTTGAGTCCGGTCCTGTTTTGTTGACGTTTCATGCACCTGGGCCTACGGTCGTGCCATGGCCTCGATCTTCGACCCGCAGGTGCCCGCCGGTGCCTTCGACGACTTCCTCGTCGACGCACTCCCCGCCGCGCGCGAGCAGCGCAGCTGGACCGCCGAGGACGGGGCCCTGCCGAGCCTGTACCTCAGCCACGGCGCGCCCCCGCTGTTCGACGACGGCCCGTGGATGCGCGACCTGCACACCTGGGCGCTGTCGATGCCCAAGCCCAAGGACGTGCTGATCGTCAGCGCGCACTGGGAGTCCGCGCCGCTGTCGCTGTCCGGGTCGGCCGCGCACACGCCGCTGGTCTACGACTTCGGCGGCTTCGCCAGGCGCTACTACGAGATGACCTACGAGACCCCGGACGCCTCCGACCTCGCCCGCCGGGTCGCCGCCGCCATGCCGGACTCCGAGCAGGTCCACGAGCACAGCAACCGCGGCCTGGACCACGGCGCCTGGGTGCCGCTGAAGGTCATGTACCCCCTGGGCGACGTCCCGGTGCTGCAGATGAGCCTGCCCACCCACGACCCGGAGCGGCTGATGGACCTGGGCCGCCGGGTCCGCGAGCTGCGCGAGGAGGGCACGCTGGTGATCGGCTCGGGCTTCATGACCCACGGCCTGCCGTTCCTCACCCGCGAGTCGGTGACCAGCGGCCAGGTGCCGAGCTGGTCGGCGGACTTCGACGCCTGGGCCGCCGACGCCCTGGACCGGGGCGACGTCGACGCCCTCGCCGACTACGCCCACCGCGCCCCGGGCCTGCCCTACGCCCACCCGACGGTCGAGCACTTCACGCCGCTGTTCGTCACCCTCGGCGCCGCCGACCAGCCCGAGCGCCCGGTCACCACCACCATCGACGGCTGGATGATGGGCCTCTCCCGCCGGTCCTTCCAGCTTCAGTAACGGAACCGACCCACCGTCGTCCGCAGCTCGCCGGCCATCCGGGCCAGCTCGTCCACGGCGACCTGGGTCTGACCCAGCGCCTGGGTGGTCGCCCCGGCGGCGTCGCTGACCCCGGTGATCGTGCCGGCGATCTCGGTGGTGCCCCCGGCTGCCTCGGTCACCGAGCGGGACATCTCGTTCGTCGTGGCCGTCTGCTCCTCGACCGCGCTGGCGATGGTCAGCTGGTGGTCGTTGATCGTCCCGATGGTCACCGAGATCCGGCCGATGGCGGCGACCGCGGCCACCGAGTCGCCCTGGATGGCCTCCACCCGGCGGGCGATGTCCTCGGTCGCCCGGGCCGTCTCCTGCGCCAGCTCCTTCACCTCGTTGGCCACGACGGCGAAGCCCTTCCCGGCCTCCCCGGCCCGCGCCGCCTCGATCGTCGCGTTCAGCGCCAGCAGGTTGGTCTGCTCGGCGATGGACGTGATGACCTTGACCACGTCGCCGATCTCCTTGGAGGAGACGCCGAGCTGGGTGACCGTGGCGTTGGTGGTCTCGGCCTCGCCCACCGCGGTGGTGGCGACCCGCACGGCCTCGTTGGCGCTCTGCGCGATCTCCCGGATCGACGCGCTCATCTGCTCGGCCCCCGCGGCCACCGTGGCCACGTTGCGGGACACCTCGTCGGCCGACCGCGACACCTGCCCGGACTGCGTGGAGGTCTGCTGTGCGGCGGCCGAGATCTGCGCCGAGGACGCCGACAGCTCCTCGCTGGACGCCGCGACCGCGTCGGCCGAGCCCACGACGGCGGCCATCAGCTCACGCAGCCGCACCTGGGCGCTGGTCAGCGCCCGGGCCATCTGGCCCAGCTCGTCGGCCGAGTGCACCTCGGGGACGACGGTCAGGTCGCCGGACTCCAGCGCGGTCAGCGACCGGTGCACCGAGGCGACCGACCGGCGGATGCCGCGGACGACGACCCAGGCCAGGGCACTGCCGATCACCACGACGGCCAGCAGCCCGAGCCCGAGCACCCACAGCGTCCGCGAGGCGGCCGCGTCGGCTCCGACGATCTGACCCGCCGCCTCCTCGCTGGAGCGGGTCTGCTCGGCCGAGAAGTCGTCCATCACCGCGTCGGTGGCGGCCTGCACCGGGCCGGTGACCAGCGCGGCGACCGCGGCGGTGTCCCCCCGGTCGGCGGCGGGCACGAGCTCGTCGTCCACGACGGCGTAGTAGGCGGCGAGGTCGGCGCGGAACTGCTCCCAGGCAGCCGGGTCGATCGCCAGCGGGGCGTAGCCGGCCAGCTGGTCCTGCAGGGTGGTCTGCCGCTCGGCGAGCTCGGTGGCCAGCGCGGCGCGGGTCTCGGCGTCGGCCAGGCCGTAGGTGATGTAGCGGGCGCGGTCGCCCTGGTAGCTGCGCTGGATCTCCCCGAGGGCGTCCAGGCCGACCACGTGTCCGGTGTAGAGGTCGTCGGCCTCGGCGCGCAGCTCCTGGGAGCGCAACGCGGCCACGGCCATCAGCACGCCGCTGAGCAGACAGACCACGGCGACGATGGCACCGGTCTTGACGGAGACGGATCGATCGGTGAACCAGCGCACGGGGACTCCTGGACGACGACGGGCCGGCGGTGTGGCCGGTCACACCCGTCACTTCGGCCCCACCCGCCCCGGCCTCGCGCCGAGGGGTCGGTCGTGTCCGAACCGGTGCACGGCACAACGGTCACCGCCCCGGACCGGTCGACATCTCGACGGGTCCGGGGCGGTGGGCGTCCGGTGGTGCGGTGCCGCGGGTCAGGCCTCGTGCGGTGAGCTCTTCACCCCAAGGATCGGGCACTCGACGTCGAGCAGGATGCGCTGGGCGGCCGAGCCCATCAGCAGCTTGCCCACCGCCGAGCGCTTCTTGAGCCCGATGACCAGCAGCTCGGCGTCGGTCTCGCGGACCACGTCGGCCAGCTCCTCGGAGACGTCCCGGCCGCGCACCGGCTGGCGCACCTCGGCGCGCACCCCCGAGGCGGTGAGCTCGTCGTGCAGGGCGCGCAGCGCGTCGCCCTGCAGGAAGTCCGAGTCCACCAGGGCGTCCCCGCGGGAGCTGTTGACCACCACAAGCAGCGCGTCGCGACGACGGGCCTCCGCGAGGGCGTGGTCGAGCGCGAAGCGCCCGCGGGTGTTGGGGACGTACCCCACGACGACGACGGCCATCCGACGATCCTCTCCCATCACTGGTCCCTGCCCGACGTGACGACGCTCTCGTCGTCCCGGTGCTCCAGCTGCCCGTCCCGCTGGACCTCCTCCGGCGTGGCCCGCCGGCCCTTCACCAGCCGCAGCACGAACGGCCCGACCAGGGCGACGAGTGCGAGCAGCAGCACGATCCGGCTGAACCAGGTGTCGGTCAGCGCGGACAGGTCGCCGTCGCTGATCGCCAGCGCGCGGCGCAGGTTGTTCTCCGCGATCGGGCCGAGGATCAGCCCGATCACCGCGGGGGCGACCGGCCAGCCGTAGCGGCGCATCACGAACCCGAGCAGACCCAGCACCATGAGGATGACCAGGTCCAGCGGGTCGGCGTTGACCGCGAACGAGCCGAGCGAGGCGAAGACCAGGATGCCGGCGTACAGGTAGGGCCTGGGGATCTTGAGCAGCTTCACCCAGACGCCGACCAGGGGCAGGTTGAGCACCAGCAGCATCACGTTGCCGATGAACAACGAGGCGATGAGCGCCCACACCAGCGGACCCTCGGTGGTCAGCAGCGTCGGGCCGGGCTGGATGCCGTAGCCCTGGAACGCGGCCAGGATGATCGCCGCAGTGGCCGAGGTGGGCAGGCCCAGGGTCAGCAGGGGCACCAGGACACCGGCGGCGGCAGCGTTGTTGGCCGCCTCCGGTCCGGCGACGCCCTCGATCGCGCCCTTGCCGAAGTCCTCGGGGTGCTTGCTGAGCTTCCGCTCGGTGGCGTAGCTGAGGAAGGTCGGGATCTCGGCACCACCGGCGGGCAGGGCGCCGAACGGGAAGCCGAACGCCGTCCCGCGCAGCCAGGGCTTCCAGGAGCGCTTGAAGTCCTCTCGGGTCATCCAGTTGCCCTTGTGGTCGATGACCTGCACGGCGCCCTTGCGCAGCCGGCTGGCCACGAACAGCGACTCGCCCACGGCGAACAGCGCCACGGCGACCACGACGACGTCGATGCCGTCGGACAGCTGAGGGATGCCGAGGGTGAAGCGCTCCTGACCGGTGATCAGGTCGGTGCCGACCAGGCCCAGGTACAGGCCCAGGCAGAGCGCCGCCAGTCCGCGCAGCGGGGAGGACCCGAGCACGGTGGAGACGGCGACGAACGCGATGACCGCGAGGGCGAAGTAGTCGGCCGCGGTGATCCCGATGGCGAGGTCGACCACGGTCGGGGCGACCAGCGCAAGCAGCAGGGTGGCAATCGTGCCGGCGACGAAGGAGCCGATGGCAGCGGTGGCCAGCGCGGCCGACCCGCGGCCGGCCTTGGCCATCTTGTTGCCCTCGAGCGCGGTCATGATCGAGCTGGACTCACCGGGGGTGTTGAGCAGGATCGACGTCGTCGACCCGCCGTACATGCCGCCGTAGTAGATGCCGGCGAACATGATCAGCGCCGCGGTGGGCTCCAGCACGTAGGTGGCCGGCAGCAGCAGCGCCACCGTCATGGCCGGGCCGATGCCCGGCAGCACGCCGACCGCGGTGCCCAGGACGACGCCGAGCAGCGCGAAGAGCAGGTTGACCGGGGTGATCGCGTCGGCGAACCCGCCGAGGAGTGCCTCGATGCCCATCAGAACCAGCTCGTCACGAACTCGAGGACCGTGCCGCCGGGCAGCGCCACGTTGAGGGCCTTCACGAACAGGACCCAGGCGATGCAGCCCAGGGCCAGGCCGATGAGGAAGGGCCGGACGATGCCGACCGCCCCCAGCGCCCAGGCCACCGCGGCGAACATCAGCGCGACCGCCAACGGCCAGCCGATGACGTTGATCAGCAGCGCGTGGGCCAGGAAGGCAACCGCGATGACGGCGACGGCGCGCCAGTCGGTCGGGGCGTCGGGGTCGACGTCCTCGCTGTCGTCGGAGGGCGCCCGGTCACCGCGGAGCACCCGCAGCGCCAGGAACGCACCCGTGACGACGGTCAGCCCGCCGACGAGGTAGGGGAAGAACCGCGGGCCCAGGGTGTTCGTCGAGCCGGGCACGGCGATCGCGCCGGCGTCGACCAGCAGGTAGACGCCCAGGGCGGCCAGCAGGACGGCGAGCACCAGCTCGCCGGTGTTGCGCTTGGTGGTGGTGGTCGGCTCGGTCACGGGGCGGACGTCGTCCGCTCGGGTGCTCACTGGCTGCGTCTGATGGCCCATCTCGCTGGCGCTCACTGGATCAACCCGATCTCGGTCAGGACCTGGCGCACGCGGGTCTCCTCCTCGGCGAGGAACTCGCCGTACTCGTCTCCGGTCATGAAGGTGTCCAGCCAGCCGTTGGTGTCCAGCGCTTCCTGCCACTCGTCGGTGTCGTGCGCCTCGGTGACCAGGCCGATGAGGTCCTCGCGGGCGCCGGCGCTCATCCCCGGGCGGGCCATCAGGCCGCGCCAGTTGGTGACCTCGACGTCGTAGCCGCTCTCCAGGATCGTGGGCACGTCGGGCACCTGGGTGGACCGGTCCGCGGTGGAGACGGCGATGCCGCGCAGGTCGCCGCTCTGCACCTGGGGGCCGTAGTCGGCGGTGCCGGAGATGCCGGCGGCGACCTGGTCGCCCAGCAGCGCGGCGAGGGACTCACCACCGCCGGAGTAGGCGATGTAGTTGACCTCGATCGGGTCGATGCCGACGGCCTGGGCGAGCAGCCCGGCCAGGATCTGGTCGGTGCCGCCGGCCGAGCCGCCGGCGATCGGGGTGCCGCGCGGGTCGGCGGCCCAGCCCTGGACGAAGTCCTCGAGCGTCTCGTAGGGCGACTCGGCCGGGACGACGATCAGCTCGGTCTCGGCGATCAGCTGGGCGATCGGGGTGACGTCGGTGAGCCGGGTGCTCGAGTCGTTGGTGTCGATGGCCCCGACCATGACCAGGCCCATCATCATCAGCAGGGCGTCGTCGTCCTCGCGGGACAGCTGGCCCAGGCCGATCGTGCCGCCGGCCCCCTCGACGTTGAACACCTGGACGTTGCGGGCGACCCCGGTCTGCTGGATCACGCGCTGGAGCGTGCGGGCGGTGGTGTCCCACCCGCCGCCCGGGCTGGCCGGGACCATCATGCGCAGGCGGGACAGGTCGCCCGGGGAGACGACGGTGCCGGCACAGGCCGACAACGCGGACAGGGCCGGCAGCGCGAGCGCTCCGGCCAGGAAACCTCTGCGGGTCAGCTGCACGGGAGGTGCACCCCCGACGCTGGGGAGACGGCGATCACGTGACGGGACGCTAGGGCCCGCGGCGACCCACGTCACAGGTCCGGGGCTGTCCCTTGGTTACACAACCCGCGCACGTCCCAGAAACCGCGGTTTCCGGGGACGTCAGACGTGCAGGGCCGTGGCCAGGCGCTCGAGCAGGGCGCGGACGCCGTCCAGGTCGGGAACCCGGTGTGCGGCGGCGGTCTCGCCGGGGCCGACCTTCACGGTCACGTCCTCCCGACCGAGGGCAGTGAACGCGTCCTCGTCGGTGGTGTCGTCGCCCAGGTACAGCGCCCCGTCGGCGCCGAGCTCGCGGCGCAGCCGGAGCACCGCCGTCCCCTTGTCGGCGTCGGTGAGGGCCAGCTCCAGCACGTCCTTGCCCGGCTTGCGGGTGATCCCGGTGTCCGCGGCGGCGTCGGCGGCGGCCAGCAGGCCGGCGGCTGCGTCCCGGTCCGTCGCGGTGCGCACGTGCACGGCGACCGCGGCCGGCTTGACCTCCAGCCGGGCACCGGGGACGGCGTCCACCAGCGGCTCGAGCGCGGCGACCAGGGTGTCGCGGTGGGCCAGCAGCTCGGGGTCCGGCCCGCCGTCGAACTCCGCCCCGTGGCTGCCGACCCAGCGGTAGGGGCCGGTGAAACCGCTGGTGGCCTGCAGGTCGGCCACGCCCCGACCGCTGACCAGGGCGACGGTGACGTCAGGAGCCGCGGCGAGGCGGGTCAGCAGGTCCGCCGCCCACGGCTGCGGCCCGGCCTCGGAGGGGACGTCGGCCAGCGCGGACAGCACGCCGTCGTAGTCGGTGGCCAGCAGCAGCGGACGGCGCAGCGCGAGGGCGTCCAGCGCGTCCTCCAGCGTCAGGTCCAACCCGCTCACGACTGGGCCTCCAGGGCGTCGAAGAACGACCCGGCCCAGTGGTCGAGGTCGTGACCCCGCAGGTAGCGGCGCATCGCCTTCATCGCCTTCGCCGACTCCGCCGGGTCGGCCCGCAGCGCGCGCATCAGCTGCTTCTTGACGCCGTCCTTGTCGTGCGGGTTGACCAGGTAGGCCTGCTTGAGCTCGGCCGCGGCACCGGCGAACTCGCTGAGCACCAGCGTGCCGCCGTTGTCGCTGCGCGCGGCGACGTACTCCTTGGCCACCAGGTTCATGCCGTCCCGGTAGGGCGTCACGAGCATGACGTCGGCGGCCCGGTAGAGGGCGGCGAGCTCCTCGCGCGGCATCGACTGGTTGAAGTAGTGCACCGCCGGACCGGTGGTCGAGCCGAAGACCCCGTTGATGTGCCCGACCTGCTGCTCGATCGTCTCGCGCATGGTCACGTAGTGCTCGACCCGCTCACGGCTGGGTGTCGCCACCTGCATGAACACCGTGGACGGCGCCTCGATCAGCTCGTCCTCCAGCAGCTCCAGGAAGACCTCGAGCCGGACGCCGATGCCCTTGGTGTAGTCCAGCCGGTCGACCCCGAGCACGACCTTGTCGGGGTTGCCGAGCTCGCGGCGGATCTCCGCGGCCCGCTCGAGCACCTCCGGGGACCGGGCCAGCTCGTCGAACACCGAGACGTCGATCGAGATCGGGAACGCCTTGACGGTGACCGTGCGGCCCTCGTACTCGATCGTCCCGCCCTTGGTGGGCAGCTCGTGCAGGCGCTTGGCCAGCTGGACGAAGTTCGTCGCCGCGGCCGGCATCTGGAAGCCGATGAGGTCGGCGCCCAGCAGGCCCTCGACCACGGCGTTGCGCCACGGCAGCTGGGTGAACAGCTCGTAGGGCGGGAACGGGATGTGCAGGAAGAACCCGATGGTCAGGTCCGGGCGCAGCTGGCGGAGCATCGCCGGCACCAGCTGCAGCTGGTAGTCGTGCACCCAGACGATCGCGCCCTCGGCGGCGACCTCGGCGGCCTTCTCGGCGAACCGGCGGTTGACCTGCACGTAGCTGTTCCACCAGGTGCGGTGGTACTCCGGCTTCTCGACCACGTCGTGGTAGAGCGGCCAGAGCGAGGCGTTGGAGAACCCCTCGTAGTACTGGTCGACGTCGTCCTCGCTCAGGGCGACCGGGACCAGGTGCATGCCGCCGGACTCGAAGGGCTCCGGGGCCTCCCCGGCCGAGCCCGACCAGCCCACCCAGGCACCGCCGCGGCCGGCCACGAAGGGCTCCAGGGCGGTGACCAGGCCACCGGGACTGCGGGTCCAGCTGACCGTGCCGTCGGCGGCGACGACCTGGTCCACCGGGAGTCGGTTGGCGACCACGACCACGGGACTGTCTGACTGCGTCTCATCAACCATGCTGGCCCGACCCTACTGAGGCCCGGCGGCCGTCGCAGGTCATCGGACGGCGAGGTACCCGACCGCCGCCGCCCCGACGCCCAGCAGCAACGACCCGGCCACGTAGGCCAGCGCCCGGCCCACCGCCCGTTCCTCGACCAGCCGGACGACGTCGAAGCCGAAGGTGGAGAACGTGGTCAGCGTGCCGCAGAAGCCGGTGCCCACCAGGGCGACCACCGCGGGGGAGATGTCGCGCAGGCCGAGGACGACGCCCAGCACCAGGCTGCCGAGCACGTTGACCGCCAGGATCCCGAGCACGCTGCCCCGGCCCCGCCACCGCACCGCCGCCCGGTCGGCGGCGAACCGCAGCGGCGCCCCGACCAGCGCGCCGAGCGCCACCCACAGCGCGGTCACCGGGCCACCCGCCGGCCCACGCCCAGCCCGAGGACGACGGCGGCCAGTCCGCCCACCACGCTGACCAGCAGGTACGCGACCGCCAGCAGCCACCGGCCGGCCTCGACGAGCTGGACGGCGTCGACGGAGAACGTGGAGAAGGTGGTGTAGCCCCCGAGCACCCCGGTGGCCAGGAACGGCCGCAGCCACGGGTGGTCCGGCGCCCGGGCCAGCAGCACCGCGAGCAGCAGGCCGATGAGCAGACAGCCGGTGAGGTTCACGGCCACGGTCGCCCACGGCCAGGCGCCGGGGGAGTGCGGGAGGCCGAGCTGGACGCCGTACCGGGCCAGGGCCCCCAGGGCGCCGCCGACCGCCACCACGACGTAGGGACGCACGGTGCGGGAGCATGCCACCACGACCTGAGGAGAGTGGGGCACCGTGGCCGGACCGCTGCAGGGTGTGCGCGTCGTGGAGTTCGCCGGCCTGGGCCCGGGCCCGTTCTGCGGGATGCTGCTGGCCGACCTGGGCGCCGACGTCGTCCGGATCGACCGGCGCAGCGCCGGTACCGGGCTGATCGGCGCACTGGGCGGGACCTCGCTGCTCGACCGCGGCAAGCGGTCGATCGCGCTGGACCTCAAGGACGCCGAGGACCTCGCCGTCGTCCGGGCGCTGGTCGGGCGGGCCGACGTGCTGCTGGAGGGCTTCCGCCCCGGGGTGATGGAGCGCCTGGGGCTGGGCCCGGAGCAGGCGCTGGAGCTCAACCCGGCGCTGGTCTACGGCCGGATGACCGGCTGGGGGCAGACCGGGCCGCTGGCGCACTCGGCCGGGCACGACATCGGGTACGTCGCGCTGACCGGGGCGCTGGGGGCCACCGGTCGACCCGACGAGCGCCCGGCACCGCCGCTGAACCTGCTCGGCGACTTCGGCGGCGGCGGGGTGTTCCTCGCCCTGGGCGCGGTCGCCGCCCTGCTGCACGCCCGGACGACGGGGCAGGGCCAGGTGGTCGACGCCGCCATCGTGGACGGCACCGCGGTGCTCACCACGATGATCCACGGGATGCTCGACCAGGGCACCTGGCGCGACGTGCGCGGGGGGAACCTGCTCGACACCGGCGCGCCGTTCTACGACGTCTACCGGTGTGCGGACGGGACGTTCCTCGCCGTCGGTGCACTGGAGGAGCAGTTCTACGCGGCGCTGCTCACCGGTCTCGGCCTGGCCGGGGACGCCTCGCTGCCCGACCGGTCCGACGTGCGCGCCTGGCCGCAGCTGCGCGACCGGTTCGCCGAGGTGATCGGCAGCCGCACCCGGGACGAGTGGTGGCAGGTCTTCGCCGGGACTGACGCCTGCGTCGCCCCGGTGTGGTCGCTGCTGGAGGCGGTCCAGGACCAGCACAGCACCGAGCGCGGGGTGTTCGTCGAGGTGGACGGCGTGCACCAGCCCGCCGTCGCCCCCCGGTTCTCGGTCACCCCGGGCGCGGTCGGCTCCGTGCCGGCCGTCGGCCAGCACGACGCGGAGATCCGCGCCGAGCTGGCCGGCTGACTCAGGAGGGCGACAGCGCCGCCAGCGCCTTGTCCGCGTGCTTGGCGAAGCGGAACTCGCTCTTGATGACGTCCTTGACCAGGCCGTCGGTGCCGATCACGTAGGTGTGCCGCTTCACCGGCGCGGCGTTCATGTTGCGCTTGGTGCCATAGGCCTCGCAGACCGCGCCGTCGACATCGGCCAATAACGGGTAGTCGAACCCGTTGCCCTCGGCGAACACCTTCTGCTTCTGCACCGAGTCCCGGCTGATGCCCACCCGCTGCGCGCCGACGGCGGCGAACCGGGCCTGCTCGTCGCGGACGGAGCACATCTCGGTGGTGCACCCGCCGGAGGAGGCCAGCGGGTAGAAGAACAGCACCACCGGACCGTCCTGCAGCATCGTGGACAGCCGCCGGGGCGTGCCGTCCTGGTCCGGGAGCTCGAAATCGGGGGCCACGTCTCCGCGCTTCATGCCCCACCTTCGCATCCAGCCCCCGGACCGGTTCGGTTCACGGGGTACCCGGGTGGTTGCGGGATGCACCGTCCGGGCAGGACGACGGGCATGGACACACGCACGCTGAACGACCTGACCGTCGCCGCCCAGGGCCTGGGCTGCATGGGGATGAGCGAGTTCTACGGCACCGGGGACCAGGCGGAGGCCGAGCGGACCATCCACCGCGCCCTCGACCTGGGCGTCACCTTCCTCGACACCGCCGACATGTACGGCCCCTTCACCAACGAGCAGCTGGTCGGGGCCGCGATCGCCGGCCGGCGCGACGAGGTCGTGCTGGCCACCAAGTTCGGCAACGAGCGCAACCCCGACGGCTCCCGCGTCGGCATCAACGGGCGCCCGGAGTACGTGCACAGCGCCTGCGACGCCTCGTTGCAGCGGCTGGGCGTCGACGTCATCGACCTCTACTACCAGCACCGGGTCGACCCCTCCGTGCCGATCGAGGACACCTGGGGCGCCCTGGCCGAGCTGGTCCAGGCCGGCAAGATCCGGCACGCCGGCATCTCCGAGGCCGCTCCCGACACGATCCGCCGGGCGCACGCCGTGCAGCCGGTGACCGCCGTGCAGACCGAGTACTCGCTGTGGACCCGGGACCCCGAGACCGACGGGGTGTTCGCCGCCTGCGCCGAGCTCGGCATCGGGTTCGTCGCCTACTCACCCATCGGCCGCGGCTTCCTGTCCGGGCAGATCCGCAGCGTGGACGACCTGGAGGAGGGCGACTTCCGCCGGGTCAACCCGCGGTTCCAGGGGGAGGCGTTCCAGCAGAACCTGCGGCTGGTCGACCGGGTGCGCGAGCTGGCCGAGGGCAAGGGCGTCACCGCGACACAGCTGGCACTGGCCTGGGTGATGGCCCGCTCGGGCGCCGAGGGGCTGCCCACGATCGTGCCGATCCCGGGCACGAAGCGGGTGTCCTACCTGGAGGAGAACGCGGCCGCGGCCGACGTCGTCCTCAGCGCCGACGACCTGCAGGCCCTGGACGAGGCCGCCCCGGTGGGCGCGGCCGCCGGCGACCGCTACCCGGACATGTCCTCGGTGCACGTCTGAGCGACCCGCACCGGGCAGCACCTCAGGAGAACGGCATCAGATGAGCGACGGGGAGTCCTGCTGGGCCCGGGGGGCGACGACCTCGCCGACGTCCTCGGCCAGCCGGGCTCCCACGTGCTCGCGGGCCGGGTCGGCCAGCCGGGCGCTCAGCTCGGTCCAGGTGTCGCAGGCGTCCTGCCCTGGCCAGTCGGTGGCCTTGAGCTCCGGGGGCAGGAACGGGTCGCTCCCCACCATCACCCGGAACGCGCGCAGCGAGCGCAGGTGGGCCCGCAGTGCCTCCGCGCCGCTGGGGCAGGGGGCGGCCAGCTGACCGCGGAACGCGGCGGTCAGCTCCCGCCACCCGGCGGCGAGGGCGTCGAGGTCCCAGCAGCGGTGCGCGAGCTCGAAGTCGGTGGCGGGCATGTCGGCGTCGGCCATCGTGGCCCGCAGCACGTCCAGCCGGGCGATCGGCTCGGTGGCCAACTCGGCGCGCACCTCGTCCAGCGCCGCCTCCTGGGGGGAGATCCAGGTCGCCGGGGCCAGCATGCCGAAGCCGTGCCTGCCCAGGGTGCGGCGGACCCGCTCCCGGGTGGCGCGGTCGGTCTCCGGGACGGTGTAGATGACCATCCGCCAGCGGCCGTCCCAGGGCAGCAGCCGCTGATCCAGGCGCTCCTGGCGGCGCTCGCGGACCGCGCGCAGCCGGTCGGTCGGCGTGTAGAGGGTCTCCCGGCCGCTGCGGCTGGCGGTGAAGAGACCCTCGCGGCGCAGCCCGGCCATCGCGACCCGGGTGGTCGGCTCGGCGATCTCGAGGTCCTCCAGCAGCGCGACCAGGGTCTGCAGCCGGACCGGGTGGGCCGTCGGCCGGTCCAGGTGCTCGGCGAAGAGGTCGCTCACCAGATCGCGGACGGTCATGCCCCGATTCTGTCCCACCACCGGGCTCCTGGGGAGGCCCCGCGGGGGCTACGAGACCCGATCGTGCCCTACCCGCCAGTAGCGCCCGGCGGACGTCGCACTGGGAGGATGGCGGGCGTGACCGGACCGCTGGACCCCGTGTGAGCACCCCCCTGGTGGTCGCGGCCTCCGCGGTGGCCCTGGTGCTGGTCGCCCTCGGCGTGCTGTCCACCGTCCTCCGCCGCCGCACCGGGCAGGCCCACCTGGTCGTCGCCGGGGTGCTGGAGCTGATCCTGGTCGTGCAGCTGGTGCTGGTCGTCGTCGCCCTCGTCGGCGGGGAACGCCCCCCGGAGACGGCCACCTTCCTGGCCTACCTGGTCAGCGTGGTGCTGGTGCCGGTCGCCGGGGTGCTGTGGTCGCGCACCGAGCCCACGCGGTGGGCCGGGTCCGTGATCGCGGTGGCCGGTCTCGTCGTCGCCGTCATGGTGTGGCGGCTGCTCCAGCTGTGGGAGGCCACCGGTGGCTGACCGCCTGGGCGCCCCGGCGGCCGGCTCCGACGGGCCGACCGACCACGGCTCGCGGGGGCCCGGCCGGGTCCTGGTCGCCCTCTACGGCACCTTCGCCCTGGCCGCGGGCGCCCGGGCCGCCGTCCAGCTGGCCACCCAGTTCGACGAGGCACCGGTGGCCTACCTGCTGTCGGCGTTCTCCGCGGTCGTCTACCTGGTCGCCACGATCGGGCTGGCCTGCGGCGGTCGGGGCGGGCGACGCACCGCCGTGGTCGCCGTCCTGGTCGAACTGGTGGGGGTCCTCGTGGTGGGCACGCTGTCCCTGCTGGACCGGCAGGCGTTCCCGGACGCCACGGTGTGGTCGGTCTACGGCCAGGGCTACGGGTTCATCCCGCTGGTGCTGCCGGTGCTGGGCCTGCTGTGGCTGCGGCACCTCGCCGAGCTCGACGCCACGCCCCCGACGACCCCCCCGGCGCGCCGGACCCCGGCGCCGCCTGAGGCCCGCGACCCCGGAGCGGAATGCGGAACGGTCCCGGGTCACAGCCCCCGCTTATGCTGTACGCGTGCCGTCTGAGCGCGACGAGCCGCGGGCCGCGTCGGTCCCCGTCCCCCCGGAAGCCGCCGCGGCGGTCGCCGGTGTGGCGGCGTCCCCGGCGGACGGGTCCTCACAGGCCGGCATCGTGGGCGCTGCCGAGGCCCTGGTGTCCGACCGGCCCCAGGGTGCCCGGTCCGCGCTGCCCGGCGTGCTCTCCGACGTCCCGGTGGCCGTGCTGGTCATCGACCGCTCGGCCGGCACCGTGGTCTACGCCAACACCGCTGCGGTGGAGATCGCCGGGCACGTGCGGCTGCCGGTCCCGATCGACGAGTGGGGTGCGTCGGCGGGCCTGACCGACCTCACCGGCGCGCCGCTGGCCAGCACCGGCAGCCCGCTCTCCCAGGTGGCCGACGGGTCACCCGTCGCCGGGGAGGCCGTGCGGCTGTCGCCGCTGCGCAGCACCGACGCCGACCGCGCCGGCGCCGCCGACGACGACAGCGACCCGCTCACGCTGTGGGTCACCGGGTTCCCGCTCTCCCAGGACCCCGACGCCGAGCAGCTGGCCCTGGTCGTCTTCCTCCAGGTCGACGGCGGCACCTCGGCCGACCCCGAGGCCCAGCTGCAGGCCCTGCGCGACCGGGCCGTCGTCGCCACCGACATCACCTTCACCATCACCGACCCCCGGCAGCCCGACGACCCGCTGGTGTGGGTCAACCCCTCCTTCACCCGGGTCACCGGCTTCTCCTACGAGGAGTCGGTGGGCCGCAACTGCCGGTTCCTGCAGGGGCCGGCCACCGACCGGGCGGCCGTGGACGCCATCGGCGCGGCCCTGCGGGCCCACGAGCCGCTCACCACGACGCTGCTGAACTACCGCAAGGACGGCACGGCCTTCTGGAACCAGCTGTCGATCACCCCGGTCTTCGACGGCACGGGTGAGCTGGTCAGCTTCGTGGGCGTGCAGACCGACGTCACCGAGCGGGTGCGGGTCGAGGGCGAGCGGGCGTCGGCGTTCGCCGCCGAGCAGTCCGCCCGCCGGGAGGCCGAGATCGCCCAGGCCGTCGCCGAGCAGGCCCGCGCCGACGCCGAGCGGGCCACGGCCGAGGCGGAGCTGGCGCAGAGCCGCCTGGCGCTGATGGCCGAGGCGACCAGCACCCTGTCGGCGACGCTGGAGATGAGCGAGCTGCTCGACCGGTTGGCCGGGTTGTGCGTGCCCCTGCTGGCCGACTGGGTGTTCATCACCCTCGTCGACCCGTTCGGCGACGTCCGGGAGACCGCGGCCCGGCACCGCGACGGCATGCACGACGAGCTGCGCCAGTTCAGCAACCTGCACGCCATGCACCTGCCGGAGGCGTCCCCCAGCCGCCAGGCCCTGGACACCTCGCTGCCGGTGCTCATCCCGGACATGGACGACGAGCGGACCGCCGCGGTGTTCAGCCACCCGTCGACCGCCGGGCTGTTCCGCCGGCTGGGCGGCACGTCGGTGCTCAGCGTCCCGATGGTGGCCCGGCGTCGCACGCTGGGCGCGATGGCGCTGGTGATGACCAGCGACGACCGCGGGTTCGACCGCGAGGACGTCGACCTGGCCGAGGACCTGTCCCGCCGGGCCGCCCTCGCGATGGACAACGTGCGGCTCTACCAGCAGGAGCACGAGGTCGCCGAGACCCTGCAACGCTCCCTGCTGCCCGACCTGCCGGAGATCCCGCGGATCACCTCGGCGGCGCACTACGTCAGCGCGTCCACCGCAGCCGACGTCGGCGGGGACTTCTACGACCTGCTGGCGCTGCCCGACGGGTCGGTCGGGGTGGCGATCGGCGACGTGGTCGGCCACGACGTGGTGGCCGCGGCGGCGATGGGCCACCTGCGCGGACTGCTGCGGGCCTGCGTCTGGGAGCCCACCGACGCCGACCCGGGTGCCGTGCTCGGCCGGGTCGACCGGCTGGTCCAGGGCCTGCACGTGGCCTCGATGGCGACCATGGCCTACGTGCGGGCCGAGCCCCCGGCGGGGGAGGGCCGGCCCTGGACGCTGGCCATCGCCAACGCCGGGCACCCCCCGCTGCTCGTCCGCCGTCCCGACGGCAGCGTCGAGGTGCTGGACGAGGTGAGCGGGCTGCTGGTGGGCGTGGACCGGGAGTCCCGTCGGGAGACCCTGCACCTCGAGGTGCCGGTGGGGACCACGTTGATCGGCTACACCGACGGGCTCATCGAGCACCCCGGCGCCGACCTCGACGAGGGCATCCGGACGCTGGTGCGGCGGCTGCGGGACGCCCCGGTGGACGCGCTGCCGCAGGACCTGTGCGACCACGCGGTCGCAGCCGACCTCGACCGCCGGGACGACGTCGCGCTGATCGCCGTCCGCTTCGACTAGCCCTTCGTCTGCAGGCCGTAGGCGCCGCGGTGGAAGACCAGCGGGGCCTTCTCCGCCGTCGCGCCGAGGTCGAGCACCCGGCCGACGACGATGGTGTGGTCCCCGCCCTCGTGCTCGGCGAACAGCTCGCAGTCGATCCAGGCCACGACGCCGTCCAGCACCGGTGAGCCGTGTGCGCTGGGCTCCCAGCTCACCCCGGCGTACTTGTCGGTGCCCGAGCGGGCGAACTGCGAGGACAGCCGGTCCTGGTCGTCGGCCAGCACGTTCACGCAGAACCGGCCGGCCTCGCGCAGCCGCGGCCAGGTGGTCGAGCTCCTCGCGGGGGCGAAGGCGACCAGCGGCGGGTCCAGCGACAGGGAGCTGAAGGACTGGCAGGTGAACCCGATCGGGCCGTCGTCGGCGATCGCGGTGACGATGGTGATGCCGGAGGCGAAGTGGCCGAGCACGTCCCGCATCACACGGGGGTCGACGATCTCCGGGGGCTGCTCGCTCATGCCTGCGATCCCACCACCTCCGGGGACCACGTGCCGCGCGGGGCGTTGCGACCTCCGGCACGGAACAGCGAGCTGGGCAGCTCCCGGCCGACCGCCCGCCGGGTGACCGCGGCGGCGGCCAGGACGGCGTCGAGGTCGATGCCGGTGCGCACCCCGGAGTCCTCCAGCCAGTACACGAGCTCCTCGGTGGCGATGTTGCCGCTGGCGCCGGGGGCGAACGGGCAGCCGCCCAGCCCGCCCACCGAGGAGTCCAGCTGGGTGACCCCGGCCTGGACGGCGGCCAGCGCGTTGGCCTGACCGGTGCCGCGGGTGTCGTGGAAGTGCACGCCGAGGGGGACGCCCGGGGTGGCCCGGCGGACCTCGTCGAGCAGCCGCACCACCCGCAGCGGCGTCGTCGTCCCGATGGTGTCGCCCAGGCACAGCTGGTCGGCGCCGGCGGTGACCGAGGCCCGGGCGACGTCCACCGTGCGGTCCAGGGCGGTGCGGCCGTCGAAGGGGCAGTCCCACGCCGTCGCGACGACCACCTCGAGGCTGCCGCCGGCACCGTGGGCGAGCGCGGCGATGTCCGGGACGGCGGCCACGGCCTCCTTCGTGGGCCGGCCGGCGTTGGCCCGGGAGTGGCTGTCCGAGGCGCTGACCACGTACTCCAGGTCGGCGATCCCGGCGTCCACGGCCCGCTGCGCACCCCGGGTGTTGGCCACCAGCGCGGAGAAGTGCACGCCCGGGAAGCGGTGCAGCTCGGCGGCGAGCGCGTCGGCGTCGGCCAGCGCGGGCACCGCCTTCGGGGACACGAAGGAGGTCACCTCGATCCGGCGCACCCCGGTCTCCACCAGGGCCTCGAGCATCGCCAGCTTGTCGGCCAGCGGCACCGGCGCCTCCAGCTGCAGGCCGTCGCGCATCCCGACCTCGCGGACGTCGACGGCCTGCGGCAGGAGGAGCTCGAAGTCGGTCACCCCCCGATCATGCCGCGTCCGGTGCGGACCCCACGTTGAACATCCAGGGGGTGCCGAAGCGGTCGGTGCACTGGCCGTACTCGTCGCCCCACATCTGCTTCTCCAGCGGCACCTGCACCTCGCCGCCCTCGGACAGCTGCGCCCACCAGCCACGCAGCTTCTCCGTGTCGGTGCCGCTGATGCACACGCTGGCCCCCGCGGCCTTCTCGAAGCCCATGCCGGGGCCGGTGTCCGAGCCCATCAGCAGGATGCCGTCGGGGGTGTCCAGCTGGCTGTGCATCACGCGGGCGGCGTCGGGGCCCTCCATGCCGAACTCCCCGAAGGTGTTGACGGTCAGCTCACCGCCCAGCACGCGCTGGTAGGTCTCCATCGCCTCCCGGGCGTTGCCGTCGAAGGACAGGTACGGGCACAGGTTCGCGGTCATCGGGTCTCCTCTGGGGCGGGGTCTGTCACCCTCTCGGACCGGCGGGCCCGGCGGAAGTCATCGGTCCCAGCGGGCGACCACCTCGGCGAAGGTGCGGGCGGCATGCTCGAGCTCGGTGACCTCCACGTACTCGTCGCGGGCGTGCATGACGGCCGGGGTGCCCGGGCCCCAGACGACGATCGGGGCGCCGTCGGCGACCGGGCCGAGGACCGAGCCGTCGGTGAAGTAGGTGGCCGGCTGGCTGCGCGTCTCCGCCGGCAGGGCCTGCACCCACCGGTCGTCGGCGGGGGTGAGCAGCGGGGGCAGGTCGACCCGGACCTCGACGTCGGCGACCTCGGGCTGGGCCCGCCACCAGGCCTGCAGCGCGGCGCCGTCCCCGACGGTGCGCAGGTCGACGACGACCTCGGCGGCGTCGGGGACGACGTTGGGCACCGTGCCACCGCTGATCACACCCGGGTTCCAGGTCTCGGTGCCGAGGAACGCCTCGCTGGCCAGCGGGAGCTGGGTGCCGGCGCGCTGGAGGACGGCGACGAGGTCCATGACGGCGTTGTGGCCCAGGTGCGGGGTGCTGCCGTGCGCGGCCCTCCCGGCGGCGCGGACGGCGAGCCACAGCGCACCGCGGTGGCCCAGGACGACCTCGTTGCCGGTGGCCTCGGGGACGACGACCGCGCCCGTGCGGGTGCCCTGCAGCGCCCGGGCGGCGACCTGGGCGCCCTTCGAGCCGATCTCCTCGTCGCTGGTGAGCAGCAGGCCGACGGGGGTCTCGGGGTCGGCCGCGGCGACGGCGGCGATCGCGGCCACCAGGCCGGCCTTCATGTCCGAGCCGCCGCGGCCCCACACCCGGCCGTCCTCGGCGTCGGCACCGAAGGGGTCGCGCTGCCAGTGCGTGGCGTCCGCGGCCGGGACGGTGTCGACGTGGCAGGCGAACAGCAGCCGCGGCCGGTCGGGGTCGGTGGGGGTGGTGAGCAGGGTCCACGGCTGGTCGGCGTCGTCGCCGTCGGTGCGCTGCAGGTGCGGCGCCTGCGCGCGGAGCACCTCGGTGACCACGCCCATCACGTCCCGCTGGGGCCGGGGGTCACCGGAGACCGTGGGACGGCGGACGAGCTCGCGGACCAGGTCGACGACGTCGATGCTCATCGGCCCACCCTGCCCGTGGCGGTCGGGGTCGGCACCCCGGACACACGGCGGGCCGGGTTCCACGTGGAACCCGGCCCGGACGAGCCGACCTACCAGCCCTGCGGGCTGTCCTGCCTCGGTCCGGCACCCCGCCTGCTGGCGACCCAGCCGCCGACCAGCGGCAGCGCGGCCAGCACGGCGGCGACCGTCGGCACCGGGAGCAGGAAGACGACCAGGGTGGCCTGGCCCGAGGCGGAGCCGTAGGAGGAGGCCGCGCTGACGACCGCCTGCAGCAGCACGGTGAGGGCCAGGGCAGCTCCGCCCCCGACGACGAACCACCGGTCGGTGCCGGCCAGCAGCCGGATCGAGCCGTAGATCAGTGCGGCACCCGCCGGCAGGCCCACGACCACGCTCACCCAGGTGGCGCTGCCCCCGTCCGAGCCGGCCAGCAGCACGATGCCCACCAGGCCCCAGAGGATCGCGATCCCACCGGCGATGAACCCGAGCACTGCGGCTGCGGTGCCCTGCGCCGGGCGTCCGGGTCCCTTCGGCCAGGCCAGGGGCACGGCCGGCGGCGTCCACCACGGGCCCTGCTGCCCACCCCACGGCTGCTGAGGCGGCGCACCCCACGGCTCCGGGGCCGGGGCGTATGCCGGCGGTGGCCCGCCCTGCCCGTAGGGCGGCGCCCCGGCGCCGTACGCCGTCGCCCCCGAGCCGTACCCGCGCCCGTCACCGCCGGGAGGCGTCGCCCCCGGAGGGTTCGCGTCCCAGCCTCGTCCGTCGTCTCGCGCCCCGGTCACCGGCCCAGTCTGCCCGGACCGGGCCGTTCCCCGTGGGAGGCGGTCGACCCGGGCCACCCGCCGGGGTGACCCGCCGGTGGCGGGGGGATCAGACGGTGGCCAGCACCCGGGTCATCTGCTCCTCGGTGTCGGTGCCCAGCTTCTCCAGCGCCGGCTTGAGCAGCGGCCCGGCCAGGGACGCGACCCCGTGGAAGTCGAAGTCCACGTGGTAGCGGATCTCGGTGCTGGTGGCGTCGACGGCCCGGAAGGAGATCTCGTCGGTCGAGGTGACCGTCTTGTTCTCCCCGACGAGCACGAGGCGGTCGGCCTCCCAGGTGGCCAGCCGGTACTCCAGCTCGGTCTCCCGGCCCATGAACTCGCTGACGTTGCGCCAGCGGGAGCCCACCTGCACCGGCTGCCCGTCGACCGGCGTGCAGCTCTTCGTGCCCGGGTCCCAGGCCTCGGCGTGGGCGAAGTCGGCGAGGTAGTCGACCGCCTTCTCGAGGGGGCACTGCACGACGAAGGTCCGTTCGACGGTGGGCACGGCTGCTCCTGGGGTCGGGGTGGTGGGATCCCGTCATGCCCCCGTGGCGGGGGGTCGACACCACACCTGGAGGCGTCGTCCGCCCCGGTCGAGCACGCCCTCCCGCTCGAAGCCGGCCCGGGTGGCCACCCGGCGCGAGGCGGCGTTGCCGGGCAGCACCAGGGCACGCACCCGCTCGGCACCCCCGGCCAGCAGCATCTCGGCGACCTGCCGGACGGCACCGGAGGCGAGCCCGCGGCCCCGGCCGGCCGGGAGCAGGGCCCAGCCCAGCTCCCAGCCCTCGTCCTCCAGCCGCACGCCCACCACCCCGACGTCCAGTCCGTTGGCCACGACGACCCACCGGTCACCCGTGCCCGCGGCACGGCGCGCGAGGAGCCGGTCGACCCGCGCCCGGGCCTCCTCCTCGGTGAGGTCCGGGGCTGCCGACGTGCCGGCGACGACCAGCGGGTCCCGGGACAGCGCCTGCTCCAGCGGCCAGTCGGCCGCCGTCAGCAGGCGCAGCCCCGGCTCAGACGAGGGCGCGACCGACGGCCACCGCACGGGTGTCCGGCGCGGCGACGCGGGCGGCGTCGGCCTCCTGGTCGTTGTCCTCGGTCTGCGAGCGGCGCTCGGCCTCGACCCGCGCGGCGTAGGAGGCGACCTCGTTGGTGACCCGCTCCTCGTCCCAGCCCAGCACGCCCGCGACGGCCCGGGCCACCGGGAGGGCGGACTCGGTGCCGCGGTGCGGGGTCTCGATGGAGATCCGGGTGCGGCGGGCGAGCAGGTCGTCCAGGTGCAGCGCACCCTCGCAAGCGGCGCCCCACACCATCTCGACCATCAGGTACTCCTCGGCGCCGGGCACCGGCTGGAGCAGCGACGCGTCGTCGGCGGCGAGCTCGAGGACGTCCGGGGTCAGCGAGCCGTACCGGTTGAGCAGGTGCTCGGCACGGAAGCGCGGGACGCCCCACTGGTCGGCCAGCCGGTCCAGGGAGTTGACCATCGCGAAGTAGCCCTCGGCGCCGACCAGCGGCACGTCCTCGGTGACGCTCTTCGGGATGGTCCGGGTGACGTCCTCGGCCACGGCGTCCACGGCGTCGGCGGCCATCGGCCGGTAGGTCGTGTACTTGCCGCCGGCGACGGAGATGACGCCCGGGGAGGGGCGGGCGACGGCGTGCTCGCGGGAGAGCTGGCTGGTGTCCTCGGACTCACCCGACAGCAGCGGGCGCAGCCCGGCGTAGACCCCGGAGATGTCCTCGTGGGTCAGCGGGGTGGTCAGCACCTCGTTGACGTGGTCGAGGATGTAGTCGATGTCGGCCTTGGACGCCGCGGGGTGCGCCTTGTCCAGGTCCCAGTCGGTGTCGGTGGTGCCGACGATCCAGTGCGAGCCCCACGGGATGACGAACAGCACCGACTTCTCGGTCTTGAGGATCAGCCCGGTCTCGCCGTTGATCCGGTCGCGCGGGACGACGATGTGCACGCCCTTGGAGGCCCGCACGTGGAACCGGCCGCGGCCCCCGACGAGGGTCTGCAGGTCGTCGGTCCACACGCCGGTGGCGTTGACCACGACCTCGCTCTTGACGTCGATCTCCTGGCCGGTCTCCACGTCGCGGACCCGGGCGCCGACGACGCGGCCGCCGGCCCGCAGGAAGGAGACGACCTCGGCGGAGTTCAGCACGGTGGCGCCGTACTTGGCCGCGGTCAGCGCGACGGTGAGGGTGTGCCGGGCGTCGTCGGCCTGGGCGTCGTAGTAGCGGACGGCGCCGACCAGCGCGTCGGGCTTGAGGGCCGGGAAGAGCTTGCGCGCCCCGGTGCGGGACAGGTGCTTCTGGGAGGGCATCGGCTCGCTGAGCGCGCCGAACCGGGCCAGCCCGTCGTAGAGCGCCAGGCCGGCGGTCACGTAGGGGCGCTCCCACACGCGGTGGGTCAGCGGGTAGAGGAACGGCAGCGGCTTGACCAGGTGCGGGCTGATCCGGTTCACCGCGAGGTCGCGCTCGTGCAGCGCCTCGCGGACCAGGCCGAAGTCGAACTGCTCCAGGTAGCGCAGGCCACCGTGGAAGAGCTTGGAGGACCGGGACGACGTGCCCGAGGCGTAGTCGCGGGCCTCGACCAGCGCGGTCTTCAGGCCGCGGGTGGCCGCGTCCAGCGCCACACCGGCGCCGGTGACGCCGCCACCGACGACGAGGACCTCGAACTCCTCGGCGGCCAGCGCGGCCCACGCGGCGGCGCGCTGCTCGGGACCCAGCGGGGTGACAGCGGACATGGGGTGCTCCTGTGGTCTCGCCGCCACACGGACGACGTCGTCGGCGTCGGGTGCCCCGGGGTCCGGTGCACCTCGATGTGTGGGCCGCGGTGTGACCCGCGGCTCTTGACGTCCACGGTAGGTCCGCGGCACAGGCCCGGCGAACCCCGGCGTCCGACAATCTCGGACGCGCACCCTCACGGGTAGGGCGCGCCCCAGGCGATGGACAGCGCCACCGCACGCTCCCAGGTCGGGTACTCCGCGGACAGCTGGGCGGCACGCGCGGGCACCGGGCTCCACTGCGCCGAGCGGTGCCAGTTGCGCCGCAGCGCCTCGACGTCGGCCCACAGCCCGACCGCCAGCCCGGCGGCGTAGGCCGCGCCCAGCGACACGGTCTCCCCGACCATCGGGCGGACGACGGGCACGTCGAGCACGTCGGCCACGAACTGCATGAGCAGGTTGTTGGTGGTCATCCCCCCGTCCACCCGCAGCGCCGGCAGCGGCAGCCCGGAGTCCGCGGCCATCGCCCGGACGACGTCCCGGGTCTGCCAGCCCGTCGCCTCCAGCACCGCCCGCGCCAGGTGGCCCTTGGTGACGTAGGAGGTCAGCCCGGCGACCATCCCGCGCGCCTCGCCGCGCCAGTGCGGGGCCAGCAGCCCGGAGAACGCCGGGACGACGTAGCAGCCGCCGTTGTCCTCCACGGTGCGCGCGAGGGTCTCGACCTCCGGGGCGGTGCCGATCAGGCCGAGCCCGTCACGCAGCCACTGGACCAGGGCACCGGCGACCGCGACCGACCCCTCCAGCGCGTAGTGCACCGGTTCCCCGGCCAGCTGGTACGCCACCGTCGAGATCGACCCCGACCGGGTGCGGACCAGCTCGGTGCCGGTGTTCTGCAGCAGGAAACTGCCGGTGCCGTAGGTGCACTTGGCCTCGCCCGGGGCGAAGCAGGCCTGCCCGAACAGCGCGGCCTGCTGGTCGCCCAGCGCACCGGTGATCGGGATGGCCGGGCTCAAGGCGGTGGCCACCCCGAGCTGGCCCACCGAGGGCCGGATCTCGGGCAGCAGCGCGGCCGGGACGCCGAAGAACTCCAGCAGGTCGGGGTCCCAGGCGCAGGTGCGCACGTCCATCAGCGACGTCCGGCTGGCGTTGGTCACGTCGGTGACGTGCACCCCGCCGTCCGGGCCGCCGGTGAGGTTCCAGACCAGCCAGGTCTCCATGGTCCCGAACAGCAGCTCGCCGCGCTCGGCCCGCTCCCGGGCCCGCGGCACGTGGTCGAGCACCCAGCGCAGCCGCGGCCCGGCGAAGTAGCCGGCGATGTCCATCCCGCTGCGCTCGGCGACGATCCCGGCGTCGGGACGGGCGGTCAGCCGGGTGACCAGGTCGGCGGTGCGGGTGTCCTGCCAGACGATCGCCCGGGTCACCGGCCGGCCGGTCGCCTTCTCCCAGACGACCGTGGTCTCCCGCTGGTTGGCGATCCCCAGCGCGACGACCTCGCCGGCGGCAGCGGCCACGTCGTGCAGCGCCTGGGCCGCGGTGCGCTGGGTGTTGGCCCAGACCTCCATCGGGTCGTGCTCCACCCAGCCCGGCCGCGGGAACCACTGCCGGTGCTCCCGCTGGCGGACCGCGACCATCCGGCCGCTGCGGTCGAACACGATCGACCGGGTCGACGTCGTCCCCTGGTCCACCGCCAGCACGTAGCGCTCGGCCACGTCAGCCCCGCCAGCCCAGCTCGCGGGACACCGCGTGCGCCGCCTCGGTGACCATGCCGACCAGCTTGGGCCGGGCCGCACCGCGGCGGTCGCAGACCTCGTCGACCGGCCCGGCGATGCCCATCGCGGCCACGACCAGCCCGGTGGACCCGCGCACCGGCGCGGCCACCCCGCCGGTCGCGGACTCGAACCCGCCGCACTCCACCGCCCAGCCCTGCGCGCGGACGGCGGGGAGCTCGGCGCGGGCGACGTCCTGCACGCCCCGGGTGGAGCGGTGCGGGGCGAAGGCCGCCAGCACCCGGCCGAGCGCCGTGCTCTCGGCCGGCAGCGTCGTCCCCACGTCGAGCACCTGCACGGAGTCGTCGGGCCGGAAGACGTGGTGCACGACGACGACCCGGTCCTCCACCAGCGCGGCCAGCCGGACGGCGTGTCCGCTGCGCGAGGCCAGCGCGTCGGCCCAGTTCGAGGCCCGGGAGCGCAGCTCGTTGACGTCGAGGTGGCTGGCGCCCAGCCGGAGCAGGCCGGCGCCCAGGGCGTACCGGCCCTCGCGGTCCTGCTCGACGAACCCGACGGCCAGCAGGGTGCGCAGCAGGCTGTGCGCGGTGGTCTTGGGCAGCCCGACCGCCGCAGCGATGTCGGTCACGCCGAGGGTGCCCCCGCTGCCGGCCACCACCTGCAGGATGGCGGCGGCCCGCTCGATCGACTGCACGGTGCCCGGCACGCGCCGAACGGTAGGGCATCCCGGGTGGCGGGACGGCAGCACGAGGCGGTGCCGTTCCGTCCGACGATGTCGTACGACGTCCCCTTGGCCTGGTGATCGGGGCCACTTAGCGTCCTGCAGCGACACACCCCGGGGTGACGGGGGACACACCACTCCCCGGGTTCGACGACCGGCCCGCAGTGACGCGGGCCCAGAACGGAGTTCCCCTTGGACCAGGTCAGCCTCATGACCGTCTTCGGCAGCGAGGTCACGGGCACCGCGATCCTCATCCTGCTCGGTGTCGGTGTGGTCGCCAACGTCTCCCTCGCGAAGTCCGGCGCCCTCGGCGGCGGCTACATCGTGATCATCTTCGGCTGGGGCCTCGCCGTCTTCGCCGGCGTCTACGCCGCGGCCAGCTCCGGGGCGCACCTGAACCCGGCGGTCACCATCGGGCTGCTGGCCTCCGGGGCGGCTGAGTACGCGCCCGGGGTCGAGGTCACCGTGGCGTCCACGGTGGTCTACCTGGTCGCCGAGCTGCTCGGCGCGATCATCGGCGCCGTCCTGGCCTGGGTCGCGTTCCGCCAGCACTACGCCGCCGAGACCGACTCCGGCGCCATCCTGGGCACCTTCTCCACCGGCCCGGCCATCAAGAGCACCGTGGACAACCTGCTCACCGAGGCCATCGCGACCTTCGTGCTGATCTACATCATCATCCGGTTCGGCGACACCCCGACCGAGGTCGGCCCGCTGGCCGTGGCCCTGCTGGTCGTCGGCATCGGCGCCTCGCTCGGTGGCCCCACCGGCTACGCCATCAACCCGGCCCGTGACCTGGGCCCGCGCATCGCGCACGCCATCCTCCCGATCAAGAACAAGGGCGCCAGCAACTGGGGCTACTCCTGGGTCCCGATCGTCGGCCCGCTCGTCGGCGCGGTCGTCGCCGGCCTCTTCTCCCAGGTGAACATCTGACCCACGCCCCGTCCTGACCCCGCACCTCAGAGCAGAGGAGACACCCCATGGCCCAGTACGTGGCCGCGATCGACCAGGGCACCACCAGCACGCGCTGCATCCTCTTCGACCACGACGGCACGATCGTCGCGACCGGTCAGAAGGAGCACGAGCAGATCTTCCCCAGGGCCGGCTGGGTCGAGCACGACCCGCTGGAGATCTGGGCCAACACCCGCGAGGTCGTCGGCCAGGCGCTGGCCCGCGGCAACGCCTCCACCTCCGACATCGTCGCCGTCGGCATCACCAACCAGCGCGAGACCACCGTCGTCTGGGACAAGACCACCGGCCAGCCGGTCTACAACGCGATCGTCTGGCAGGACACCCGCACCGGGAAGATCTGCGACGAGCTGGCCGCCCTGGGCGGTGGCGACGAGCGCTACAAGGACCGGGTCGGGCTGCCGCTGGCGACCTACTTCGCCGGCCCCAAGGTCCGCTGGGTGCTGGACAACGTGGACGGCGCCCGCGAGCGGGCCGAGGCCGGTGACCTGGTCATGGGCACCATCGACTCCTGGCTGATCTGGAACATGACCGGCGGCACCGACGGCGGCCTGCACCTCACCGACGTCTCCAACGCCAGCCGCACCATGCTCATGGACTACCGCACGCTGGAGTGGCTGCCCGACATCGCCGAGGACATGGGCATCCCGATGTCGATGCTCCCGGAGATCCGGTCCAACTCCGAGGTCTACGGCAAGGGCCGGGCCGCGGGCTTCCTCGCCGGGGTGCCGATCTCGGGCTCGCTGGGCGACCAGCAGGCCGCGACCTTCGGCCAGGTCTGCTTCGAGAAGGGCATGGCCAAGAACACCTACGGCACGGGCAACTTCATGCTGCTCAACACCGGCGAGGAGGCCGTGCCCTCGGAGAACGGCCTGCTCACCACGCTCTGCTACAAGCTCGGCGACGCCGCGCCGGTCTACGCCCTCGAGGGCTCGATCGCCGTCACCGGCTCGCTGGTGCAGTGGCTGCGCGACAACCTGGGCATGATCAAGGACGCCCCCGAGGTGGAGACCCTGGCCGCCGGCGTCGAGGACAACGGCGGGGCCTACATCGTCCCGGCGTTCTCCGGCCTCTTCGCCCCGCACTGGCGCTCGGACGCCCGCGGCGCCCTGGTCGGGCTCACCCGGTTCGTGAACAAGGGCCACATCGCCCGCGCCGTCCTGGAGGCCACCGCCTTCCAGACCCGCGAGGTCCTCGACGCGATGAACGCCGACTCCGGCGTCGACCTCACCGAGCTGCGGGTGGACGGCGGCATGGTCGGCAACGAGCTGCTCATGCAGTTCCAGGCCGACGTCCTCGACGTCCCGGTCATCCGGCCGAAGATCGTGGAGACCACGGCGCTGGGCGCGGCCTACGCCGCCGGGCTGGCCGTGGGCTTCTGGTCCTCCCTCGACGAGCTCACCGCCAAGTGGGCCGAGGACAAGCGCTGGGAGCCCGCCATGGAGACCGGCGAGCGCGAGCGGCAGTACCGGCAGTGGCAGAAGGCCGTCACCAAGACCCTGGACTGGGTCGACGACGACGTCTCCTGACGCCCCGCTGCCCCGCAGCGTGGATCAGGTGACCTGATCCAAGACTGGCCGCCCTCACCGACGCTGGTGAGGGCGGCCAGTCGTTGGTGAGGGCGGCGGGTCAGGACCCCAGGGCCGCCGAGACGACGGCGCGGGCCTCGTCCTGGACCTGGGCGAGGTGGTCGGCGCCCTTGAAGGACTCCGCGTAGACCTTGTAGACGTCCTCGGTGCCCGACGGGCGGGCGGCGAACCAGGCGTTCTCCGTGGTCACCTTGAGCCCGCCGACCTTCGCCCCGTTGCCCGGGGCCTCGGTCAGCTTGGCGGTGATCGGCTCCCCGGCCAGCTCGGTCGCGGTGACGTCGGAGGGCGACAGCTTCCCCAGCTTGGCCTTCTCCTCGCGGCTGGCCGCGGCGTCGACCCGGGCGTAGGCGGACTCCCCGAACCGGGCGGTCAGCTCGCGGTGGTGCTCGGACGGCGACGTCCCGGTCACCGCCTGGATCTCGCTGGCGAGCAGGGCGAGCAGGATGCCGTCCTTGTCCGTCGTCCACACCCCGCCGTCCCGGCGCAGGAACGAGGCACCGGCGGACTCCTCGCCGCCGAAGCCGACCGACCCGTCGAGCAGTCCGGGCACGAACCACTTGAAGCCGACCGGCACCTCGACCAGCCGGCGGCCGAGGTCGGCGACCACCCGGTCGATCAGGGACGACGAGACCAGCGTCTTGCCCACCGCGGTGTCGGCCGACCAGCCCGGCCGGTGGCTGAACAGGTACTGGATCGCCACGGCCAGGAAGTGGTTGGGGTTCATCAGGCCGCCGTCGGGGGTGACGATGCCGTGCCGGTCGGCGTCGGCGTCGTTGCCGGTGGCGATCTGGAACTCGTCCTTGCGGCTGATCAGCGAGGCCATCGCCGACGGCGAGGAGCAGTCCATCCGGATCTTGCCGTCCCAGTCCAGGGTCATGAACCGCCACGTGGGGTCGACCAAGGGGTTCACCACGGTGAGGTCCAGGCCGTGGGCCTCGGCGATCCGGCCCCACCAGTGCACGCTGGCGCCGCCGAGCGGGTCGGCGCCGATCCGCACGCCGGCCGAGCGGACCGCCTCCAGGTCGAGCACCTGGGGCAGGTCCTCGACGTAGGTGCTCGTGAAGTCGTAGACGCCGGCCGCGGCCCGGGCCCGGGCGAACGGCACGCGCTGCACGCCCTCAAGACCGGCGCGCAGCAGCTCGTTGGCCCGGCCGGCGATCCAGCCGGTGGCGTCGGAGTCGGCCGGGCCGCCGTGCGGGGGGTTGTACTTGAAGCCGCCGTCGCGGGGCGGGTTGTGCGAGGGGGTGACGACGATGCCGTCGGCCAGGCCCGCACCGCTCGTCCGGCCGGCGTTGGCGCGCAGGATGGCGTGGCTGACGCCGGGGGTGGGGGTGTAGGAGTCCTCGCTGTCGACGAGCACGGCGACGTCGTTGGCGGCCAGCACCTCCAGGGCGCTCACCCAGGCCGGCTCGCTGAGGGCGTGGGTGTCCCGGCCGATGAACAGCGGGCCGTCGAAGCCCTGGCCCCTCCGGTACTCCACGATCGCCTGGGTGGTGGCCAGGATGTGCGCCTCGTTGAAGGCGCCGTCCAGGCTGGACCCGCGGTGTCCGCTGGTGCCGAAGACGACCTGCTGGCCGGGGTCCTCGGGGTCGGGCTCGGTGGCGTAGTACGCGGTGACCAGGTGCGGGACGTCGACCAGGTCCGCGGGCTGGGCCGGGGTCCCGGCGCGCTCGGTGCTCATGGGTCGATCCTGGCCTGCCCGGGCCCGCTCCGGCGACCGGAGGCCCTCAGTCCGAGCGACCCATCGCCTTCCGCACCCGGTGCAGCCACCCGCCGGTGGCGATCCCCTGGGCCACCCGCTCCGACGGCGTGGCGTCCGAGCCGGCCGCGACCATCCCGGCCACCTGGCCCTGGAAGGTGGTCCCGCAGTCGGGGCACAGGGTCCGGCCGGTCGGGGTGCGCACCGGCGCCTCGTCGAAGCGGGTCCGGCAGCTGTCGCAGGTGGTGGCCATGCACCAGTCTCACCCCGCCGCCCGTCCCCGGGCCATCGCGACCGGGACTGTCAGCACGCCGCCGTAGCCTGGCCTGGTGCTCGAAGAGTGGCGTCAGGAGGCGTCTGACGCCGCTCTCACGGCACACGTAGGGCCCGAGGTGTTCCGCCGGGCGCTGACCGTGCTGAACGAGGGCGCCGTGACCGCGGTCGACCTCTCCCGCGACGGCCGCCGGGTCACCGCCACCGTCCGCGGCACCGCCTCCCAGCCCTACCGGACGACGATGGTGCTGGCCGGCCAGGGCCGCGAGGGCTGGACGAGCGTGTGCACCTGCCCGGTCGCGGTGGAGTGCAAGCACGCGGTCGCCGCGCTGCTCGCGCTGCGCTCGTCGGCGGTCGGGCCGACGGTGCAGCTGCCCGAGTGGGAGCGCACGCTCACCGAGCTGGTCCAGGGCACCGAGGCCCCCGGCCGGGCCCCGACCCGGGTCCCGCTGGGCCTGCAGTTCGAGGTCTCCGCCGAACCCGCGGCCCGGGCCTCGGTGGGTGCGCCGGGCTCCCGGCCGCGGCTGGTCCGGCTGCGCCCCGTCGTCCCGGGCAAGAACGGCCGGTGGGTGCGCACCGGCATCACCTGGAAGCAGCTGCAGTACGACGCCGCCCAGTCCGGGTGGGACCGCCGGCACCTGGCCGCGCTGCGGGCCCTGTACGCCACCCACCAGGCCTCGCGCGGGCAGTACTACTCCTACGCGCCCACCGACGTGTACCTGCACGAGTTCGGCCCGGGCCTGTGGCGGATGCTCGACCAGGCCCTCGGTGACGGGGTCGTGCTGTCCGGTGCCGGCCCGCGCCAGCAGCCGGTGGTGCTCGCCGACGCCCCCGCCGACCTCGCCGTCGACGCCCGCCAGCAGGCCGGTGGCGGAGCCCAGCTGCAGGCGGTCGTGCGGGTGGACGGCCGGGCCGTCGACCCGGCGGCGCTGTCCTTCCTCGGCCACCCCGCGCACGGGGTCACCGTGCACGAACCCGACCCGGAGACCGCGCTCCTGCTGGCCCGCCTCGACCGGCCGGCCACGCCCACGCTGGCCGGGCTCGCCGCCCGGGGCCGTCCGCTGGACGTCCCGGCGGCCGACGTCGGGCGCTTCCTCCGCGACTGGTACCCCGACCTGCGCAGCCGGGTGCCGGTGGTGTCCGGCGACGGCTCGGTCGAGCTGCCCGACGTCGTCCCCCCGCGGTTGGCGCTGACCGCCACCTACCCCGGCGACCTGTCGGTCGAGATCGCGTGGACGGTGCGCTACGGGCCCGACCGGTCCTTCCCACCGGCCGCGCCCGGGGACACCGCGCAGCCCGGCTCCGGCCGCGACCTCGACGCCGAGCGGGCGCTGGAGACCCGGCTGCCCGGCCCGGTCGGCGGGGTGCCCGAGCTGTGGACGGTCGACCGGCGGCTCACCCCCGCGGCCGAGCTGCGCGGCATGGAGGCCATGGAGTTCACCTCCGAGGTGCTGCCCGCGCTGCGCGAGGACGCGGGCGTCGACCTCACCGTCGTCGGCTCGCCGCCGGACTACCGGCAGTCCACCGCGGCCCCGCAGATCACCTTCACCGCCCGCGACAACACCCAGTCCGACTGGTTCGACCTCGGGGTCGCGATCACCGTCGACGGCCAGGTCGTGCCGTTCTCGGTGCTCTTCCAGGCCCTGGTCACCGGGCGCACCCGGCTGATGCTGGTCACCGGCACCTGGTTCTCCCTGCAGCGCCCGGAGTTCGACCGGCTGCGCCAGCTGATCGAGGAGGCCCGCGCGCTGGAGGACGTGCCCGCCGACGGCGTCGTGGCGGTCAACCGGCTGCAGGCCGGCTGGTGGGAGGAGCTGCTCACCCTCGGCGTGCTGGAGGAGCAGAGCACCCGCTGGACCCGCGACGTCCAGGGCCTGCTGGACGCCGGCACCGGGGACCGACCGGAGGTCCCGGCGGGGCTGACCGCGCAGCTGCGGCCCTACCAGCACGACGGGTTCGCCTGGCTGTCCTTCCTCTGGGACCGCCGGATCGGCGGGATCCTGGCCGACGACATGGGGCTGGGCAAGACGCTGCAGACCCTCGCGCTGCTGGCGCGGGCACACGAGGCCGGTGACCTCGACGAGGCCCCGGTGCTGGTCGTGGCGCCCACCAGCGTGCTGTCCACCTGGGCCCGCGAGGCGGCCCGGTTCGCCCCCGGGCTGCAGGTCGCCGTCGTCCGGGAGACCGAGCGGCGCCGCGGCACGCCGCTGGCCCAGCACGTGGCCGGCGCGCACGTCGTCGTCACCTCCTACGCGGTCTTCCGGCTGGAGGACGAGCAGCTGCAGGCGCTGCCGTGGCGCGGGCTGGTGCTCGACGAGGCGCAGACGGTGAAGAACCACCAGGGCCGCACCTACCAGTGCGCCCGCCGCCTGGACGCCCCGTTCACCCTCGCGCTGACCGGCACGCCGCTGGAGAACAGCGTCATGGACCTGTGGTCGCTGCTGTCGATCACCGCGCCGGGCCTGTTCCCGGACCCCTCGGCCTTCACCCACCACTACCGGACGCCGATCGAGCGGGACGGCGACCGCGAGCGGCTCGCCTCGCTGCGCCGCCGGATCAAGCCGCTGGTGCTGCGCCGCACCAAGGAGTCCGTGGCCCCCGAGCTGCCGCCCAAGCAGGAGCAGGTGCTGGAGGTGACGCTGAACCCCGAGCACGAGGAGCTGTACCAGAAGCACCTGCAGCGCGAGCGGCAGAAGGTGCTCGGCCTGGTCGAGGACCTGGCCAAGAACCGGTTCACCATCTTCCAGTCGCTCACCCTGCTGCGGCAGCTGAGCCTGGACCCCTCGCTGATCGACCCGGACTACGCGAGCGTGGCCTCCAGCAAGGCCGACGCGTTCGTCGAGCACCTCACCGAGGTGGTCGAGGAGGGCCACCGGGTGCTGGTGTTCAGCCAGTTCACCCGGTTCCTGGGGAGGATCCGGGACCGGTTGACCGCCGAGGGCATCGAGTGGGCCTACCTGGACGGCTCCACCAAGGACCGGGATGCCGTCGTCGACGGGTTCCGCCAGGGCGACGCACCGGTCTTCCTGATCAGCCTCAAGGCCGGCGGCTCGGGCCTGACGATCACCGAGGCCGACTACGTCTACGTGCTCGACCCGTGGTGGAACCCGGCCACCGAGGCCCAGGCGGTCGACCGCACGCACCGGATCGGCCAGGACAAGACGGTGATGGTCTACCGGCTCGTCGCCGCCGGCACCATCGAGGAGAAGGTCATGGAGCTCAAGGCCCGCAAGGCCGAGCTGTTCTCCGACGTCGTGGGCGAGGGCGCGCTGTCCTCCGGCGCGCTGACCGCCGAGGACGTGCGCGGCCTGTTCGCCTAGGCCTCGACCTGGGCCAGGCCGTGCCGTTGCTCGACTCCGTCGAGGAACCGGCGCACGGCCTCGGTGAACACCTCCGGGGCCTCCGAGTGCACCCAGTGCCCGGCGTTCTTCACCCGCACCAGCCGGACGGCGGGGAACAGCTCGTCCATCCGGGCCCGGTCCTCCGGCAGCACGTAGGTCGAGTCCGCTCCCGCGATCCACAGCACCGGGCCCGGGAACACCGCACCGGGCGGGGGCTCGGGGAACCCGCGCAGCACGCCCAGGTCGCGGCCGAGGGTCGCCAGGTTCAGCCGCCACCGCCAGCCGCTGGACCCGTCGCGGACGAGGGACTGCAGCAGGAACCCGCGCACCATGTCGCTGGGCACCGCCGTGCGCAGCGCGGCGTCGGCGTCCTCCCGGGTCGCCAGGGCGTCCAGGTCGATGGCCCGCATGGCGGCGATGAAGGCCGCGAACGGGGAGGCCTCCTCGTCCGGGTCGTCGGTGCGGCCGCCGGTCTCGGGGTAGGTCGAGGGCGAGATGTCGACGACGACGAGGGCGCGCAGCAGCTCGGGGTGCCGCAGCGCCAGCTGCATGGCGACCTTGCCGCCCATCGAGTGCCCGACCAGCGTCACCGGCTCGCCCCAGGAGGCCAGCAGCTCGGCCAGCAGCTCGGCCATGTCGACGTAGTCGACCCGGTCGGTCCACGGCGAGTGCCCGTGGTTGGGCAGGTCGACCAGGGTGACCCGGTGCCCCGGGCCGGCCTCGGTGGGATCGGCGAGCCGGCGGGCGATCGTCGTCCAGTTGCGGCCCTGCCCGAACAGACCGTGCACGAAGGCGACCCGCGGTCCTGCCTCGCCGAGGGTGCGGGTGGACAGCTCCAGGTCCTCGCTCACCCCCCGATGAGACCACGGGACGCACGGGGACCCTGGGGGAGGAGGAGGGCAACGGGGCCGGTGGGACGGGAGCACGCTGCCCCGTTCGTGTCGCGCGACCGTTCTGCCCGTGACACAGCGTCATGGTGTGGTCATGACGTTCAGCGGCGAGGCGGTGGTCTGGCAGGGCAGCGGCACCGTGTGGCCGGGTGTCGCCTGGGGTGAGCCGCTGGCCACCGTGCTCGGGACCCTCGGCTGGCGGGTCTCGCTCGTGCCGTGGGGCGACCCGGCAGCCGAGCACCGGGGCCGCGACGGGGTGCTGCACGTGTTCAGCGGCGGCCTGGAGGCGATCGGCTCCGGGAGCGCGGCGATGGCCGAACGCCTGGACGCCGTCCGCGCCGCCCTGGACGTCGCCGCCGACGACCGGGCCAGCGTGGTGGGCATCTGCCTGGGCGCCCAGATGATCGCCGCCGTCGCCGGACAGCTCGACCCCGAGCCGGTGCCCTCGGGCGGGGAGGCCGGCACCACCACGGTGCACGGCCACGGCGTCCCCGACCTCCACGTGGCCACCGCGCACGCCCAGCAGGTGCCGACGGCGTTCCTCGGCACCCCGGGCACCCGGTTGCTCTGGAGCAACGCGGTGACGCCGGTGCAGGGCTTCACGCTCGGCTCCCGGGTGGCCGGCGTGCAGTTCCACCCGGAGCTGTGCCCGCTGGAGGCCGGCTGGGCCGCGACCGCGTTCCAGGAGCTGCTCGGGGTGCCGGACGCCGAACCCGCCCGCGGTGACCTGGACCCGGTGACCGCCACCGGCACCGTGCTGGCGATGGCCGGGGCGCACCGCCGCATCCGCTCGCTGGCCGCCTGACCCACCGCGCCGGGAGCGTCGGACCCCGCCCGTAGCGTCGGGGCGGTCCCCGTCGTCCCCTGCTGAGGAGCCCCGTGCCCGGTCGTCGTCGCCGCGCCACCACGACCCGGAAGGCCGCACCCCGCAAGGCCGCACCCCGCAAGCCGCGGACGGCCGTCGCCGCACCCGACGTGCCGGTCGCCGGGCCGGGGGAGCGGGTGTGGGTGCTCGCGGTGCCGTTCCGGGCGCCGGCCCCGGGTGCCGTCTGGCACAAGGAGCTGCAGGCCCACGTGTGGGTGGGCGCGCAGCTGCCGCCCGAGCTCGCGGTCTACGACCCGGGCCCGTACACCTTCGAGCGCTTCCTGGAGGAGCAGCTCAACGACGAGGCCCGCCCGGTGCCGGCCGGGGACTCGATGACCCCGCGGGCCGAGCAGGTCAGCGGAGCGGCCGCGATCGCGGCCCACGAGGCCGCCGGTGGCCGGATGTTCCTGCTCGGCGACGACCCGGGCGTGGGCAAGACCGGGACGGCGGTCCTGGCCGTGCAGCAGATCGCCGCACGCCGGGGCGCCCGCACCGTGCTGGTGGTCGCCGACCGGCCGGCGGCGATCACCGTGCCGCACTGGACCCGGTCGATCACCGCGTTCGGGTCGGGCGGGCTGCGCTGGTGCGTGACCACCTGGGACCGGCTGGCCAAGGTGCGCGGGCTGTCCTTCGACGTCGTGGTCGCCGACGAGGCGCACATGGTCCGGCACACCACCACCCAGCGGTGGAAGCACTGGAAGGCGGTCTCCGGGTCCGGCCGGGTGAAGGACGCCCCGTTCGTGCTGCTGGCCACCGCCACCCCGGCGCACTCCCCGCTCGAGCTGCCCTACCTGGCGCCGCACTTGGCCGCGGTGCACGACGAGCCGCTGCGGGCCTGGGCCGACCTGCCCACCAAGCTCGCCGAGCACGGGTTCCACGTGGAACGCGGCCGCTACGGCGCCACCTGGACCGAGGACCCCGACGAGCGGCGGGCCGACCTGGCACGGCTGCGCGGCTGGCTCACCGACACCGACCCGCCCTCGACCCTGCACCGGCCGGCCCCCTGGGGGCAGGTGCAGGTGACCGGCACGCCGGTGGCGCTGACCCCGGCCGAGCGGGCGGCCTACGAGCAGGAGTGGAGCGCCTTCCGCGAGGAGATGCAGCTGGCCCGCCGGAAGAAGGAGGCCGCCCGCGGGCGGGCCGCGCTCATGCGGTTCCGGCAGAAGGCCGGGCTGATCCGGGTGCCGGCCACCGTCGACTGGGTGAAGGCGCAGGTGGAGGCCGACCGGCAGGTCGCGGTGTCGGTGGAGTTCGTGGAGACCGCGGCCGACCCGATCCGGACCGCCCTGCTGGACGCCGGGGTCGGCGTCTCGGGCGTCTACGGCAGGGACCGCTTCGACGTCGAGGCCGAGCGGCTGCGGTTCCAGACCGGGGAGTCGCGGGTCTGCGTGTTCACCGTGACCGCGTCCATCAGCCTGCACGCCGGCGAGCAGCTCCCCGGGGGTGCGCCGGCGTCCACCACCCCGCGGGTCGGGCTGTTCCACCAGCCGCGGTTCTCCGGCATCGCCGCCCGGCAGGTCACCGGCCGCACGCACCGCGACCACCAGGTGTCCCCGTGGCGGATCGCCTACGCCGAGGAGACCGTGGAGGAGCAGGTGGCCAAGGTGATGGTCGAGCGGCTCGCGGTCACCGGCCAGACGGCCGGCGGCGACACCGCCGGGCTGCAGCAGATCGCCGAGCTGCTCGACGCCGACTGGCTGCCCGCGGCCTCACTCACCGGGAGCGACTGAGCCGGCGACCACCCGCATCGGCAGGTGCAGGATGCCGTCCTCCAGGTAGTCCTCGCCCGACCGGACGAAGCCGAAGCGGCCGTACCAGGCCTCCAGGTACGCCTGCGCCCCGATGTCCACGGTGCGCCCGGCGCACAGCTCGAGCCCACGGGTCACCAGCTGCGCGCTGAGCCCCCGGCCCCGGGCGGAGACGGCGGTGGCGACCCGGCCGATGGCCCGGTCCTCGCCGTTCTCCAGCACCCGGATGCAGGACACCGGGACGCCGTCCTCCTCGACCCAGACGTGCACCGTGCCCGGCTCGGTGTCCCGGCCGTCGAGCTCGGGGTACGGGCAGTCCTGCTCGACCACGAACACGTCGACCCGCAGCTTGAGCAGGCCGTACAGCTGGGCCGGGGTCAGGTCGGCGAAGCGCTTCTCGACGATCACGACCCCAGCCTGCCGCACGGTCTCAGGCGTTCTCCCCGTCCACCGGCACCACGGTGCCCGTACCGGTGCCGAACGACGACACCGCGTCCCCGGACAGCCGCTTGAGCAGCTGGGCCATGTCGATGCCGGTGAGGTCGCCGGACAGCTGCAGGCCCTGGGCGACGTTGGAGGCCACCGACCGGGACAACGACCCGGGGCCGTCGGCGCTGATCACGGTCATCTTGTCCACGCTGGACAGCGGGGCCGCGGCGGCCGCGACGACCTCGGGCAGCACCTTGACCAGCAGGTCCAGGATCGCGGCCTCGCCGTAGGTGCTGAACGCCTGCGAGCGGGCGTCCATCGACTCGGCCTCGGCCTTGCCCCGGGCGAGGATCGCGGAGGCCTCGGCCGAGCCCTCCCGCTCGACGGCGTCGGCGATCGCCTGACGGCGCAGCTTCTCGGCCTCACCGCGCTTGGCGCCCTCGATGGCCTCGGCCTCGGCGAGGGCGGACCGGCGGGCCCGCTCACCCTCACCGGAGAGCTTGGCCTGCTCGGCGGCAGCCTGGGCCGCGGCGATGGTGGCCTGCCGGTCGGCCTCGGCGGTGAGGATGCGGCTGTTCTTGCGACCCTCGGCCTCCTGCTCGACACGGTAGCGCTCGGCGTCGGCCGGGCGGCGGACCTGGGTGTCCAGCTGGGCCTGGGTCAGCGTCGCGGTGCGCGCGGCGACCTTCTCCTGCTCGGCGAGCACCTGCTGGTCCTGCGCGGCCTGGGCGAGCGGGCCGGCCGCGGCGGCCCGGGCCTTGGCGGCATCGGTCTCCGCGGCGATCTCGGACTGCTTCAGGGCCAGCTGGCGCTGGGAGACCGCGATGGCCTCGTCGGCGAGCAGCTGCTCCTGCTGGGCGGCCTGGCGGGCGCGGGCCTCGGCGATCGAGGCCTCCTTGAGCACCCGGGCGGCCTCGGGACGGCCCAGGTCGGCCAGGTAGGTGCCCTCGGCCTGGATGTCCTGCAGCTGGAAGGTGTCCAGCACCAGGCCCTGGCCGGTGAGGGAGGACTCGGCCTCCTCGGCGACGGCGGAGGCGAAGGCCGCGCGGTCGCGGATGATCTCCTCGATCGTCAGCCGGCCCACGATGGAGCGCAGCGCACCGGCGAGCACCTCCGAGGTGAAGGTGTCGATGCCCTGCTGCTGGGCCAGGAAGCGCTGCGCAGCGGCCCGGATCGAGGACTCGTTGCCGCCGACCTTGACGATCGCGACGCCCTCGAGGTCGCACTTGACGCCCTGCTTGCTCACCGCGCCGCGGATGCCCACTGGGATCCGGCGGCTGGACAGGTCGATCGAGTGCAGCTTCTGCACGACCGGGAGCACGAAGACGCTGGCGCCCATGACGACCTTCTGGCCGGACATGTCCCGGCTGACCGCGCCGTCGGCACCGGTCACCGAGCGGCCCTGCCGGCCGGTGACCAGGAAGGCCTGGTTGGGCCCGGCGACCTTGATGCGGGACAGCACCAGCAGCACGAGCAGGAGGACCAGGGCGACGATGCCGCCGAGGGCGATGAGCAGGGTCACGGGGTGGGGCCTCCAGACGGTTCCGGTGCGGTCGAGACGACCTCCACCGAGGTCGCCGACGGGGTGTCGACGACGTAGACGGGTGTGCCGGCCGGCAGCGCGGCCTCGCTGCGGGCCGAGTACTTGAGCTGCTGGCCACCGACGGAGAGCCGGACCTCGCCGAACCCGCCGGCCGGCACCGCGGAGACCACGACGCCCTGGGTGCCCAGCAGCCGGTCGTCGGTGAGGGTCGGCTCGGTGGGCATGTCGCGCAGCGAGGCCGACAGCCGGAGGGCACCGGCGGCCAGCGGCAGCGCGACGACCAGGCCGGCGAGCAGGCTGAGCAGCACCGTCGCCACCCCGGGCAGGTCGGGCAGCAGTGCCGACGCCGCCGCCCCGCCGAAGCCGATGCCGCCGAGGAAGGCCGCCACCGCGGGCACGGAGAAGGGGCCGTCGACGTCGCCGCCGAACTCGCCGATCTCCCCGACCACCAGGGACAGCACCAGCACGAGCAGACCGACGCCGCCGACGACGAGCAGGGTCACGGCGATCGGGTCCAACCGGGCTCCTCTGCAGGTCGGGCGGTGCGGGGTGACCCCACCCTCACAGCTGGGGCCGCGGCGATCAAGCACGGTCGCGTCTCGGTGGACGGACCTCACCCCTGTGGACGACGACCGGCGGACCGGCGCCCGGGATGCCAGGATCGGCGTCGACACGGGGTGTCCCGACCGCGGGACTGAGAGCACACCCGTCGAACCTGCTCCAGCTGACACTGGCGAAGGGATGTCGACCTCGATGGACGCCGCACTCCTGGGGGCTGCCCGCGGCAGCCTCACCGACACCGCACCCCTGGTGCACTGCCTGACCAACACCGTGGTGCAGACGATCACCGCGAACGCCCTCCTCGCCGTCGGCGCCGCCCCGGCGATGGTCGACGCGCCCGAGGAGGCCGACGCCTTCGCCCGGGTCGCCTCGGCGGTGCTGGTCAACGTGGGCACGGTCAACGCCCGGACGGCGGAGGCGATGCGGCTGGCGGCCCGGGCCGCCGGGGAGGCCGGCACGCCCTGGGTGCTCGACCCGGTGGCCGTGGGCGGGCTGCCCTTCCGCACCCGGCTCGCCGCCGAGCTCGTCGACCTGTGCCCCGACGTCGTGCGGGGCAACGCCTCGGAGGTGCTCGCCCTGGCCGGTGCCGGGGCCGGTGGCCGCGGGGTGGACAGCACGCACAGCACCGACGACGCGCTGGAGGCCGCCGGCGACCTGGCCCGGCGCACCGGTGGGGTGGTCGCGGTCAGCGGCGAGGTGGACGTGCTCACCGACGGGACGACGACGGTGCGGGTGGGCGGGGGCCACGTGCTGCTGACCCGCACCACCGGCGCCGGTTGCGCCCTGGGTGCGCTGACCGCGGCGTACGTGGCGGCGACGGGGTCGAGCCTCACCGGCGCGGTCGCGGCGCACGCGCACGTCGCCGTCGCCGCCGGGCGGGCCGCGGCGGGGACCCCGGGCCCGGGGAGCTTCGCCGTCCGCTGGATCGACGAGCTGGCCGCGGTGACCCCGGGCGACCTGGCCGCGGTCGTCCTCCGGTGAGGTTCGACCCCACGCTCTACCTGGTCACCGACACCGCGCTGTGTCTGCCCCGCAGCGTGCCCGAGGTGGTCGGGGCCGCGGTCGCCGGCGGCGCGACCGCCGTCCAGGTGAGGGACAAGACAGCGACCCGCCGGGAGCTGCTCGCCCTCACCCGGGCCGTGCTGGCGGTGCTGGCCGACCGGCCCGACGTCGCGGTGGTGGTCGACGACGCGGTCGACGTGGCGCTGCTGGCCGGTGCACACGGGGTGCACCTGGGCCAGGACGACCTGCCGGTCACCGAGGTGCACGCACTGGCCCCGCACCTGCACCTGGGGCTGTCGGTCGGCTCCTCCGCCCAGCTCGACGCCGCCCTCGCGCTGCCCGCCGGGACGGTCGACCTGGTGGGGTTGTCCCCGCTGTGGTCCACGCCCACCAAGCCCGACGCCGGGGCCGCGCTGGGCCTGGCCGGGGTCCGCGAGCTGGCCGGCCGGGCGCGGGCCGCCGGGTTGACCGCGGTGGCCATCGGCGGCATCCACCGCGACCGGGTCGCCGAGGTCGCCGCGACCGGGGTGGACGGCGTCTGCGTGGTCTCCGACGTCTGCGCCGCCCCCGACCCGCGGGCTGCCGCGGCAGCGCTGCGCGACGCCCTCGCCGGGGTGCCGGCGTGAGCGCGCGGGTGGCGCTCAGCATCGCCGGCTCGGACCCCGGCGGCGGCGCCGGCGTGCAGGCCGACCTGAAGACCTTCTCCGCGCTGGGGGTGTTCGGCACCGCGGTGCTCACCGCGCTGACCGCGCAGAACACCCGCGGGGTGACCGGGGTGCACCCGGTGCCGGCGGCCTTCGTCGGTCACCAGCTGCGCACCCTGCTCGACGACGTGACCGTGCACGCGGTCAAGACCGGGATGCTCGGCTCGGCGGCGGTGGTGCACGAGGTCGTCGCCGTGCTGACCGACCGCCCGGCCGGCCCGCTGGTCGTCGACCCGGTGATGGTGGCGACCAGCGGTGACCAGCTGATCGACGACGACGCGGTGGACGCCGTCCGCACCGCCCTGCTGCCGGTGACCGACCTGCTCACCCCCAACGTGCCCGAGGCCGCCCGGCTGCTGCGCAGCACCCCGGCGACCGGCGTCGACGGGCTGCGGGAGCAGGCGCTCGCCCTGCTCGAGCTCGGCCCGGGTGCGGTGCTGGTGAAGGGCGGTCACCTGGCCGCCGCCCTGGGCGAGAGCGTCGACGTGCTGGCCGTGGCCGGTGCGGGCGGCCCGACGGTGCACCTCAGCCGACGTCCCCTGGTGCCGACGGCGAACACCCACGGCACCGGCTGCACGCTGTCGGCGGCTCTGGCCGCCGGGGCCGCCCGCGCCGGGGCGGCTCCGGACTGGCCTGCCCTCGTCGAGGACGCCCGCGACCTGCTGCAGGCCGCCCTGCTCGGAGCGGACACGTTGGGGGTCGGCTCCGGGAACGGTCCGGTGCACCACCTGGCCCGCACGTGGGGGGAGGCATGAGCTTCACGGCCGACGCCTGGGCCGCCACCGCCGGGGTGCGCGCCCAGATCGAGGCGCTGCCCTTCCTCGCCGAACTGGCCGACGGCACCCTGGACCCGGCGTCCTTCCGGCACTACCTGGAGCAGGACGCGCTGTACCTGGCCGGCTACGCCCGGGCGCTGGCCCTGCTGGCCGCCCGGGCCCCGGACACCGCGGCGACCGCGTTCTGGGCCGAGGCCTCGCACGGGGCCGGTGCGGTGGAGACGACGCTGCACGCGGACCTGCTGCAGCTCTCCGGCGGGGTCGACCCGGCCGTCGAGCCGTCACCGACCTGCCTGGGGTACGTCTCCTGGCTGGTGGCCACCGCCGCGACCGCCCCCCACCCGGTGGGCTGCGCCGCCGTGCTGCCCTGCTTCTGGGTGTACGCCGACACCGGCGTCCGGCTGGCCGCGACCGCCCGGTCCACGCCCGACCACCCCTACGCCCGGTGGGTCACCACCTACGACGACCCGGCGTTCCAGGAGTCCACCCGGCGGGCCCGCGAGCTGACCGATGCCGCGGCCGCCCCGGAGCACACCGCCGCCATGCACCGGGCCTTCGCCGTCGCGACCCGTTACGAGCGGGACTTCTGGCGGGCCGCGTACGAACGGGAGACCTGGGCCGGCTGAGCTCAGCGCCAGTCGGGCGGATCGGCCGGCTGCAGGTCGGGGTCGTCCCCCGCGAAGGTGCGCACCTTGCCGGGCCCCGTCGTCGGCCCCTCGAACCGGCAGGTGACCCGGTTCAGCCCGCTGCCCCACACCCAGCCGCGGCCGAGCTCGGCGTGCTCGACGTCCTGGCCGGGGTGCCAGACCCGCTGGGCCGGACCGGGGGCGGGGTCGTCGGGGGCCAGGGCGTCGGGGGCGCGGTCCTCCTCGGCCGACTCGACGGCGGCGGACACCGGCTCCTCGGCGGGGGCGAACAGGTCGCCCTGCACGTAGGTGGCCAGGCCCGAGACGCCGACCCCGAGCAGGCGCACCCCGCCGGTGCGGTCGATGCCGGCCAGCAACCGCCGGGCGACCTCGGCGATCGTGCGGGCGTCGTCCACCGGTTGGGGCAACGTCTGCGACCGGGTGAGGGTGGTGAAGTCGTACCTGCGGAACTTCAGCGTGACGGTGCGGCCCGCCGTCCCGTCCGCCTGCAGCCGGGTGACCACCCGGTCGGCCAGCCAGCGGATCTCGGACTCGAGCCGGCCCAGGTCGGTCAGGTCGGTCGCGTAGGTGCGCTCGGCCGACACGCTCTTGGCCTCGCGGTCGGGCACGACCGGCCGGTCGTCCTCGGCGCGGGCCAGGCGGTAGAGCCCCGAACCGTGCGCCTGACCGACCAGGGAGACCAGGTCGGTGAGCGAGCGCTGGTGCAGGTCGGCCACCGTCCGGACGCCGACCGAGGACAACCGGTCCCCGGTGGCCGGGCCGACGCCGGGCAGCGAGCGGACCGGCAACGGGTGCAGCACCTCGAGCTCGGTGCCGGCCGGGATCACCCGCAGCCCGTCGGGCTTGTCGAGCTCGCTGGCGATCTTGGCCAGCGTCTTGGACGACGCGATGCCCACCGAGCCGCGCACCCCGCCGGTGGCCTCGTGGATGCGCACCTTGAGGGCTGCCGCCAACGCCGTGAGCCCGTCGGTGGTGAGGTCGTGGCCGCCGGCGGCGAGGTCGACGTAGGCCTCGTCGACGCTCACCTGCTCCACCAGGGGCGACAGCTCGCGCAGCTCCTCCATCACCACCCGCGAGGTCGTGGAGTAGGCGGCGAAGCGGCCGCCCAGGAACGCGGTCCCGGGCGGACAGCGGCGGCGCGCCTCCCCGGCGGACATCGCGCTGCGCGCCCCGTAGGCGCGCGCCTCGTAGGAGGCGGTGGCGACGACGCCGCGGCCCCCGGTGCCGCCGACGACCACGGGCTTGCCCCGCAGGCTGGGCTTGTCGCGCTGCTCGACGGCAGCGAAGAAGGCATCCAGGTCCAGGTGCAGGATGCTCGCCTCTCGCCGCACCGGTCCATCGTCCTCCACCGGCGCAGCCGATGATGGGCCCGTGACCGAACCGAGCATCTGGGCCCAGCAGGCCGCCGCCGACCCCGAGCACTCCGCGAACTACGTCGCGCGCTTCCGCGGGCTGGCCGCCGACGGGTTCGACCTGGACGGCGAGGCCCGGTTCGTCGACGCGATGCTGCCCCGCGGCTCCCGGGTGCTCGACGCCGGCTGCGGCCCCGGCCGGGTGGGCGCCGCGCTGGCCGCGGTCGGGCACGAGGTGGTGGGCGTGGACGCCGACCCGGTGCTCGTCGAGGCGGCCCGGGCCGACCACCCGGGTCCGACCTGGCTGGTCGGCGACCTGGCCCTGCTGGACGTGCCCGGCCGGTTCGACGCCGTGGTGTGCGCGGGCAACGTGATGGCGTTCCTGGCGCCGTCCACCCGTCGCCGGGTGCTGGCCGGCTTCCGGTCCCACGTCGTGCCCGGTGGCCGCGCGGCGATCGGCTTCGGTGCCGACCGCGGCTACCCGTTCGCCGAGTTCCTCGACGACGCCCGCGCCGTCGGCTGGACCGTCGACCTGCAGCTGGCCACCTGGGACCTGCGACCGGCCACCGCGGAGTCGGACTTCCTGGTCGCCGTCCTCTCCTAGACCACCAGCTCCAACCGCGCCGTAGCCCGGCCGACGGTGACCTGCTGGCCCCAGGAGACGGTCAGGTGGTCGTCCTCCAGGCCGTCGCCGAACACCACCAGGCCGTCGCTCTCCACGGTCACGGTCAGCACGTCGTCGCCGTCCAGCCGGCCCTCGGTGCAGCGGGTGCCGGTGGCCGGGGACGGCCACGCCTCCCGCACGAACCAGGCCAGCGCCGGGTCGACCGGCCCGGGCAGCACCAGCGGGCTGTGCCGCTCCAGCCAGGCCGAGCGGCACCAGCCGGTGGCCCCGGTGCCGGTCGCGACCAGGACCCCGGACGACGCCTGCCGCTCGGCCGCGGCCCCCGGTGCCTGCAGCCGGTACCGGGCGGTCTGGTGGGTGGGCTGACCCAGGTAGACCTCGTTGAGCGCCAGCAGGGTCTGCCCGTCGTCCGCCGTCGCCTGCACCATGGTGAGGGACTCCGTGCGGTCGCGGTGGGCGAGCAGCCGGCCGACGTCGGCCGGGCGGTGCCGCACGAGGACGCCGGCGTTGCGGCCCGGGTCGGGGTCCACGCCGACGACGGGCTGACCGGTGAGGTACTTGGCCACGTTGGCCACCAGGCCGTCCTGCCCGACGACGAGGACGACGTCGTCGGGGGAGAACAGGAAGCGGGACAGGTCGGCCCGCTCCACGCTGCCCCGCCGCCAGTCCAACGGCACCTGGGCCATCGCCCGGGCCACCGCGGCCTGCTGGGCGGCGTCCCGGGCGGCGACCTCCTCGACGTCCCGGCCCCGGCTCTGCAGGAAGAACGCCGCCTGGGCGCGGGTGCCGTGCCGGGCCACCAGCTCGGCGAGCTCGGTGGCCCGGTGCACGAGCACCACCCGCGGGGCGAGGCTCACTCGGTCCTCCCGGCAGCCCCCAGCTTGGCCAGCACCGGGGCCAGCAGGTCCGGGGTGAGGACCAGGCTGTCGATCTTCGGCAGGTTGGCCGCCAGGTCCTTCAGCGCCAACGCGGTGACCAGCTCGGCGTCGACGGTGGCCCAGGCGGCCAGGTCCGCCGCCGTCGTCTCGGCCTTCGCCGCGCCCTGCACCCGCACCGCCTCGGCCCGCACCTCGGCGGTGCGCCGGTCGCGGCGGGCGGCGGCCTCGGCGGCGACCTCGGCGGCGGCCGCGGCGCTCTCCGCCTCGCGCCGGGCGTTCACCCCGCGCTGGGCGACCAGCTCCTCCTCGCGGCGGGCCAGCTCGACCTGGTTGGCCAGCTCGTTCTCCGCGATCGCCCGCTCGCGCTCCACCGCGACCGCCCGCCGGCTGTAGGTGGCCGCGTCCGCGTCGGCCTGCACCTGCTCCCGGGTCGGCGTGCGCAGTGCCCGCTCGACCTCGGGTTCGGGCCGGATCGCCACCACCCGGACGTCGATCACCACGATCCCGGTCTCGGCCAGCCGCGGGTCGGCGGCCAGCCCGGCCGCGACGGTGTCCCGGACGGTGCGCACCCCGCCGGTCAGCGCGACGGTCATCGCCGCACCGGCCAGCAGGTCGATCGCGTGCTGCTGGGCCGACTCGGTGAGCAGCCCGGCGACCTGCTCCAGCGGGGTGCCCCGCCAGCGGCCGGTGTCCGGGTCGATGGAGAAGTCCACCCGGGCCGCGGTCACCGCCGGATCGGTGAACCGGAAGGTCAGCGTCATCTGCACGGTGACGTCCTGGAAGTCCGCCGTCCGGGCGTGGAAGAGCAGTGGCAGCTCGCGGTCGTCGACCGGGATCTCGCTGAGCACCGCCGAGAGCGGGCGGAACCAGAAGCTGGCGCCGGTGCCCGCGTGCCGCAACCGCCCCGCGGTGACGTGCTGGACGTGGGCGGTCGCCGAGCCGCGGAGGTGCCGGACGAGGGGGTAGCGGGCGATGTCGGCCATGACGGGGTCCTCTCGGTGGGCTTTTGTCGTCAGCTCGACGATAAGTGTCGCTAGCCCTTGTCGTCAACCTGACGCTAGGGTGCCGGCGTGGACTTCCCCCCGTTCGCGGTCACCGTCGACCTCGTGGTGCTCACCGTCCGAGGCGACGAGCTGTGCGTGCTGCTGGTGCGCCGGGGCGTCGAGCCCTTCGCCGGCCAGGACGCGCTGCCCGGCGGTTTCGTGCGGCCCGAGGAGGACCTCGCGGCCGCCGCGGCCCGCGAGCTGGTCGAGGAGACCGGGCTGACCGTCGGCCACCTGGAGCAGCTGGCCTCCTACGGGGCGCCGGACCGGGACCCCCGCCAGCGGGTGGTCACCGTCGCGCACCTGGCGCTCGTGCCCGACCAGCCCGCGCCCACCGCCGGCACCGACGCCGAGGCCGCCCGCTGGGCGCCGGTGGCGGGGCTGTCCGGGTTGGCCTTCGACCACGACCGGGTGCTCGCCGACGGCGTCGAGCGCGCCCGGGCGAAGCTCGAGTACTCGGCGCTGGGGACGGCGTTCTGCCCGCCGTCGTTCACCGTCGCCCAGCTGCGCCGGGTCTACGAGGTGGTCTGGGGCCGCGACCTGGACCCGCGCAACTTCCACCGCAAGGTCACCGGCACCGCGGGGCTGCTGGAACCGACGGGTGAGACCACCACCCGGGACGGCGGCCGGCCGGCCCAGCTGTACCGCCGCGGTCCCGCCGACACGCTGCACCCGCCCCTGCTGCGCACCGACGCCTGAGCCGGCTCAGGTGTCCGGGTGGGCCTTCCTGGTCCGCTGCGGGGCGCGGGCGCGCCAGGCGTCGGTGACCAGCTCGGTCAGCAGGTCGACCGCCACGTCGTCCAGCCGGACCAGGACGGCGGCGTACCCGTCGAAGTGCGGGATCGTGAAGCAGACGTCGGGCTCGGCGGCGAGCAGCTCGGCCTTCTCGCCCTCGTCGGCCACCCGGACGCCCAGGACCTCGCCGTCGGGGGCCTCATCGCCGAGGTCGGCGCGGTCCTTCTTCCCCAGCGGACGCACCCAGACGAAGGTCGCCCCCGCCACCTTCCAGCAGCGGTTGCCCCAGGTGGTGCCCTCCTCGACCGCCGGCAGCGCGGTCGCGATGCGCTCGACGTCCGCCCAGGTGGCCATGGCGGCCACCCTGGCCCGGTCAGCCGGCCCCGGCAAGGGCCGCCCGCACCCGGTCGGCGACCTGGGCCATGGTGTCCCGCGCCCGCACCGGGTCCTCGGTGAGGAAGTAGTGGTCCACGCCGGGGGTCTCGTGGTGCCAGACGTCGACGCCGGCCTCCCGCAGCCGCTGGACGTAGCGGACCCCGTCGGGCCGCAGGGTGTCCCGCTCGGCGGTGAGCACCAGCGCCGGGGGCAGCCCGGACAGGTCGGGAGCCAGCACGGGGGAGGCGTAGGGCTCGGTGCGCGAGGCCGGATCGGGGAAGTAGACCCGGCGGACCAGCGCCCGCAGCGACGGCGAGATCATCCCGTTCCCGGCGGGCAGCTCCGCCGCGAGGTCCAGCGCCGGGATGCCCAGCACCTGCAGCACCGGGGTGAAGGACCCCCGGTCACGCGCCTGGAGGCAGACCGAGGCCGCGTTCCCGCCGCCGGAGGAGAACCCGCCGACCGACACCCGCTCGAACCGGCCGGCCACCAACGCGGCGACGTCGTGGCACTGCTCCTGGGCGACCGGGTAGGCCACGTAGGGCCCGGTGCGGAAGTCCACGTTGTGCACCGTCGCCCCGGTGGTCGCGGCCAGGTAGCGGCACCACCAGTCGTCCATCTCGGGGTACCGCATCAGCCAGGCCCCGCCGTGGAAGTGCACGTGCGCCCCGTCGCCGGCCCCGCGGTAGACGTGCACCGGCACCCGGCCGTGCCGCGTGTCCACCCCGACGACCTCGGGGTCGGGCAGGTCGGTGCCCGCGAACCGCAGCTCCTCGCCGTACCGGACCGTCCACCGGGCGGTCGCGTGCATCGTCATCGCCTGCAGCCGGTCGGAGATCCGCATGGCCGGTGTTCGTCCCCCGGGTCGGATCGGTTGCCGTCCTGGTAGGACGAGGGGGTGAGCTTCCCGCCCGACCCGGCGACGGTCTCCCGGCACACCGACCAGGAGACCGCCGGCCAGACCCGCTTCATCGCCACCGGCGCCCAGACCCGCGGTGACTTCGGCCTGTTCGAGGTCACCCTCCCGCCCGGTGGCGGCGGCCCCGGCCCGCACGTGCACCGCACGTTCAGCGAGTCCTTCCACGTGCTGGAGGGCCGGCTGGCCGTGCTGGACGGCGACACCTGGACCACCGCCTGCCCCGGTGACCTGGTCTACGTGCCCCGCTCGGGGGTGCACGGCTTCCACGCCGCGGACGACGACGCCGGCTGCCGGTTCCTCATCCTGTTCACCCCGGGCGCCCCGCGGGAGGACTACTTCCGGGGGATGGCCGCGCTGCACGCCGACGGGCACGTGCCGACGACCGACGAGCTCGACGAGCTGGCGGCCCGGTACGACCAGCTCAACCTGCGGGACTGACGTCGCGCTCGTCGCGGTCCTGCCAGGTGCACACGCACACCTCGTTGCCCTCGACGTCGGCCAGCACCCAGAACGAGCGGGCCATGTCATCGGACAGCAGCCGACCGCCGGCGGCCAGCGCGGCGGCGACCCGGGCCTGCGCCTGGTCGTGGGCGACGGTGACGTCGAGGTGGATGCGGTTGCGCTGGGGGCGTGCGGCGTCCATCTGCTGGAACCAGACCGTGGGCAGCACACCGGCCGGGTCGACCAGGGCCCCGTCGTCACCGGGCTGGGGCACGAGGTCGAGCACCGCGGCCCAGAACGGCAGCACCGCCGGGATGTCCAGGGCGTCGACGGCGATCTCCAGGGCCTGCACCGGGTGGCCGCCGGCGGGCTCGACGGGCCGGTCGAGCGCCGCGGTGGCCCGGTGTGCCAGCTCGACGTCGACCCCGGTGACCAGTGCCCGGTCGCGGGTCTGCAGGCCCACCTCGACCCGGTCGCCGCGCAGGTCGATCCGCAGGTGCCCGTCGGCGTCCGCCCCCAGGGCCCCGGTCACCGCAGTCGCCACCGCCGCAGCGTCGGTCAGCGACCCCACCTCGACCGCCGTGCGCAGCTCTCCGAGCAGCAGCCGCCAGCCCAGCGCCTCGACGGCCGTGGAGGCCTCGGTGCGGGACAGGGCACGGGTCGGGTCTGCTGCCGGTTCCTCGGTCATGGCGCGCATGCTGCACCACCCCTCCGACAGTCAGGACTCCTGTTCCCACAGGGCCCGGTACCAGCGGATCCGCTCGGCGTCCGGCGCGATGCCGTAGGCGTCGAACAGCTCGCCCTGGTGGCCCTCCCCGTAGTTCCAGTCCAGGCTCAGCGAGGCGACGGCGAGGTCGGCCCACCGGTCCCCGACGCTCAGGTCGCCGAGGTCGACGTGGCCCACCCAGCTGCCGTCGTCGGCGACGAGGGTGTTGGGGGCACAGGCGTCCCCGTGCACGACGACGGGGTGCTCGACCGGCGGACGCGGGCCCAGGGCCGGCGGGGTGCGGGCCGCCCAGGCCTCGGCCACCCGGTCGGCGGGGACCACGTCGACCGGCAGCGCGTGCAGTGCCCGGAGCCCGGCCGCGATCGCCGCGACGGCCTCGGGCCGACGGGCCCGCCACCGCGTGGTCCCCGGCCACCGTCGCGGTGAGCAGCCACCGGGCCTCGCCGTCCGCACCGCTGCCCAGCACCCGCGGGACGGGGTGGTGACCGGCGAGCCAGCCCAGCGCGTCCCGTTCCCGCCCCAGGTCGATCCCGGCGGAGTGCGGGCTCCACTTCACGTGCGCGGTCGATCCCAGCGCGAAGGTGAGCCCACCGAGCTGGTTGCGCCAGACCAGCCGGGCCGGTCCGTGCTCGTCCGCCAGCCGGGTGACGACGTCGGGCACCGGGTCCTCGCCGAGCTGGTGGAACCGGGCGAGCTCGCTGAAGGGCCGGTCGGTCACCGGCCCATCAGCGCACGCCCGACGCGGCGGCGCCAGCGACTTCTCAGTTGGCCATGTCCACGAAGCGCGAGTAGTGGCCCTGGAAGGCGACGGTGACGTTGGCGGTGGGGCCGTTGCGGTGCTTGACCAGCATGATGTCGGCCTCGCCGGCCCGCGGGGACTCCTTCTCGTACATGTCCTCGCGGTGGATCATCATCACCATGTCGGCGTCCTGCTCGATCGAGCCGGACTCACGGAGGTCGGACAGCATCGGCTTCTTGTCCTGACGCTGCTCGGACCCACGGTTGAGCTGGCTCATCGCGATCACCGGGACCTCGAGCTCCTTGGCCAGCAGCTTGAGCGCACGGGAGAACTCCGAGACCTCCTGCTGACGGGACTCCACCCGCTTGCCCGACGTCATGAGCTGCAGGTAGTCGATGACCACCAGCTTGAGGTCGTTGCGCTGCTTGAGCCGCCGCGCCTTGGCCCGGATCTCCATCATCGTCATGTTGGGGGAGTCGTCGATGTAGAGCGGGGCGTCGGCCACCTCGCCCATCCGGCGGGCGAGCTTCGACCAGTCCTCGTCGCTCAGCGAGCCCGCGCGCATGTGGTGCAGCGGCACCTTCGCCTCGGCCGACAGCAGACGCATGGTGATCTCGTGCTTGCTCATCTCCAGGGAGAAGATGCAGGCCGCCTGGTGGTGCTTGACGGAGGCGTTGCGGGCGATGTCGAGCCCCAGCGTCGACTTGCCCACGCCGGGTCGGGCCGCGATGACGATCATCTGGCCGGCCTGCAGGCCGTTGGTGAGCTCGTCCAGGTCGCGGATGCCGGTGGGCACACCGCGGGCGGTGCCACCGCGGCTGGCGATGGCGTCCAGCTCGTCCATGGTGGGCTGCAGGACGTCCTCGAGGCGCGAGTAGTCCTCGCTCATCCGCTTCTCGGTGACGTCGTAGATCTCCTGCTGGGCCCGGTCGACGATGTCGTCGACGTCGCCCTTGCCGCCGGCTGCGCCGTAGCCCAGCTGCACCACGCGGGTGCCGGCCTCGACCAGGCGGCGCAGCACGGCCTGCTCGGCCACGATCGCGGCGTAGTAGCCGGCGTTGGCCGCGGTCGGCGTGGACTGGATGAGGGTGTGCAGGTAGACCGCGCCGCCCATCCGGGACAGCTGGTCGGTGCGGTTGAGCTCGGCGGCGACGGTGATCGCGTCGGCGGGCTCGCCGCGGCCGTAGAGGTCCAGCACGCAGTCGAAGACGATCTGGTGGGCCGGGCGGTAGAAGTCCGCGCCGTGCAGGACCTCCACCACGTCGGCGATGGCGTCCTTGCTCAGCAGCATGCCGCCGAGCACCGACTGCTCGGCAGCGACGTCCTGAGGGGGCTGGCGGTCGTACTGGGGAGCTGCGGCCTGCGGCCTGCTGATGTCGTCGAGCACTGCCACTGAGAACTGCTCCCGTCGTTGCGCGGACCCACCACCACCGCGCCCGGACGGGGCGCTGCGACGTCGTCGTGTGTTGGTACCGCGGGGGTCCGACAGTTCCGACGTCGTCGGCCGGGGACCGCCCGCGCGGTGGGTTCGCAGGCGACGCTAGGCACCGCGGGGGGCGCCGTCCACGACCGCTGTGCACGTGGATCTGCACAACCTGTGGACAAGTCGGTGGACGAACGCAGCCTCCGTGTGGAGAGCGTCGGGGACGCGTCCCGGCCACCCGGCGGAAAGGCGCCCGTCACCTGGCAGTCCGCTGCCCGGACCCTGTGGACGGGAGAAAGTCGGCACCTTTCCGCCACACCCGGGCGCGGCGTGACGGCACCGGTGCGTCGCCACCACGGCACCCCACCAGGCCGCGGCCCAGGGCTGGCAGATCTCGCCCGGAACGCCAGCAGGGGCGCCGGACCGGAGTCCGACGCCCCTGCTGGAGGGTGGTGCTGTTACGCGGAGACGACCTCGATGGGCAGCGCAGCGCTGACCTCGGGGTGGACGCGCACCGTGACGGTGTGCGTGCCGGTGCTCTTGATCGAGCTGGGCAGTTCGACCCGACGACGGTCCAGGGCCGGACCGCCGGCAGCGGTCACCGCGGCGACGACGTCGGCCGTGGTGATCGAGCCGAACAGCCGTCCGCCGTTGCCGGCCTTGGCCGGCACGGAGACCTTCAGCGACGACAGCTGGCCGGCGACCTGCTTGGCCTCCTCCAGCGTCGCCACGTCGCGAGCCGCACGCGCACGGCGCAGGCCCTCGATCTGCTTCTCGGCACCGCGGGTGGCGATGATCGCCAGTCCACGGGGCAGGAGGTAGTTGCGGGCGTACCCGCCCTTCACCTCGACGGTGTCCCCGGCGGAACCGAGGCCGGTGACCTCCTGGGTCAGGATCAGCTTCGATGCACTCATGATCAGCGCGCCGTCGAGGTGTAGGGCAGCAGGGCCATCTCGCGGCTGTTCTTCACGGCCACGGCGACGTCACGCTGGTGCTGGGAGCAGTTGCCGCTGACGCGACGGGCACGGATCTTGCCGCGGTCGGAGATGAACTTCCGGAGCAGCGTCGTGTCCTTGTAGTCGACGTAGGTCGCCTTGTCCTTGCAGAACTGGCAGACCTTCTTCTTCGGCTTGCGGATGGGGGGCTTGGGCACAGGGTTCTCTTTCTAGGCTTACGAGATCAGAAAGGGGGCTCGTCGGACGACGACGCCGGGGTCGACCAGGGGTCGCTGGAAGCGCTGCCTCCGCCACCGCCGCCGGAGGAGCCGAAGCCGCCTCCGCCGCCGCCGGACGAGGACCCGCCACCGAAGCCGCCGCCGCCACCCTCACCGCGGTTGGCCTTGGTGACCTTCGCGGTGGCGTAACGGAGCGAGGGGCCGATCTCGTCGACCTCGAGCTCGATGACGGTGCGCTTCTCGCCCTCCTTCGTGTCGAAGGAGCGCTGCTTCAGACGGCCCGAGACGATGACCCGGGAGCCACGGGTGAGGGACTCGGCGACGTTCTCCGCCGCCTGCCGCCACACGTTGCACCGCAGGAAGAGGGCCTCGCCGTCCTTCCACTCCGACGTCTGACGGTCGAAGGTCCGCGGCGTGGAGGCCACGGTGAAGTTCGCGACGGCGGCACCGGACGGCGTGAAACGCAACTCCGGGTCGGCGGTGAGGTTGCCGATGACGGTGATGACGGTCTCGCCGGCCATGGTCAGTGAGCCTCGGGCCGCATCAGCTTGGTGCGCAGGATGGACTCGTTGAGGTTCAGCTGACGGTCCAGCTCGGCGACCGCAGCGGGCTCGGCCTCGATGTCGACGATGGCGTAGATGCCCTCGGCGTTCTTCTTGATCTCGTAGGCCATCCGACGACGGCCCCAGATCTCGGTCTTGACGGTGCCACCGGAGTTGGTGACGACCGACAGGAACCGGTCCAGGCTGGGAGCGATGGTGCGCTCCTCGAGCTCGGGGTCGAGGATGATCATCAGTTCGTAGTGACGCACGGAGAACCCCACCTCCTCTGGTCTCAGCGGCTGCAGAGTGTCTGCAGCAGGAGGGTTGTGCACGCGTCGCGCGTCGGACGGGACGACCACAGGGGGCCACCGCCAGACGCGCGTCGTTCAGGCTACCAGGGGCTGGACCAGCGGTCGGCCCGAGCGCTGCGTCAGCCGGCGGTGCGCTGGGCCCGGTGGGTGCGGACCAGGGCGGCCGTGACACCGGCCAGGGCGACGACGGCGGCCAGGGCCGGGATCGACAGCGCCGGGTCGGGCGTGCCGGCGGCGGAGTCCGCGACGGTCTCGACGTCGTCCCCGGCGCCGGAGCCCAGCGCGCCGCCACCCAGCCCGGCCAGGTCGCCGAAGACCGGGACCGAGGCGCCGTCGTAGGTACCGGCGTTGCCGCCGCCCCCGGCGGTGGAGGCGGCGTCCCCGGTGGCGAACCGGGAGGGGTCGAACGCGGCGGCGGCCGAGGTGTCCAGCGGCGCCATCTGGCCGGCCGGGGAGACGGTGCCGTAGCTGTAGGCGGTCCCGTCGACCGGTGCCTGGGTGGCCGGTGCGGCGGCCGGGGTCTCGGCCACCGGCGCGGTCGGGCTGGTGGTGCCGCTCGGCTGCGCGGTGGGGGTGGTCGGGGTGGTGGGCACGGCCGTGGGGACGGCGACGGGGGGCAGGCTGGGCAGGTTCACCGAGGGCAGGTTCGGCAGCGGGACCAGGGTGTTCACCACGAACGGGGTGGGCGCCGGGAGCGCGGGCAGCAGCGCCGTCGCGCCGTTGACCACCTGGTTGACCAGGTTCGAGGCCAGCCCGGACTGCACGTCGATCCGGTACGTGTAGGTGATGACCCCGGCGGTGGTGGCCGGGAAGGTCTTCGTCATCGAGGCGCCGGGGGCCAGCGGCTGTGCCCCGCCGCCGAAGGCGAGGGACACGTCGGTGTGCGCGGTCGCGGCGATCCCGCCCAGCAGGGGGAGCTGCACCGTCACCGGCTTGTCGGCGATCTGGTTGACGAAGGTGACCGACCCGCCGGCGTCCACCGACACCAGCGGCGGGGTGAGGTCCCGGATGGCCACCGTGGCGGTGGGCGCCGCCTCGGCCGCCGGTGCGGCCAGCACCGAGCCGGCCACGGCCAGCAGCCACCCCAGGGTCGCCACGGCGATGCCGCGTCGAGCCGTCCGCCGGATCCGGCCGCTGTCCATCGGTGCTGCCTCCACGTCGAGGTCTGTGGTGCTGGTGGGGCTACTCACGAGTAACCCACGTCACGGTGGAGAACGAGGGTGTGCCGCCGGGGGTACGCCCGCACCTGGAGGACTTCTGTCGGTCACCCTTCCTAGGGTCGTGCCATGTCCTCGCAACTCGTGGGAGTCCACGTCGGGTCCGGTCTCACCGCCGACAACCAGGTCGAGGACGGCGGGGTGCTGGCCCGGGCCGCCGAGGTCGACGCCGCCGTCGTCCAGGTGTTCCTGGCCGACCCGCAGGACTGGAAGGCCCCGAAGCCCCGCCCGGACGTCGACGAGCTCACCGCCGGCGACGTCGCCCTGGTCGTGCACGCCCCCTACGTGCTCAACGTGGCCTCCCCGAACAACCGGATCCGCATCCCCAGCCGCAAGCTGGTCGGCCAGCACGCCACGGCCGCCGCCGCGATCGGCGCGGTGGGCCTGGTCGTGCACGGCGGGCACGTGACCGGCAAGGACGACCCGGCGGCGGGCTTCGACAACTGGCGCAAGCTCTTCGAGCGGCAGGCCGGCGACGGCGGGTTCGGCGTCCCGGTGTGGATCGAGAACACCGCCGGCGGTGACCACGCGATGGCCCGCGAACTCGAGGCGGTCGCCCGGCTCTGGGAGGCCGTCGGTGAGTTCGGCGCCGGGTTCGTCCTGGACACCTGCCACGCGTGGGCCGCGGGCTGGGACCTCGCCACGGTGGTCGACGACGTCCGCGCGATCACCGGGCGCATCGACCTGGTGCACCTGAACAACAGCCGGGACGAGGCCGGCTCGAACCGCGACCGGCACGCCCCGCTGTCGGCGGGGGAGATCCCGACCGAGCTGCTGCTGGAGGTCGCGCGCACCGCAGGCTGCCCCGTGGTCCTGGAGACCCCGGGCGACGCCGCCTCGCACGCCGCCGAGATCGCCCTGCTGCGGGAGACCCTGGGCTGACTCAGGCGGGGACGGGCTCCGGTGCGGGCTCGGCCCGCCGGGTCAGCACCGGGCGCAGGCCGTCCAGCCGGAACCGGTCCGGGGCCCGGTCGAGCACCCCGCCGGCCGGGTCGTCGGTCCCGGGCCAGCTGCGCCGGACCAGGTCCCCCTCCGGCCGCCACACGTCCCGGACGACCAGGGCCACCAGCACCAGGACGGCGACGTCGCGCAGTCCGACGGCCAGGAAGAACCACTGCACGTCGATGCCCTTGTTGTCGGTGCCCAGGTACCAGAGCATCCGGGGCACCCACAGCAGCGCCTCGGTGGCCTGCCACAGCAGGAGCGAGCGCCACGCCGGGCGGGCCAGCACTGCCAGCGGCAGCAGCCACAGCGAGTACTGCGGACTCCACACCTTGTTGATCAGCAGGAAGCCGGCCACGAGCAGGAACGCCAGCTGGGCCACTCGCGGCCGGGTGGGCGCGGCCAGCGCGAGCCAGCCGACGGCCGCGGCCATCACCACCAGCAGCACCGCGATGACCGCGTTGAGCACCGCGGGTGACTCCCCGGCGGCGAGCGGGCCGTCGAAGAGCCGGTCCCCCGAGGCGGTGATCGCGATGTTCCACAGCGTGTCCGGGTCGGCCGGGCGGCTGTCGTTGAGGGCGAAGAACTCCCGCCAGTTCTCCGGTGCCAGCAGCGCGATCGGCAGGTTCACCGTCAGCCACGCCCCGGCGGCGGCCAGCGTGGCGGTCAGCCACGGCCGCAGCTGCCACGTACGGAGGCAGAGCACCAGCAGCACCCCCAGCAGCAGCACCGGGTAGAGCTTGGCCGCCGTCCCCAGGCCGATCAGCACCCCGGCCAGTGCCGGGTGCTCCTTCGCCCAGGCCCACAGGCCCAGCGTCGCGAGCGCCACGGCGAACAGGTCCCAGTTGGTGAAGGCGTGCACGAACAGCAGCGGCGAGAGCCCGACCATGGCGGCGTCCCACGGCCGGCGGCCGCTCAACCCGGCCACCGAGCGGGTCACCAGCAGGGCGCAGACGCTGAGCATCAGGCAGGTGACCACGTAGTAGCTCTGCACCGGCACGACCGAGGGCAGCAGCCCGACCGCGTCGGCGGCGGTGTCGTAGGCCCGGGCCAGCAGCGCGGCCAGCGCCATGAACCCCCCGGTCAGCACCGGGTACTCCAGCGGCGAGTCCAGGTAGGGGGTCAGCCCCTCCGACAACCCGCGCAGCCCGAACAGCGGCACGGTGTCGGAGTAGCAGAGGTGGGTGTACTGCTTGGACCCCGCCCAGTTGCCGTCCGAGCACGGCGACTGCTTCGCCCACGCCAGCGCCAGCACGACGACGGTGAACAGCAGGCAGACCCGCAGCGGGGTCCAGAACAGCGCCCGTCCGGTGACGGCGTGCCGGCCCCAGGGGCCGCCGAAGGCCTCGCTGGCCTGCCGCGCGACCCGGTCGGACCAGCTGGGGACGACGCGGTCGGGCCACTCGGGCGCGGCGACCTGCGGCGGCCGGCTCACCGTCGGGGACGACACGGGCCCGTCACCCGGCTGGTCGGCCGGGGACGGGCCCGTGTCGTTCGAGGTCACGCGGTCAGTGTGCCTAACCGACCGGCTGCCCCGGGATGGGCACCGCCGGTGCCGGTGACGGTGTCGTGGGCACCGGCGCCTGGGTCGTGGGCGCGGCCGTCGTGGGTGCCGTTGTCGTGACGGGGGGAGCCTCCGTGGTCACCGGCGCCTCCTCCGTCGTCGGAGCCGGCGCCTGCGTCGTCCGCTGGGGCGCCTGCGTCGTCGGCCGGGGGGCCTGGGTGGTCTGCGGCGCCGGGACGCTGTTGCCGGTGTCCCCGCGGATGATCGCCGAGTCCGGCAGCTCCTCCACCGGGGTGCCGGCGAGGACGGCGTCCATGTACTGCTGCCAGATCGCACCCGGCAGACCGGACCCGAAGACGATGGACCCGGCCGCGTTCACGATCGGGTCGCTCGGGCTGTCGTTGCCCATCCACACCGCGGTCGAGATGGACGGGGTGAAGCCGACCATCCAGGCGTCGGAGTTGTCGTCGCCCTGACCCTGGGTGCCGGTCTTGCTGGCCACCGGGCGATCGCCGTCCAGCGAGCGGCGGGAGTACTCCGCGACGCCCTCCATGGAGAAGGTGGTGTCGCTGGCGACGTCGGCCGGCATGGCCTGGGTGCCGGCGTCCACGACGGACTCCGGGGAGACCAGCACGCCGCCCTCGGCGTCGGTCACCGAGCTCACCATGTGCGTGGCGTGGTGCACGCCGCCGTTGGCGATCGTCGCGAAGCCGGCCGCCTGGTCGATCGGGCGCATCTCGTACTCGCCGATGCCGATCGCCGACCCGGTCTGCCGGGTCTCCGGGCTGGACAGCGTGCGCAGCGGGCCGCCCTCGATGTTGCCCAGCTGGGTGCCCTCGGGCCACACGTCGGGCATGCCGGTGGCAGCGAGCGCGACGTCGCGGACGGTGTCGCCGCCCACCTCCAGGGCGAGCCCGTAGAAGGTGGTGTTCAGCGAGCGGGTCATCGCCTGGACCAGCGTGCAGGAGCCGCACGAGGCACCGCCGGAGTTGCGCACCGGCGTCCCGCGGTCGGAGAAGGTCTGCGGCGAGCTGCCGTCGCGCCGGGCGTTGACGCTGATGCCCTGCTCGAGGGCCGCGGCCATCACGTAGGGCTTCATCGACGAGCCGGGCTGGCGCTGGGCCTGCACGTAGTCGGTGCCGGTGCTGGTGACCGGGCTGAAGTAGGTCAGCACGGCCCCGGTGCGCGGGTCGACCGAGACCAGTGCCTCGCGCAGGCCCTCGGGCTCGCCCTCCATCACGTCGGCGACGGCGGCCGCCGCGGCGTCCTGGTAGGCCTTGTTCACCGTCGAGGTGACCCGCAGGCCACCGGCGAAGATGTCCTGGTCGGTGAGCCCGTACGTGGTCTCCAGCTCCTGGACCACCTGGCGGGCGATGAAGCCCTCCGAGCCCTCCGGGTAGTTCAGGTTGGCCGTGGAGGCGGGCAGCACCTCGGGGTAGGTCGAGGCCTCCCGCTCGTCGGCGGTCAGCCAGTCCTGCTCGACCATGCCGTCGAGCACCAGGCCCCAGCGGTCCTGCGAGCCCTCGGGGTTGGTGGCCGGGTCGTAGGCACTGGGGCTGCGGATCAGCACGGCCAGCACCGCGCCCTGCTGCGCGGTCAGCGCGGAGGCGTCGACGCCGAAGTAGGCCTGCGCCGCGGCCTGGATGCCGTAGGCGCCGCGGCCGAAGTAGATGGTGTTGAGGTAGCCCTCGAGGATCTCGTCCTTGGTGTAGCTGTTGTCCAGCTTCACCGCGAGGAAGAGCTCCTGGAACTTGCGGCTGAACGTCTGGTCGGCCGTGAGCAGCGTGTTCTTCACGTACTGCTGGGTGATCGTCGAGCCACCCTGGGTCGAGCCACCGGTCAGGTTGTTCCACGCCGCTCGGGCGATGCCGGTGATCGAGATGCCCGGGTCGTCGTAGAAGTTGCGGTTCTCCGCGGCCAGCACCGCCTCCCGGGCGGGCACGGAGACCTGGTCCAGCGGCACGTTGATCCGGTTCTCGGTGCCGAGCCGGGCCATCTCGGTGGTGCCGTCGGAGTAGTAGATGATCGAGAGCTGGTCCTGCTGGACGTCGTCCAGGCTCGGGACGGTGGTGTTGGCGTAGACCACGCCCACGAAGACGCCGAGGAGCACGGCCACGCTGGCCACCAGCGCGGCGAGGACCTTGTAGACCCGCCGCCGCTTCTGCTTCGCCGTCCGCTTGCCCTTGCGCCTGGGCGCCGGCTTGCGGGCCTGGACGGAGGCGCCGCCACTGCGGGAGGCGGTCGTGCGGCCGCGGTCGGCGCGGGCCGGACGACGGGGGTCCGGCGGGCCGGGACGGCGACCGCCACCCCCGGACCGGGTCTCACGGACAGGGGGCGGACGGCGGAGCGAACCAGCAGGTTGCCCGACGGGGGAGGTCTCGTCGTGGGGAGGCACGGCGGTGGCCCCTCTCTCGAGTCGGTGGGCGGGCGCAGGCGTGCGCCACGCACCCAGGATGGCGGGTCGAGCTGTGAGGAACGGGGGAGCGCGGCGCTCCCGGCGGGCCGAACGCCTACTCGGTGGCTGCCCGGCGGCGGGTCTTGCGGGGCGCCCGACCGGGCAGCGGCTCTGCACCCAGGACGTAGGACGAGGCCAGGTGGTTCCAGCCGCAACCCCGGCAGACCTCGACGCTGTAGACGCTGAACTCGTCCTGCACGGCGTGCATCCGGGCCAGCTCGACCTGGGTCTTGGCCTGCCCGGCGACCGGCCCGAGGGCGTCGCCGTAGACGTAGTTGACCACGGTCAGCCGGTGGACCTGGCAGACCGGGCACGTCTGGTCGACCGTCTCGCCGTGGTGCTTGGCCGCCCGGGCGAGGTGGGGGCCGGCGTCGCAGACCTCGGACACGGTGGTCCGGCCGGCCTGGACGTCGGCCAGCAGCGAACGGCGACGCAGGGCGTAGTCGACCACCGCCCGCCTCACCACCGCAGCTCCGGCCACCTGGCGATCGTACGCACGCAGGGCCTCGCCGTCCCCCCTCCGCGGGCATCCCCGGGCGGACACCCGGGCGTCATCCGGAGTTGCACCGCCGGCCGTGCGTCGATGTATCGTCGCGATACATCGATCAGCGGTGGACGAGGACGGAACGAGGTGGCGGGGTGCTCGAGTTCGCCATCCTCGGTCTGCTCCACCAGTCCCCGATGCACGGCTACGAGCTGCGCAAACAGCTCGCCGGCGTGCTCGGGGGCTGCGCAGCATCTCCTACGGGTCGCTCTACCCGGCGCTCAAGCGGATGCTCGCCGCCGGCCTGGTCTCCGTCGTGGACGGCGACCCCAAGGCGCTGCTCCCCGCGGACGCACCGCCGCTCACCGGGCGGCGCGGCAAGGTCGTCTACGCCATCACCGCCGAGGGCAAGGAGCGCTTCCACGAGCTGGTCAGCCAGACCGGCCCGGAGGCCTACGACGACGAGGGGCGCTTCGGCGTCCACCTGGCGTTCTTCGGCTCCACCGCCGCCGACGTCCGGCTGCGCATCCTCGAGGGCCGCCGCCGCACCGTCGAGCAGCAGCGCGACGGGCTGCGGGCCGCCCTGGCGCGGACCCGGGAGCGGATGGACCGCTACACCCTCGAGCTCCAGCGCCACGGGCTCGACGGGGTGGACCGCGAGGTCCGGTGGCTGTCCGAGCTGATCGATCGAGAACGTGCCGACCCGGCAGCGTCGCCGGAGCCGGACAGCACCACCACCTGAGCCATCTCGTCATCGGAGCCGAGCACGCACGTGTGCTGGCACAAGGAGGAACCCCGTTGTCTTCAGTCAAGGTCGCCATCGTCGGCGTCGGCAACTGCGCCGCGTCGCTGGTGCAGGGCGTCGAGTACTACAAGGACGCCGACGCCACCCAGTCCGTCCCCGGGCTGATGCACGTCGAGTTCGGGCCGTACCACGTCCGGGACGTGCAGTTCGTCGCCGCGTTCGACGTCGACGCCAAGAAGGTCGGCCGTGACCTCTCCGAGGCCATCGTCGCCAGCGAGAACAACACGATCACCATCGCCGACGTCCCGCCGCTGGGCGTGACCGTGCAGCGCGGGCACACCCTGGACGGCCTGGGCAAGTACTACCGGGAGATCGTCGAGGAGTCCGACGAGCAGCCGGTCGACATGGTCACCGCGCTGCGCGAGTCCGGTGCCGACGTCCTGGTCTGCTACCTGCCCGTCGGGTCGCAGGAGGCCGCGGAGTTCTACGCCCAGGCCGCCATCGACGCCAAGGTCGCCTTCGTCAACGCCCTGCCCGTCTTCATCGCCGGCACCCCCGCGTGGGCCCAGAAGTTCACCGCCGCCGGTGTGCCGATCGTCGGTGACGACATCAAGAGCCAGGTCGGCGCCACCATCACCCACCGGGTGCTCGCCAAGCTGTTCGAGGACCGCGGCGTGCAGCTGGACCGCACGATGCAGCTCAACGTCGGCGGCAACATGGACTTCAAGAACATGCTCGAGCGCGAGCGCCTGGAGTCCAAGAAGATCTCCAAGACCCAGTCGGTGACCAGCCAGGTCGACCGCGACATGGGCAAGGGCAACGTGCACATCGGCCCGTCGGACCACGTGCCGTGGCTCTCGGACCGCAAGTGGGCCTACGTGCGCCTCGAAGGCCGTGCGTTCGGCGACGTCCCCCTGAACCTGGAGTACAAGCTCGAGGTCTGGGACTCCCCGAACTCTGCCGGCATCATCATCGACGCCGTCCGCGCCGCGAAGATCGCCCTGGACCGCGGGATCGGCGGCCCGATCCTGTCGGCCTCGTCGTACTTCATGAAGAGCCCGCCGGTGCAGTACAGCGACTCCGAGGCCCGCGACGCCGTCGAGGCGTTCATCCGCGGCGACGCCGGCGCCTGATCCACCGGGGCCCCGGACCTGCTGGTCCGGGGCCCCGAGGGCGTCCAGGGAGCCCTCCTAGGGTGGGGCCATGTCCGCCCGGCCCCGCCTGTTCGTCGTCGTCCTCGGTCTGGTGCTGGCGCTGCTCGCCGGCTGCGGGGACGACGGCGGCGCCTCGGCGACCCGCGCCCCCGGTGACCCGATCACCGCCGACGAGGCCGACGTGCTCGCCGGCCTGCTGCACCGGGACTTCGAGGCCGGCGGCGCCGACTTCACCGTCGCCGCCCCGTTCGCCGAGGGCACCGTGCTGACCCTCACCGGCGAGGTCGACTTCCGCCGCGGCGAGGGCAGCGCGCAGGCCGTCACCAGCTACAGCGACGGCCGGCCCGACGACACCCGCACGCTGTTCTTCACCGCCACCGACCTCTGGTACGGCGACGTCCCCGGGCTGACCGAGGCGATCGCCGCCGCCGGCCGTCCCGACGTCACCTACCTGCAGCGCCCGATCTCCAGCACCCAGCCCGACGGGACGGCGTCGCTGGTCGACGTGCTGGTCCAGCTGGTGCCGCGGCTCTCGGCCCGCGCCGACGACGACCCACGTGCCTTCCTCGAGCGGGACTACACCTGGCAGGGCCAGTCCTCGGTCAACGGCCAGCTCGCCGGGGTCTACCAGTTCGGGGCCGGCACCACCGTGGCCGTGTCCGCAGCCGACCAACTGCTGCTGCAGTACGTCACCCGGCTCACCGACCAGACCTTCGACGTCACGGTGACCCTGGCCGACCACGGGGAGCGCTCGATCACGCTGCCCGGCGAGGACGTCACCGCCCAGGCCGCGGACTACCCGGACGTGGTCGCCGAGCTCGGCTTCTGACGGGGGGAGACAGCGCGGGAGGGACGGTCTCTTCCCCAGACCGTCCCTCCCGCAGGTCGAGTTCTACCAGAGCGCGACGTGCTGCGCGCCCGGCGCGCTCAGTTCTGCGACGGGTCCGCGGTGGCGGTGGAGAGCACGGCCCGACGGCCGGTCTGCCGGCCGAGCACCGACCGCCACAGCGCGGCCCCACCGACGGTGGAGACGACGTCGTCGGGCTGCCCGGCCAGGCACGCCCAGGCGCCCTCGGCGATCTCCGCGCCGAGCTGGCCCGGCGACCACCCGGCGTACCCGGCGAACACCCGCAGCCCGGCGATGCCGTGGCCCAGCTCGTCGGGGTCGGAGTCCAGGTCGACCAGGTGCACGTCGCCGTCGACCGTCTGCAGTGCCGCGCCCGGGCGGCCGGTGGCCACCGCCAGGCACAGCGCCGTCTCGCTCTCGCACGGCCCGCCGACGTGGAAGACCCCCGGCTCGACGGCCAGGTCCGACCAGCCCGGGAGCACGTCGTGGATGGCCACCTCGCTGGGCCGGTTGAGCACCACACCGACCGTGCCGGTCGCGGAGTGGTCGAGCACGTAGACCACCGTGCCGGCGAAGGTCGGGTCGGTCAGCATCGGCATCGCGACCAGCAGGGCACCGGGTCGGACGTCGTCCAGCGTGCCGATCGAGACCGGCGGGGCGGCGACGGCGGACGGCCGGCCCGCAGCCGAGGCGGCGGGCCGACGCTCCGGGTCGGACGAGGCGGGCACCGGGTTCATCGGCTGCCAGTGTGCCCCAGGATCGGGGTCCGGCGGTGCCCTCCACACGTCCGGATGCGTCTCGCTTCCCCGGACGTAGGGTCCTGGGGGTGGCGGGACGTGCGGTGGTGGCACGTCGGCTGCTGGCCCGCGGGGACTTCCGTCGACTCCTGCTGACCCGGCTGTCCTCCCAGTTCGGGGACGGGGTCTTCCAGGCCGCGCTGGCCGGCACGGTGCTGTTCAACCCCCAGCAGGCCACCGACCCGCTCGACGTCGCCCTCGGGTTCGCCGTCCTGCTGCTGCCGTACTCGCTGATCGGGCCCTTCGTCGGCGTCTGGCTGGACCGCTGGAGCCGCCGCCAGGTGCTGCTGTGGGCCAACGTGCTGCGGGCCGGCCTGGTCGCCGTCGTCGCCACGATCACCTGGGCCGGGGTCGGTGGGCCGGCCTTCTTCCTCGCCGGGCTAAGCGTGTTCTCGGTCAACCGGTTCGTGCTCTCGGCGCTGTCGGCCGGCCTGCCGCACACCGTCGACCGCGGGGTGCTCGTGTCGGCCAACGCGCTGTCGACCACCTCGGGAGCGGTGTCCACCGTCGTCGGCGGCGGGGTGGCCGTGGGCGCCCTGGGCCTGCTCGGCGCCGGCAACGGCGGGTACGCGCTGCTGGCGCTGCTCTCCGGCGTCCCCTACCTGGTGGCCTCGGCCGTCGTCGCCGGTTTCGCCCGGCCGTACCTCGGCCCCGACCACCTCACCCGGACGGCGACGGCCTCGGCCCGCGACGTGCTGCACGGCCTGGCCGCCGGGGCCCGGCACGTGCTCGACCACCCCCCGGTGACGGCCGTGCTGGCCGTCATGGCGGTGCACCGGGTCTGGTACGGCCTGCTCACCCTGATGACGCTGCTGCTCTACCGGAACACCTTCACCGAGGGCAGCACGCTGTTCCCGGCCGGGTTGGGCGGCCTGGCCCAGGTGCTCGCCGCCGGCGCCGTCGGCACCCTGCTCGCCGCCTCCGTCACCCCGTGGGCCGTCCGCCGCTGGGGCAAGGTCCGCTGGACGACCGGGGCCCTGGTGCTCGGTGGCGTCGGCCAGCTCGCCCTCGGCCTGCCGTTCCTGCCGCCCACCATCGTGGCCGCCGGCTTCGTGCTCGGCTTCGTCGCCCAGGCGGTGAAGATCTGCGTGGACACCACCCTGCAGGAGTTCGTCGACGACGACTTCCGCGGCCGGGTCTTCTCCGTCTACGACACCGTCTTCAACGCGACCTTCGTGGCCGCCCTGGTGCTGGGCGCCGTCGTCCTCCCCGAGTCCGGCGTCAGCGTCGCCGTCCTCCTCGTCGTCGGCGCCGGCTACCTCCTCCTCGCCGCTGCCTACGGAGTGTGGAGTGCCAGAGCGCAGGTCTCCTCCGCTCCTGCCCTCCGCTCAGGCGACGAGCGGGCTCAGCTCCGCGGCGACCCGAGCCGGTGACCACCGGATGGTGTTCACCGGCCACCTGAGGAGCGTCAGGCCGGTGCCCACGATCGCGTTCTGACGGCGCAGGTCCCACCCCCAGTCCGCGGCCCCCAGGTGCCAGGCCCGTCCGTCGGCTTCGCCGACGACCCCCGCCCGCCGCCACAGGGCGTCGACCTCGAACGTGCCCATCGCGGTCTCCACCTCGGCCCCCCACTCGGGTTCCGGCAGTCCGGCCATCGCGACCACACGCCGGAGGTCGCTCTCCCCGACGGACCGCATCCCCCTCCCTGCGTCGAGCAGTGCCTGTTCCAGCCACGGTGTCCGTCGCCGTCCCAGGAGAACGGCCTCGGCGCAGAGCTCGGCGACAGAGCTCAGCTCCTTCTGCAGGACGTCGGAGACGACGTGATCGACGTCCCGGCGCCTCGGGACGGTGACGGCCACGTCGACGGCAGCCCTGGCCGGGGGACAGCAGGGGAGTCCGTCGACGGAGTGGGGCTCGGGGACGGCCCGACGGCTCTGGTGCACGACGACGAAGCCACGGGAGTCGAGGTGCCGGCCGTGCGGCACCGTGACCTCGACGAGTCCACCCTCGGGTGGTCGTTCGTAGGTCCCCCGCACACCGGCCGGTCGGGGTGCCAGGTCGAGCTCGCTGACCCGCGCCCCCACCGAGACGAGTGCACTGCGGTGCGACAGCACCGCACCGTCGCCCGCGTACTCCAGCGCTGCCTGCCACCGTTCGACGCGGGTGAGCGGCCCGGTGTGGCCCACGACGACCCCCGGCAACGGCTCCTGCCACCGACCGCCCCGGACCGCCGTCCGGATGCGGTAGGTGGACACCTGCGTCAACCGACTGCGGTGAGCGACCGGGCGACCCAGGTGGTCGACGAGAGGCAGGAGCACCGCCGCAGCCTGACGTCATCTCCGCGACTCCCCTCCCGCTGTCCACAGACGGAGGGTGGGAGAGCAGGAGACCTGCGCTCTCACCCTCCACTCAGCGGGAGCGCCACCAGGTGAGGAGCTCGGCCTCGGCGGTGTCGGGGTCCAGCGGGCCGCGCTCGAGGCGGAGCTCCTTGAGGAAGCGCCAGGCCTCGCCGACCTCGCGGCCGGGTGGGATCTCCAGCAGCTCCATGATCCGGTTGCCGTCGAGGTCGGGCCGGACCCGCGCGAGGTCCTCGGCCTCGGACAGCTCGGCGATCCGGGTCTCCAGGGAGTCGTAGGTCGCCGAGAGCATGGCCGCGCGCCGCTTGTTGCGGGTCGTGGAGTCCGAGCGCACCAGCTTGTGCAGGCGGGTCAGCAGCTCGCCGGCGTCGGTGACGTACCGGCGGACGGCGGAGTCGGTCCACTCGCCGGAGCCGTAGCCGTGGAAGCGCAGGTGCAGGAAGGTCAGCCGGGAGACCTGCTCCACGACCTCCTTGGGGTACTTCAACGCCAGCAGCCGCTTGCGCACGAGCTTGGCGCCGACCACCTCGTGGTGGTGGAAGGAGACCCGGCCGCGCGGCTCGTGCCGGCGGGTGGCCGGCTTGCCGATGTCGTGCAGCAGGGCCGCCAGCCGGAGCACCAGGTCGGGGGAGACGGCGTCGGGGTCGGCGAGCTCCAGCGCGATCGCCTGGTCGAGGACGGTGAGGGAGTGGGTGTAGACGTCCTTGTGCTGGTGGTGCTCGTCGATCTCCATCCGCAGCGCGGAGAGCTCGGGCAGGACGACGTCGGACAGCCCGGTGGAGACGAAGAGCTCCAGCGCCGCCCGGGGCGCGGGGTTGAGCAGCGTGCGGGAGAACTCGTGCTGCACCCGCTCGGCGGTGATCCGGGCCAGCTCGGGGGCGAGGGTGGTCATCGCCTCCACCACCTCGGGCACCGGGGTGAGGTCGAGCTGGGCGACGAACCGGACGGCGCGGAGCATCCGCAGCGGGTCGTCGGCGAAGGAGTCGGTGGCCAGGCCGGGGGTGCGCAGCCGCCGGGCGAGCAGGTCGCCGAGCCCGCCGAAGGGGTCGGTGACGGTGCGGTCGGGGCCCAGCGAGACGGCCATCGCGTTGACGGTGAAGTCCCGGCGGGCGAGGTCGTCGACCAGCGAGTCGCCCCAGGCCACCTCGGGGTTGCGCGACTCCCGGTCGTAGCGGTCGGCGCGGTAGGTGGTGATCTCCAGCCGCTCGCCGCGGACCTCGGCACCGACGGTCCCGAAGGCGATGCCGGTGTTCCACGTGGAACTGGCCCACCCGGCGAGGACGGCGAGGGTCTCCTCGGGGCGCGCCGAGGTGGTCAGGTCCAGGTCACCGAGCCGCGGCTCGCCGGCGCCGGCGGCCAGCAGCGCGTCCCGGACCGACCCGCCGACGAGGTGCACCTCGTGGCCGGCCGCGGTGAAGCGCTCGCCGAGTTCACCCAGCACCGGAGTGAGGTCCACCAGGGCGCGGACGGTGTCCTGCACCGCCTCGGGGACGGGCTCGGGGGAGGGGTCACCCGAGGGGCGACGCGGAGGCTCGACGGACACGACCAGCCAGGCTACTGCCGCGGCCCGCGCTACCCTCCTGGCATGGCTGGGACGGGCGGGCGACGACGCCCGGGCCGTCGGCTGCGCCGGGTCGACGAGACCTCCGCCGGTGGCCTGGTGGTCGCCGACGACGACGGCACGGGGCCTCGCGCGGCCCTGATCGGCCGCACCGACCGTCGCGGCCGTCTGCTCTGGTCCCTGCCCAAGGGGCACATCGAGGCCGGTGAGACCCCCGAGGACACCGCCGTCCGCGAGGTGGCCGAGGAGACCGGCATCCTCGGCGAGGTCCTCGCCCCGCTGGGGATCATCGACTTCTGGTTCGTCGCCGACGGACGACGGGTGCACAAGACCGTGCACCACTTCCTCCTGCGGGCCGTGGGCGGCGAGCTCTCCGACGAGGACGTCGAGGTCACCGAGGTCGCCTGGGTGCCCCTGGCCGAGCTGTCGGGCCGGCTGGCCTACGCCGACGAGCGGGCTCTGGTCGAGCGCGCCCCCGGCCTGCTGGCCGACACCGCGTGAACCGGCGGGCCGCCGGCGGCGCCGGCCGCCCACCCGTCGCCGCTCGGGCCCGGTGCGCCGTGCTCGCCGCGTTCGTCGCCGGGGCGACGCTCCTGCCCGGTCTCCCGGCCTCCGCGGCGCCGGCCCGGCCCAGCAGCACGCCCGCGTCCTCGGCCCCGACCGGCAGCTCGGTCGCCGAGCGGCCGGTGGACGTCACGATCACCCGGCTCGAGCCGCGGACGGTGACCCCGTCCGCCACCGTCCAGATGTCGGTCAGCCTGGTCAACGACGGCGACGACACCCTCACCGACCTCAGCCTCCGGCTGCAGCGCGGTGACCGGCTGACCACCCGGCAGGCGCTGACCGAGGACCTGGCCACGCCCTCGACCGGGGGCGCGGCCCAGGCGGCCTTCGCACCCGTGCCCGGGGAGCTCGAGCCCGGCGACTCGATCGCGTTCACCTACACCGCCACCGCGGCGGACCTGCAGCTCACCGAGGCCGGCGTCTACCCGGTGCTGGTCAACGTCAACGGGACCCGCGCCGGACTGGTCGAGCGGGTGGGGGAGCTGTCCACCCACCTGGTGGTCCAGCCCGACGTGGTCCAGCCCGGCCAGCCCACCAGCCGGACGACGGTGGCCTGGCTGTGGCCGCTGACCGACCGGCCGCACCGCGACGCCCAGGGCGCCTTCACCGACGACGACCTGGCGGCCGAGGTGTCCGCGGACGGCCGGCTGGACCGGATGCTCGACGTGGTCGAACAGCTGCCCGACGGTGGGACGACCGTGCCGGTCAGCCTGGCCGTCGACCCGGCACTGGTCGAGGAGCTGGCCGCCATGCGGGGCGGGTACACGGTGGACGGCGAGACCGGCGCGGGCTCGGCCGCCGCGGCGGACTGGCTGGACCGGCTGCGCGCGCTGGCCGCCGTGCACCCGGTCATCGCGCTGCCCTACGCCGACGTGGACGCCGACGCGCTGCAGGCCGCCGGCCTGGCTGGAGCACTGACCCGCAGCCTGCCCGGCACCCCGGAGGGCACCGCCCTCCAGCCCACCGACGCCGGGGGCGACCCCGCCGCCACCCCGACCGCGGCGCCCGACCCGGAGCCGGTGGAGCCGGCGACCACCGGCGCCGGGGCGCAGCTGCTCGCCGACGAGCTCGGGGTCACCCCGCGCACGGACCTCGCGTGGCCGGCCGAGGGCGCCGTCCGCGCCGACACGCTCGCCACCCTGCAGGCCGGCGGGGTCGACCAGCTCGTGCTGTCCGCCGACGGGTACACCGACGCCGCGGCCGCGCTGGGCGGCACCGGGGAGACCGCCGCCGCACGCGTCCCGGTCGACACCGCGTCCGGGGAGACCACGACGCTCGTCGCCGACCCCGCACTGTCCGAGGTGGTCGCCACCGCCGAGACCACCGCCGGCGGGCCCCGGGTCGCCGAGCAGCGGTACCTGGCCGAACTGGGCGTGCTCACCGACCAGCTGGCCACCGTCGACCCCGCCGTCGCGCAGACCGTGCTCGTGGTGCCCCCACGCGACCTGGAGGCCGACCCCGACTGGGCGACGGCGATGATGGCCGACACGGTCACCCAGCCCTGGCTGGCCGCCGCGTCGGTGGAACAGCTGGCCGAGGGCCCGGTCGCCGCGGCCGGCGACCTCGTGGACCCCGCTGCCGCCGACCAGCTGTCCGGCCCCCCGCTGGCCGACCTCGCCGCCGCGGTGGGCATCCGCGAGGACGTGGCCGCCGCGGTCGTCGGGGACGCCGACACCGCACTGGCCGGCTACGACGCGGCGGTGTCGCGCGCGTCGTCCTCGGCCTGGCGCGGGGAGCCAGACGGGTTCGCGGCCGCGGCCGCCGACGTGCTGGACACGCTGACCGGGCTGCGGGGCCAGGTCAGCCTGCTCTCCCCGGCCGACGGCGCCTACAGCCTGGCCTCCAGCGACGCCCCGCTGGTGCTCACGGTGCGCAACGACCTGCCCTTCGCCGTCACGGTCCGGGTCGCGCTGACCTCGCGCGGCAACGTGGGCTTCAGCTCCGGCGAGGTGCCGGCGGCCACCGTCGAGCCCCAGTCGCGGACGACGGTCACCGTGCCCACCCAGGTGCGGCAGTCCGGTTCCTTCCAGGTCGTGGCGATGCTGACCACCCCGACCGGTGGACCGCTGGGCGAGTCGGTGCAGATGCGGGTCACCAGCACCGCCTACGGGCCCATGACCCTCGCCATCACGATCGGCGCCGCCGCCCTGCTGGGGCTGCTCTTCCTGCGCCGCCTGGTGCTCTTCGTGCTGCGCCGACGCCGCGGGGAGCCCCGGCCGGTGGACGACGACGTCCTGGTGCCCGTGGACGGTCCCGGCCCGGCCGAGAACGGCCCCCCGCCGACCCGACGGAGCCCGGTGTGACCGGCAGCCACCGGCACGAGGCGACCCCCGAGGCCGAGGAGGCCCCCGGGTCCTCGGAGGCCACCACCGTCCAGGAGATCGTCGAGCGGACCCGCGCCGAGCAGCCGACGCCCCCACCCGGGCCGCTGCTGCCCCCGGTCCCGCCGGCGCGGCCGACGACCGGGGAACGGCCGCGCGCCGCGTCGGGCCCCCGCTCGACCGAGCAGGCCAGGCCTGCGGCACCCCTGCCGCCGGCGCCCTACCGGGCGGCCCCGCCGCTGGCCTCCCCCTCGGCGGGGGCGTTCGGGAACACCGACGCCCCCCTCGGCAGGTCCGGGCGCGGCCCGGGTGCACCCCCGGCAGCGGCACCCCGGCAGGCACCCGCCGAGCGCGCTCCGGGCACCCGGGTCAGCCCGCTGGGTGCCGCGCTGCCCCCACCGGTCGCACCCCCCGTGCTGCCACCGGACCACGACCCCCTCGCCCTGCCCCCGACCGACGCGCCCCCGGTGCAGCCCGGCCCCCGGTCGGTCGAGCAGCACGTCCCGCTGCGCGAGCGCTTCCTGCCCGCCTCCGAGGACACCCAGCTCATCCCGGTGCTCCCCCCGGTGCCGCTGGTCCGCCAGGAGGACGAGGACGAGGACACCGGCCAGGTCGAGCTCCGCGAGGGCCGCCCCGGCGGCAGCCGCGGGATCCTCCGGGCCGCCGGCACGATGGCGGTGGCCAGCCTGGTCTCCCGGATCACCGGGCTGCTGCGGACCATCGTGCTCGCGGCCGTGCTCGGCGTGGCCCTGGTCAACGACACGTACACGACCGTCAACACGCTGCCGAACATCGTCTACGAGCTGCTGATCGGCGGGGTCCTGACCTCGGTGATCGTGCCGCTGCTGGTGCGGGCCCAGGAGAAGGACGCCGACGGTGGCGTGGGCTACGCCCAGCGGCTGACCACCGTGGCCATGGTCGGGCTCACGGTGATGACGGCGCTGGCGGTCCTGGCAGCCCCGCTGCTCACCCGGGCCTACGGGATCACCGGCGACCCCGAACAGGTCGCCTTGGCCAACTGGCTGGCCCGGCTCCTCCTGGTGGAGATCGTCTTCTACGGCCTGGGTGCACTGGCCACGGCGATCCTCAACGCCCGGGGGGTGTTCGGCTGGCCGGCCTGGGCGCCGGTGCTGAACAACCTGGTGGTGATGGCGACCGCCGTGCTGTTCGCCCTGGCCGGCGGCCCCGGGGACCTGACGCCGGTGACCATCACCGACACCCAGGTCTGGTTGCTCGGCCTGGGCACGACCCTGGGCATCGCCGTCCAGGCACTGGTGCTGGTCCCGCAGCTGCGCAAGGTCGGCGTGCCGTTCCGACCCCGCTGGGGACTGCGCGGCACCGGGCTGCGCGAGGCCGGGACGCTCGGGCTCTGGGTGATCGCCTACGTCGCGGTCAGCCAGGTCGGCGTGCTCGTCTCGACCCGGGTGGCCAACGCGGCCAGCCGCGAGGGCGGCCTGGGCCCCGGGGCCCTGAGCATCGTGAGCCTCCTGTTCCAGATGCCCTACGGGATCATCGGGGTCGCGCTGCTGACCGCCCTGGTGCCCCGGATGAGCCGGGCAGCCAGCAGACAGGACGTACCCGGTGTGGCCGCCGACCTGTCGCTGGGCCTGCGGCTGTCGGCGACCGGCCTGCTGCCGGTGACCGCCTTCCTCGTCGTGCTCGGCCCGGCCGTTACCACGATCGCCTTCAGCATCGGCCGCACGACGCCCACCGACGCGACCGCGATGGGCCAGGCCCTGGCCTGGGGCGCCTTCGGGCTGCTCCCCATGGCCGTCACCCTGCTGCAGCTGCGGGTCTTCTACGCGATGAAGGACGCCCGGACCCCCACGCTGATCCAGATCGCCATGGTCGCCGTCCGGGTGCCGCTGCTGTTCGCCGTCCCGGCGGTGGTGGAACCGCGGCACGTGGTCGCCGGGCTGATGGTGGTGACGTCGCTGACGTACGTGACCGGCTGGGTGGTCGGCGACCTCGCGCTGCGCAGGCGGCTCGGTGCGCTGCGCACCGGGGACGCGGCCGCGTCGGTGCTCAAGCTGCTTGCCGTCTCCGTGGTCGCGGGGGCCCTGGGCTGGGGCGCCCTCACGCTGACCACCGGTACCGAACCCGGCACGTTCGCGGAGTCGCTGGCGACCCTCCTGATCGGTACCGTGGTCATCGGCACCGCGGTCGTCGTGGGTGTCGTGCTGGCGAAGGTCCCCGAGGTCTCGGGTCCGGTCGCGGCGATCCGGTCCCGGCTGGGTCGTGCACGGCGCTGACCCGACCCTCGTGCCAGTCCGGCGCACCCTGTGCCGGCGGGGGACCCAGGAGGTCGGCAGCGCCCGTGACGTCGACGACCACCGGGCTGCCCGACCGGTACCGGCCCCTGGACCAGCTGGCTCCCGACGAGCCCACCAGCACCGGTGTCATCCGCTCCTGGCGGGCCCGTGACCGGGTCCTCAACCGGGACGTCGCGCTGCGCGTGCACACCCCCGGCGGCCCGGCCGCCCGCACCTGGATCACCCGCGCCCTGACCGCCGGCGGCCTGGCCACCCCGGCCCTGTCGATGGTCTACGACGCCGCCGAGGGCACCTCCGACGACACCCCCGCGGCCTACGTGGTCAACGAGTGGATCGAGGGGGAGACCCTCGCCGAGCGGCTGGCCACCGGCCCCCTGCCCGAGCGCGAGGCCCGCACCGTCGTCCGCCGGCTGGCCGAGGGCGTCGCCGAGGCGCACCGGGTCGGTCTGGCCGTGGGCGGTCTGACGCCCGAACACGTGGTGCTGCGGCCCGGCGGCCTGGTCGGCCTGCTCGCCGTCCCCGCCGCCGAGGGCACCGTCCCCGGCGACATCGCCGCCCTCGGTGCGCTCCTCGAGCTGTGCCTGACCGGGTTGCCCGGCGAGGGGCACGCCGAGCCCGTCATCGCCCAGCCCGACCTGTCCGCCCTCGTCCGCCGGGCCCGGTCGACCGAACCCGGCACCGCGCTGTCCAGCGTCGCGGCGATGGCCGCGCTGCTCGGCGAGCCGCCCCGGGGCGGGCACACCGGACCGATCCCCGCTGCGCGCCCCGACGAGGCCGACAGCGGCTGGCTCCGCCGGTTGCGTGACCGCCGCGACGAGGCCGATGCCGCCGAGGCCCAGGCCCAGGCCGTGCACGGCACCGACGACGCCCCCGTGCCCGTCGACCGCGCCACCCTCCCGCCGGTGCCGCGCTCCCGGGCCGCCCAGCGCGACGACCCCGACGAACGGCTGGACTGGGGCGGGGCGTTCCACGACGGCAGCCCCGAGGACCCCGACGAGGACGACGAGGTCCGGGCCGGCGGCTGGCGTCGCACCCTGCTGGTGGTCGGCCTGCCGCTGCTGGCACTCGTGCTCGTCGTCGCCGGCGGGTACTGGCTGGGCACCAACGTCGTCTCCGCGGCCTCCAGCACCGAGGACTCGGTGGGCTCCACCCCCACCACCGAGGCCCCTGCCGAGGGCGGCGCCCCCGCGGAGGAAGCCGCGCCCGCCCCCCTGGCGATCGCCTCGGCGCAGGTGTTCGACCCCTTCGGCGACGGTGAACCCGAGAACGACGACGACGTCCCGCTCTCCTACGACGGCGACCCCGCCACCTCCTGGCCGACGCTGAACTACCGCGGCAGTGCCGAGTTCGGCAACCTCAAGCCCGGTGTCGGCGTGCTCTACGACCTGGGCACCGAGCAGGCGCTCTCCGCGGTGACCATCGGCACCGACACCCCGGGCGCGACCGTCGAGGTCCGTACCGGCTCCAGTGCCGACGGCGAGCTCGACTCCTACCCCGTGGCCGCCGAGGGCGAGCTCACCGGCACCGACGACCTGACCTTCGCCGAGCCGGTGACCACCCGCTACGTGCTGGTGTGGGTGACCGGTCTGGTGTCCCAGGACGAGGGCTTCTCCGCCGACCTGTCCGAGGTCACCCCGGTGGCAGCCGACGCCGGCTGAGCAGCCCGCACGGCCCGCAGCCCGGGAATGACACCCCTACCCTGTCCGTTGTGCCGCCTGTGACGACGAACCAGCCCACTCCCGGACCTGCTGTCTCGACGGACGGCCCCCCGGCCATCCCGCCGGCAGAGCACGACGGGGTCCGCGACCTGATCATCATCGGGTCCGGTCCGGCCGGGTACACCGCTGCGACCTACGCCGCGCGGGCCAACCTGCACCCCCTGGTGTTCGAGGGCTCCCAGTTCGGTGGCGCGCTGATGACCACCACCGAGGTGGAGAACTTCCCCGGCTTCCCCGAGGGCGTCCAGGGCCCGCAGCTCATGGACGACATGCGCACCCAGGCCGAGCGCTTCGGCGCCGAGCTGGTGCCCAGCGACGTGACCTCGGTCGACCTGACCACCACCCCCAAGACGGTGACCGTCGGCGACGAGGTGCACCGGGCCCACGCGGTGATCGTGGCGACCGGCTCCAAGTACCGGTACCTGGGCCTGGAGAACGAGGCGCGGCTGCTGGGTCACGGTGTCTCCGCCTGTGCCACCTGCGACGGGTTCTTCTTCCGCGACCAGGACATCGTGGTCGTCGGTGGTGGTGACTCCGCGATGGAGGAGGCCACCTTCCTGACCCGCTTCGCCAAGACGGTCACCGTGGTCCACCGTCGTCCCGAGCTGCGCGCCTCGAAGATCATGCAGAAGCGCGCCCAGGACAACGAGAAGATCCGCTGGGCGCTGGGCAAGCAGGTCACCGACGTGCACGGCGACACCCAGGTGCAGTCGGTCACCCTGACCGACGCCGAGACCGGCGCCACCGAGACCCTCGACGTCAGCGGCCTTTTCGTGGCCATCGGCCACGACCCGCGCAGCGAGATGTTCGCCGGGCAGCTCAAGCTCGACGACGAGGGCTACGTGCAGGTCGAGCACCCCACCACCCGCACCAACATCGACGGCGTGTTCGCCTGCGGCGACGTGGTCGACCACATCTACCGCCAGGCGATCACCTCGGCCGGCACCGGTGCCGCCGCCGCGATCGACGCCGAGCGCTGGCTCGCCGACACCTTCGACGAGCGCTGACGGCCGCCAGGCCGTCCCCTCCACCTCCCCTCACCCCGGCACCACCCCCACCGAAGGAGCCACCACCATGGCCAGCAACACCGTGAAGGTCACCGACGACAGCTTCGCTGCCGACGTCCTGGGCAGCGACAAGCCCGTGCTCGTCGACTTCTGGGCCGAGTGGTGTGGCCCGTGCAAGATGGTCGCCCCCGTGCTCGAGGAGATCGCCAGCGAGCACGGCGAGAAGCTCACCATCGCCAAGCTGAACATCGACGAGAACCCGCAGATCGCCCGCGACTACCAGGTCATGTCGATCCCGACCATGACGGTCTTCCAGGGTGGCAAGCCGGTCAAGAGCATCATCGGCGCCAAGCCCAAGGGCGCGATCCTCTCCGACCTCGCCGACTTCATCTGAAGAAGGACCTGACTGCCCCCCACGACGTGCTCCGCACGCCGCGGGACCCTGCAGCCAGGCCGTAGACCCGACGGGGCCCGGACGCCGCACCACAGCGTCCGGGCCCCGTCGCGTCCGGCCCTCCCCGCGCGGACGCCGAGCACCCAGGTGCGCGGCCGTCCCCGGGGAGGACGACAATCGTGGGGCACCCCGCCCCCTCGACCCCCTGGAGCGACACCCGCGTGGAGATCCTGGTCCCCGGCAGCACAGGTCCGGCCGTCGCCGACGTCCGCGCCGTCCTGCACGGTCTCGGGCTGCTGCAGCCCGAGCCCACCGGAGCCACGGGCGGTACGGCCCCGGACGTGTTCGACGACGCGACCTCCCTCGCCGTCCGGCACTTCCAGCAGGTCCGCGGCCTCTCCGTCGACGGACGGGTCGGCGAGGAGACCTACCGGGCGCTGACCGAGGCCCGCTGGTCCCTCGGCGACCGGGTGCTCCGCTTCGACCCCGAGCGCCCGATGCGCGGCGACGACGTGGCGGTGCTCCAGGAACGGCTGCTCGAGCTGGGCTACGACGCCGGCCGGGCCGACGGCATCCTCGGCTCGGAGACCGAGGCCGGGCTGCGTGCCTTCCAGCGCGACTACGGCCTGACCGTGGACGGCACCTGCGGCCCGGGTACCATGCGGGCCCTCAAGCAGCTGGGACGACGGGTCACCGGCGGGCGGCCGCAGCTGCTGCGGCAGAGCGCTCACCTCGTCGACTCCGGGCCGCACCTCATCGGCCGGGTCATCGTGATCGACCCCGGGCACGGCGGGGAGGACACCGGGTACACCGCGGGGGAGACCACCGAGGCCGACCTGGTGTTCGACCTGGCCTCCCGCATCGAGGGCCGGCTGGCCGCCGCGGGCGCCACCGTCTACCTGACCCGCGGGCGCCGGGGCGGCCCGGCCCTGGCCGAGCGCACCGCGTTCGCCAATGACGCCCGGGCCGACCTGTTCGTCTCCCTGCACATGGAGGCGCACGACTCCCGGCACGCCCGCGGGGTGGCCAGCTACTACTACGGCACCGGCTCCGGGGCGTCGTCCACGGTCGGTGAGGAGTTCGCCAACCTGCTGCGCCGCGAGGTCATCGCCCGCACCGGGATGCTCGACTGCGGCTCGCACGCCAAGACCTGGGACCTGCTGCGGCTGACCCGGATGCCGGCCATCCGGATCGACTGCGGGTACCTCTCGCACCCCGTCGACCGGCTGCTGCTGCTCGACGCGCGACTGCGCAGCACCATCGCCTCCTCGGTGCTGGCCGCCGTCCAGCGGCTCTTCCTGCCCGCCGACGCCGACCCGCCCACCGGCACCTACCAGCTCCGCACCCCGGCCTGAGGCACCCCCCCGAATACACTCCGGGCATGTCCTCCTCGACGCCCGACCCCTCGGTCAGCGCGTCGGTCCCGGTCCCGGCGCGTCACCCGCGGCTGGACCCGCTGGCCGACCGCTACGCCGCCCGCACCCACGGCATGAAGAGCTCGGAGATCCGGGCCCTGTTCTCCGTGGTCAGCCGCCCCGAGGTGGTCTCGCTGGCCGGTGGCATGCCCGCCGTCACCGCCCTGCCGCTGGACGCCGTCGGGTCGATGATCGGCGAGCTGGTGTCCGGGATGGGCGCCCAGACCCTCCAGTACGGCTCCGGCCAGGGCGACCCCCGGTTGCGCGAGCGGATCTGCGACGTCATGGCCCTGGAGGGCATCACCGACGCCTCGCCGTCGGAGGTCGTGGTGACCGTCGGCTCCCAGCAGGGGCTCGACCTGGTCACCCGCGTGTTCGTCGACCCGGGCGACGTCATCCTCGCCGAGGCGCCGTCCTACGTGGGTGCGCTGGGGGTCTTCCAGGCCGCGCAGGCGCGGGTCCAGCACGTCACGATGGACGACGACGGCCTGGTGCCCGAGGCCCTGGAGGACGCCCTCGTCGAGTGCCGCGCCCGGGGCGACAAGGTCAAGTTCCTGTACACGATCCCGAACTTCCACAACCCCGGCGGCGTGACGCTGACCGAGGAGCGGCGGGTCCGGATCATGGACATCGCCGACCGCTACGACCTGCTGGTCGTCGAGGACAACCCCTACGGCCTGCTCGGCTTCGAGCACGAGCCGATGCGCGCGCTGCGGGCCCGCAACTCCGAGCGGGTCGTCTACCTCGGGTCGTTCTCCAAGACGTTCTCCCCGGGCCTGCGGGTGGGCTGGGTGCTCGCGCCTCTCGCCGTCCGGGAGAAGCTGGTGCTGGCCAGCGAGGCGCAGGTGCTGTGCCCGCCGTCCCTCACCCAGTACGCAGTCGCCCGGTACCTGGACACCCAGCCGTGGCAGCAGCAGATCAAGACCTTCATCGAGCTGTACCGGGAACGCCGGGACGCGTGCCTGGAGTCGCTGTCCGCGCTCATGCCCGCGGGCACCACCTGGACCAGGCCCGACGGTGGGTTCTACGTCTGGCTCAAGCTGCCGCACGGCCTGGACTCCAAGCTGATGCAGCCCCGCGCGGTGAGTGCGCACGTGGCCTACGTGCCGGGCATCGGCTTCTACGCCGACGGCCAGGGCAAGGAGTTCATGCGGCTGTCCTACTGCTACCCCGAGCCGCACCAGATCCGGGAGGGCGTCCGCCGGCTGGCCCGGGTGATCGAGGCCGAGCTGGACCTGCACTCCACCTTCGACGGCGTCGACACCGGCACCTTCCGCACCGTGGGCAGCTCGTCGAGGCGTCCGCAGACCCCCACGACGCCGAGCCTCACCGGTCCGGCGTCCTCCGACCAGATCGGGGACCAGCCGTGACCGACGCCCCGCCCGTGACCGATCTGCTGCGGGCCGTCGTGCTCGCCGGCGGACTGACCTTCGAACGCGAGGTCAGCCTCTCCTCGGGCACCCAGGTGGTCGAGGCGCTGCTGCGTGCCGGTCTGGACGCCGAACTGCGGGACGCCGACGGCGAGCTGCTGCCCGGGCTGGCCGCGGCCCCCGGGGACGCCGTCTTCATCGCCCTGCACGGGGCCACCGGCGAGGACGGTGCCGTCCGCGCCGTCCTCGACCTCGCCGGCGTGCCCTACGTCGGTTCACCGGCTGCCGCCTGCCGGCTGGCGTGGGACAAGCCGGCCGCGAAGATCGTCGTCCGCACCGCCGGGGTGGCCACCCCGGACTGGGTGGCGCTGCCGCACTCCACCTTCCGCGAGCTCGGCGCCGGTGCGGTGCTCGACCTCATCGTCGCCCGCCACGGGTTGCCGCTGATGGTGAAGCCCGCGTCCGGCGGGTCCGCGCTGGGGGCCCAGAAGGTGACCCGGGTCGAGGACCTGCCGGCCGCGATGGTCAGCTGCTTCGCCTACGGCGACACCGTGCTCGTGGAGCGGTTCGTCGAGGGCATCGAGCTCGCCGTCTCGGTCATCGACCTCGGGGACGGCCCGCAGGCGCTGCCCGCGGTGGAGATAGCCCCCGAGTCCGGCGTCTTCGACTACACCTCGCGGTACACCCCGGGCCTCACCGAGTACCACACCCCGGCCCGGGTGTCCGACGAGATCGCCCGGCGTGCGGCCGAGGTGGCCGTCACCGTGCACGAGGTGCTGGGGCTGGCCGACCTGTCGCGGACCGACCTGATCGTCGACGCCGAGGGCACCGTGCACTTCCTGGAGGTCAACGTCTCCCCGGGGCTCACGGAGACCTCGATGTTCCCGATGGCCGTCGAAGCTGCCGGGTACCGGCTCGGTGACGTGCTGACCCGACTGCTGCAGCGGGCCGCCACCCGCTGAGACCTCCCCGGTTCCGTCCGTGACGGAACCGGGGACCACGACGGGGGTCAGCCGGTCTGGGAGCTCCGACCGGTGATGTCGGGGGCCATCATGCCGATGATGCGCTGCAGGTCGTCGACCGAGCCGAACTCGACCACCACCCGGCCCTTCGACCGGCCGATCTGGATCTTGACCTTGGTCTCGAAGACGTCGGACAGCCGACCGGCCAGCTCCTCGACCCCGGGGGCGGTGATCGACCGGCGCTTGCGGGTGGCCTCCGGCGCCGCCGCGACCGCCATCGCCACGGCCTCCTCGGTGGCCCGCACGCTCATGCCCTCGGCGACGATCCGGGTGGCCAGGGCGTCCATGGCCTCGGGGGTGGGGAGCCCCAGCAGGGCCCGGGCGTGCCCGGCCGACAGCACCCCGGCGGCCACCCGGGTCTGCACCTTCACCGGCAGCTTCATCAACCGGATGGTGTTGGTGACCTGCGAGCGGCTGCGACCGATCTTGCTGGCCAGCTCCTCGTGGGTGGCACCGAACTCCTCGAGCAGCTGCTGGTAGGCGGCCGCCTCCTCCAGCGGGTTGAGCTGCACCCGGTGGATGTTCTCCAGCAGGGCATCGCGCAGCATCGCGTCGTCGGAGGTGTCCCGGACGATCGCCGGCACCGTCCCCAGCTCGGCGAACCGGGCCGCGCGCAGTCGGCGCTCGCCCATGATCAGCTCGTAGCCGCCCTCGGCCCGCTCCCGGACGACGATCGGCTGCAGGAGACCGAACTCCTTGACCGAGTGGGCGAGCTCCTCCAGCGCCTCGTCGTCGAAGACCAGCCGGGGCTGCTTGGGGTTGGGGACGACGTCGTCGACGGCGATCTCCCGCAGGTACGCGCCGGGCACACCCACCACACCGGCGTCGGGCAGGTCCGGCACCGGCGCCAACGGCGCCACCTGCACGTCGCTGTCCGGCTGACCGTGGGCGGCCCGCTCGGCCGCCGCCTCGACGGCCTCGGCGGCCCGGGCGGCCGGGGTGGCCGTGGGGGCCGGTGCACTGGTGGGGATGAGGGCCGCCAGGCCCCGGCCGAGTCCGCCGCGCTTGCTCATGAGCTCTCCTGGGAACGAGATCGGGTGCCCGTCCCGGAGTGACCGAGGACGAGGGCGTTCAGGGGCGGCGCCGCCGGGGGAGCGGCCGCGACGGCGGGTGCCGGAGCCACGGGCACCAGGGGCTGCAGAGCGACGCCACGCTGGGCGAGCTCGCGGGCGGCCTCCACGTAGCTGGTCGACCCGCGGGAACCGGGGTCGTAGGTCAGCACGGACTGCCCGTAGCCCGGCGCCTCGGACACCCGCACGTTGCGCGGGATGACCGAGCCGAGCACCAGCTCACCGAAGTGGTTGCGCACCTCGTCGGCGACCTGGTCGGCGAGCTTGGTGCGCCCGTCGTACATGGTCAGCAGGATGGTGCTCACCGCGATGGTCGGGTTCAGGTGCGCCCGGACCAGCTCGATGTTGCTGAGCAGCTGGCCCAGGCCCTCCAGCGCGTAGTACTCGCACTGGATCGGGATGAGCACCTCGTCCCCGGCGACCAGCGCGTTCAGCGTCAGCAGCCCGAGCGAGGGCGGGCAGTCGATGAGCACGTAGTGCGGGCGCTCCTCGGCCGGCAGCGCGTGCAGGTGCGACTCGATGGCCCGGCGCAGGCGGTGCTCGCGGGCCACGACGCTGACCAGCTCGATCTCGGCACCGGCCAGGTCGATGGTCGCCGGGATGCAGACCAGGTTCGGCGAGGCCGTGGTCGGGTGGGTGACCTCGGCGAGGGAGGAGTCCCCGACCAGGGTGTCGTAGATCGACGGCGTGCCCACCGAGTGGTCCACACCGAGGGCCGTGCTGGTGTTCCCCTGGGGGTCGAGGTCGATCACCAGCACCCGGAGACCGAACAGCGAGAGGGCCACGCCGAGGTTCACGGTGGACGTGGTCTTCCCGACCCCGCCCTTCTGGTTGGCGATCGTGATCACCCGGATCCGGCCCGGAGCCGGGAACGGGTCCTGCTCACCGGCGTGCAGCACCCGGGTCGCCCGCATGGCCTCCATCGCGATGGGGCTGTCGAACTCGGCGACCGGCTGCTGGTCGGCGGCCAGACTGCTGCGCAGCCGTTCGCCCGGATCGGTCATGCCGGCGTCCTCCTCACCCGATCGTGTTCCACGTGGAACGGCACTCGGGTTCCTGTCGTCGTTCATCGCTGGTCGCGGCCCGTTCCACGTGAAACGAGCGCGGGGCATCGTCTCGCCGGTCAGCCTACGGGTCCTCGGGGGTCGGGCGGACGTACCGCTCAGCGTCCGGTGCGGGTCATCACGACCACCGTCGTGGCGGCGGCACCCAGCGACGCCCCGACCGCACGCACCTCGACGTCGGCCATCCCCGCCGCGGTGAACTGGGGGATCAGCTCGGGCACCTCGGCAGCTGCCTTGGCGCCCACCAGGGCGACCAGCTGCGCGCCGGGGCGCAGCAGGCCCCGGGCCCAGCCCACCAGCCGGGGGAGCGGCGCGACCGCCCGCGCGGTGACGACGTCGACCGGCCCGACGGTGCGGACGACGGACTTCTCCTCCGCCCGCCCGCGCACGACCGTCCAGGGCGCACCCAGGGCGGCGACCACGTCCTCGAGGAACTCCACCCGGCGGGCCATCGGCTCGACCAGGGTCAGCGTGAGGTCCGGTCGGGCCAGGGCGAGCGGGATGCCCGGCAGGCCGGCGCCGCTGCCGATGTCGACGACCCGGGCGCCCTGCGGCACCGCCTCGGCGACCGCGGCGCTGTTGAGCACGTGACGCTCCCACAACCGCGGCACCTCGCGCGGCCCGATGAGGCCACGGACCACGCCGTCCCCGCCGAGCAGCTCGACGTACCGGCGGACCGCCGGGAGGGCATCGCCGAAGAGCCCGGCGGCCAGGTCGGGCTCGGCGGGCAGCTCGGGGGGCGGGGTCTCGCTCACGTCTCCGGCAGGACCACGACGCGGCGGTTCGGCTCCTCGCCCTCGGACTCGCTGCGCACACCGGCCGCGGCGGCGATGACGTCGTGCACGACCTTGCGCTCGAACGGGTTCATCGCGGCCAGCCGCTCGGCGGTGCCGCTGGCGGCCACCCGGGAGGCAGCGGCGCCGGCGAGCTCGGTCAGGTCGGCGCGACGCTGGGCCCGGAAGCCGCCGATGTCGAGCATCAACCGGCTGCGCGTGCCGGTGGACTGGGCCACGGCGAGCCGGGTGAGCTCCTGGAGGGCCTCCAGGGTCGCGCCCTCGGGCCCGATCAGGGTGCTGAGCTGGCCACCGACCACGGCCACCGAGGCGCGGTCGCCCTCGACGTCGAGGTCGATGTCGCCGTCCACGTCGAGGATGTCGAGCAGCCGCTCGAGGTAGTCCCCGGCGACGTCGCCCTCCTGCACGAGCAGGTCGTCGCCGTCCTCGTCGTCGTCCTCGTCGTCACCGTCGGTGGTCTCCACGACCTCGGCGGACTCGACCACGGCGTCGGCGGAGGCCGCGTCGGCGTCGGGCAGCGCGGTCTCGCCGGTGTCGGTGGCGGTGACCGCGTCCTCGGACGTTGCTTCGGCGGTCGTCTCGGTGGTGCTCTGCGGTGCGGTCACGGTTCCTCCTGGGGCGTGCAGGCGGCCGGGGTGTCCCGGTGGTGTGGGGGCTCCGGTGGACCGGAGCGGGGGCGCCGGTGGGTCAGCGGCGCTTGCGTCTGCCGCGGTTGGCCGGCCCGGCCGATCCTCCGGAGGAGCCCGATCGGGGCCGGGCGGAGCCACCGGAGACGCGGTTCTCCCCGGTGCCCGGCCCGGAGGACGCAGCCGTCGAGCCGGTGCCGTCCGCCACCGGGGCCTCGGCGTCGGTCACGTCCTCAGCGGGAGACGTCGCAGCCGGCAAGGCCGTGGACTTGCCGTTCTTGGGGCGGACCGGCTTGGCACCCGGCTTGGGAGCCAGCAGCTTCGGGTCGATCTTGGGCTTGTCGGCCTCGGCCTTGGCCAGCGCACCCGGGGACCCGGGCGGCGGCAGCTTCTTGAGGATGTAGAACTGCTGGCCCAGGGTCCACAGGTTGTTGGTGAACCAGTACAGCAGCACCAGGATCGGGAAGAAGAAGCCGGAGACGAAGAGGCTGATCGGCATGCCGTAGAGCAGCAGCTTCTGGATCGTGGCGGCCTGGCCCTCGACCGGGCCGGAGCGCTTCTGGATCTGCTTCTGGGTGTAGAAGGTCGTGAAGCACATGATGATGATCAAGATCATCGCCACGATGCGGATGTTGGTGTAGCTGTTGTCCGTCAGGGCGAGGATCGCGCTCTGCTTCGGCTCCTGCATGTTGAACGACGCCGCGATGGGCGCTCCGAACAACTTGGCCTCGGCGGCCTGCTGCGTGAGGTCGAAGTCCCAGCTGTAGAGCCCGCGGGCCTCGGGCGCGATCCGTCGCAGGACGTGGAAGAGACCGATGAAGATCGGGATCTGCGGCAGGATCGGCAGACAGCCGGCCAGCGGGTTGACCCCGCGCTCCTTCTGCATGGCCATCATGGCCTGGCTGAAGCCCTGCTTGTCACTGCCGTACTGCTTGCGCAGCTTCTGGATCTCCGGCTGGATCTCCTGCATCGCCCGCTGGCTCTTCACCTGCTTGACGAACAGACGGAACAGCAGCACGCGGATGGTCACCACCAGCATGACCACCGACAGCGCCCAGGCGATGCCGCTCGCGGGGTCGAGGAACGTGGAGAACAGTGCGTGCCACTGCTTCATCACCCACGCGATCGCGGTGTACAGCCAGTCAAGCAACGCGTGCCTCCTGCGGCGGGGTCCGGCCAACGGTGGGCCGGGGAGCGACGGCGGAGCGGTCGGCTGCTGCCGGGCCCGCCCCCGTGTCCGACGAGTGGGGGTGCTGTGCGGTTCCTCGCGTCCGGCTGTGGCCGGGCTCGGGGACCAGGTCGATGCCACCACGGTGCCACGGCGCGCACTTCGCGATCCGCCGGGCGGCCAGCCAGCTGCCGCGCCCGGCGCCGTGCACCGAGACAGCCTCGAGGGCGTACTCGCTGCAGGTGGGGGTGAAGCGGCAGCGCGGGCCCAGCAGCGGGCTGATCCCCCGCCGGTAGAAGCCGATCAGGCCGAGCAGCGCGCGGGCCGGGAGGCCGGGGCGCTCCCTCACCGTCGGTCCAGCACGCGGTCGAGACCGCGACCGAGGTCGCGGCGCAGGGTCGCGGCGTCGGCACCGGCCGCCTCCGGGCGGGCCCGGACGACGAGGTCGGCGGTCGCCGGGAGGCGGTGGAGCTCGTCGCGGACCAGGTGCCGCAGCTGGCGGGTCACCCGGTGCCGGCAGACGGAGTTGCCGACGGACTTGCCCACCACGAAACCGGCCCGCGGTCCGACCTGCGGGTCCTGGGGACCCGGGGCCTGGACGACGGGCCGTTCGGGGAGGTAGTGCAGCACCATGGTCGGACGCCCGGCACGCCGGCCGGAGCGGACGACCACGGTGAACTCCGGACGCCGGCGCAGGCGTGCCTGCGTCGGCAACACCTCAGGCGGAGAGCTTCTCGCGGCCCTTGCGCCGGCGACCGGCGAGGATCGCGCGGCCCGCACGGGTGCGCATCCGGAGCCGGAAGCCGTGGGTCTTGGACCGACGACGGTTGTTCGGCTGGAACGTGCGCTTGCTCACGAGGTACTCCCACTGACGACGTCGAGGCGGTGGCCGGCCGGTCGGGCCGACCACGCGGGGTGCCGGCGCGGGCCGGCGTCTGCCGTCCCCACGCCCACACCGAGGCTGGTCTGCTGCGGTCACGCACGGACGAGCACGCGTTGAACACACGAGCGAGCCGTCCGCTGTCCACAGACCCGGTCAGCATAGCCGAGACGGACGGCGTACCGGCGGACGGGCGGAGAGCGGACCCGTCATGCTGCACCACGGCCGGTCCGCCCCACCCGCGACGCGCCGGGCGCGACACGACCGGGGGCGCACACAGCGGCCCTCGGCTCGTTGCCCGCCTGTGGATGGGGCTGTTAGCGTCGCCTCGCTCCAGACCCGCCGCCGGACGCCTGAGGGCAGGACCGTCCGGCGCGGGCCGCCCGACCGGCGGACGCACCGGTCCCGCCCGCCGTGCGCGCCCGTGACCAGGGCGTACCGATCGGGACCGGGGTCGGTCCACCGGCCCCGCACGACAGCCCTGCCCGCGAGCCCCTCCGGTGTCCACAGTCTGTGGACACGGGTGTGGAACCCGCACCGGCGCGGGTCCCCACCTGGGGACGGACCGGGGGACGACGGAGCGCGGCGACCGGGACGGACCGGTCCCGACACACCCTCACGACACACGGACCACCCGCCGCTGCGCGGCACACCACGGGGACGCAGGAAGGGACACAGCCGATGCCGGATCCGATCGACCTCGCCACGGTCTGGGAGGGCATCCGCCACCGGCTGGCCGGGAGCCTGACCCCGCAGCAGACCGCGATGCTCAACCTCACCCGCCCCCTGGGCCTGGTGGAGGACGTGGCGGTGCTGGCCGCCCCCAACGAGTTCACCCAGACCGTGCTGGAGTCCCGCATGCGGGCCGCGCTCAACGAGGCGCTGTCGGCGGAGTTCGGCCGGGAGATCAAGGTCGCCGTCCAGCTCGAGGACGGGCCCACCCCGCCGCCGCCGCCCCGCGAGGACCGCGAGCAGGCCTGGCCGGCCGAGCCCGCCCGTCGTCCGGAGTGGGAGCGCGCCGACCGGCGCGACGCCGAGGACCGGGCCCGCGAGGACCGGTCGAGGGACGAGCGCACCAGGGACGACCGCAACCGCGACGACCGCAACCGGGAGGACCGGGACCGCGACGACCGAGACCGGGACGACGAGGACCGTGCCGCCCGCGCCCAGCTCGACGACGGCCGCAGCGCGTTCGGGGTGCGCACCGACGCCCCCCGCCGGGACGCCTGGCTGCCCGAGTCCGGGGACGGTCGGGACTGGTCCCGCGGCACCGGCTACGACCGCGAGGCCCGCGAGGACCGGGCCCCCGCCTGGGACCGCCCCCGCGCCGACCCCCGTCGTCCGGCCCCCTGGGACCAGGACGACGCCGCCGGCGACCCGGGCTCGGCGTCGGCCGGGTCCGAGGACGGCCGCCCGTCCGACGGCGACCACGGGATCGGGCGGGACCCGGGTCAGGCCGGTGCCGCCGGCCGAGGTGGGTACGGCGACCGTCGCTCCCCGGGCAGCGACCTGGGTCTGAACCCCAAGTACGTCTTCGACAGCTTCGTCATCGGCAACAGCAACCGGTTCGCCCACGCCGCGGCCGTCGCCGTCGCCGAGGCGCCGGCCCGGGCGTACAACCCGCTGTTCGTCTACGGCGACTCCGGGCTCGGCAAGACCCACCTGCTGCACGCGATCGGGCACTACGCGGCGCGGATGTTCCCCAACGTCCGGGTCCGCTACGTGTCGACCGAGGAGTTCACCAACGAGTTCATCAACCTGGTGCACTCCGGGCGGGCCGAGGACTTCCGCCGTCGCTACCGGGACATCGACTTCCTGCTGATCGACGACATCCAGTTCCTGGAGCGTGCCGAGCGCACCCAGGAGGAGTTCTTCCACACCTTCAACACGCTGCACAACGCCAGCAAGCAGATCGTGATCACCTCCGACCGGCCGCCCAAGAAGCTGACGACGCTGGAGGACCGGCTGCGCACCCGCTTCGAGTGGGGTCTGATCACCGACGTCCAGGCGCCGGACCTGGAGACCCGGATCGCGATCCTGCGCAAGAAGGCGTGGGGGGAGCGGCTGCAGGCCCCCGACGCGGTGCTGGAGTTCATCGCCAGCAAGGTGCAGACCAACATCCGCGAGCTCGAGGGCGCCCTGATCCGGGTGACCGCCTTCGCCAGCCTGAACAAGCAGCCCGTGGACCTGGCGCTGGCCGAGCTGGTGCTCAAGGACCTGATCAGCGACGAGCAGGGCCCACAGATCACCGCGGCGATCATCATGGCCGCCACCGCCGAGTACTTCTCCGTGACGATGGAGGAGCTGCAGGGCGCCAACCGCTCGCGCACCCTGGTCAACGCCCGGCAGATCGCGATGTACCTGTGCCGTGAGCTGACCGAGCTGTCCCTGCCCCGCATCGGGGCGTCCTTCGGCGGCAAGGACCACACCACGGTCATGCACGCGGTCAAGAAGATCACCGGGCTGATGAGCGAGCGCCGCGCCACCTACACCCAGGTCACCGAGCTCACCGCCCGCATCAAGAGCCGCGCCCGCCAGTGAGGCCCCGGGTGCCCCTGCACCCGCACCGTTGCAAGAAGCGCCCTTCTCGTCAGGACTCCTGACGAGAAGGGCGCTTCTCGTCGTGGGGGACGTCGAAGAGGGCGCTTCTCGTCGGTGGGGGTGGTGACCGGCCGGGTGACCGGGCTCGGGGGTCGACTCGGCGACCGGCACGCCTCACCCGTCCTGGTGACTCTGCGCAGTCGCCTGAGCACCGGGCTGCCCCACGGGTCTCGTTGTCCCCAGCTCTGTGCACAGCCTGGGGAGATCGCGTGTGCACCGCTCCACCCAGGGTCACCACGGTTGGTCACGCTGCGTCCGCGCAGGTCACGTCGCTGCACCCGGACGAGGGTCGGTGACCGTCCCGGCGGACCCGCTCACCGGCCCTCGCCGTCCACACCGTGTCCCCATGTCGACCCCCCTCCACCCCCAGCCCGTCCCGAGGTGCTCCCCAGCGCCGTCCCCCCTGCGGGGGGTGACGTGCGCCCTGGGGACCGACGGGGGGATCGGGCGGGAGAGCGGGTGGACCAGGGGTGGAGGAGGACGGTCACCGGTGGACGCGGGCTCCTGTGTCCCCAAGTCGACCCCAGGGAGACGGTCACCGGCCCACAGCGGGCCAACAGGGGCACTCACGGCCTGACCTGGGCGGAAGGGCTCGGTCCCCAGTACCCACACCTGTGATGACGGTGATGAGTGATGTCCCTCGAGGAGTCCTTGAACCACACACTGGGTGTGCACGTGCCGGTCGACGAGTCGACACGGACGAGCAGCACCGACCCGGGGGGCTCCGTGCAGGGGCAGGTCGACGCCGGGGTCGATCGCAGGGGAGGATGACGCGGCACCGGCAGCGGGACCGCTGGTCCGAGCTGGACCGAGACAGCAGCACCAGACCGAGCAGGACGAGCAGGGGTGGACACGACATGAAGTTCCGGGTGGCACGTGAGGTGCTCGCCGACGCGGTGGCGTGGACGGCGCGCAGCCTCCCCCCGCGACCGTCGGTGCCGGTCCTCGCCGGGATCCTGCTCGAGGTCGAGGGCAACCAGCTGTCGGTCTCCGGCTTCGACTACGAGGTCTCCGCGCGGTCCGAGGTGGACGTGCAGTCCAGCGAGAGCGGTCGCGCCCTGGTCCCCGGCCGGCTCCTGGCCGAGATCACCCGGGCTCTGCCCCCGCAGGCCGTCGACGTCGTCGCCGAGGGCGCCCGGCTGTCCATCAGCTGTGGCAACGCCAAGTTCTCGCTGCCCACGCTCCCGGTCGAGGACTACCCGTCGCTGCCCTCGATGCCCTCGACCGCGGGGGTCGTGGACAGCGACGCCTTCGCCGAGGCCGTCGGCCAGGTCGCCGTGGCCGCCGGCCGCGACGACACGCTGCCGATGCTCACCGGCGTCCGGCTGGAGATCGAGGGCGACCTGGTCACCCTGGCCGCCACCGACCGCTACCGGCTCGCGGTCCGCGAGTTCGCGTGGCGCCCGGAGACCCCGGGTCTCTCGGCCGCGGTCCTCGTGCCCGCGCGCACGCTCGCCGACGCGGCCAAGACGCTGACCAGCGGACCCGAGGTCGTGCTGTCGCTGTCCTCGGGCGGCTCCGGCGAGGGCATCCTCGGCATGAGCGGCAAGGACCGGCAGACCACCACCCGGCTGCTGGACGCCGAGTTCGTCAAGTACCGGGCGATCATGCCGAACGAGTCGGCCTCCCACGCCACGCTGCCGGTCGGGCTGTTCACCGACGCCGCGAAGCGCGTGGCCCTGGTCGCCGAGCGCGGCACGCCGCTGCGCTGCGAGTTCACCCCCGGGCAGGTCACCCTGCGCGCCGGTGGCACCGACGACGAGGGCCAGGCCGAGGAACGCTGCGACGTCGAGTTCGACGGCGACCCGCTGACCATCGGCTTCAACCCGACGTTCCTGCTCGACGGCCTCGCCGCCGTGCACACCGAGCGGGCCCGGATGGACTTCACCAGCGCGCTCAAGCCCGCGGTGCTGTCCGGCCACGAGGAGCCCAGCGAGGACGGCGCGGTCCGGCCCGGCTCCTACCGCTACCTGATCATGCCCGTCCGCCTGCCGGGCTGAGGAAGGACCCCGTCGCCCCCCACGACTCGCGAGCTCGCCGTGGGACCCTGCGACGGGGCCGGGGGGCAACGACCTCCGGCGACCACATCGAACGAGGAGACACGACGTGCAGCTGGGCCTGATCGGACTGGGCAAGATGGGCGGCAACATGCGCGAGCGGCTGCGCCGCGCCGGGCACGAGGTCGTCGGCTACGACCGCTCGCCCGAGCTGCAGGACGTCGACAGCCTGGAGTCGCTGGTCGGTGCGCTGAGCGCACCCCGCGTCGTCTGGGTGATGGTCCCGGCCGGTGACCCGACCCGGGAGACCGTCGAGGCGCTGGGGAACCTGCTGGAGGCCGGTGACGTCGTCGTCGACGGCGGGAACTCGAAGTTCACCGACGACAAGGTGCACGCCGACCTCCTGGCCACCAAGGGCATCGGCTACGTCGACGCCGGCGTCTCCGGCGGTGTCTGGGGCCTGGAGAACGGCTACGCGCTGATGGTCGGCGGGACGAAGGAGGACGTGGCCAAGGTCCAGCCGGTCTTCGACGCCCTCAAGCCGCCGGTCTCCACCGAGACCGACTCCCCGGCCGGTGAGGGCGCGGGCTTCGTGCACGCCGGTCCCGTGGGCGCCGGGCACTTCTCGAAGATGGTCCACAACGGCATCGAGTACGCGATGATGCAGGCCTACGGCGAGGGCTACGAGCTGCTGGCCGCGGTCGACCTCGTCGAGGACGTCCCCGGCGTCATCGCCTCCTGGACCCAGGGCACCGTCATCCGCTCCTGGCTGCTGGACCTGCTGGTCCGCGCGCTGCAGGAGGACCCGGGCCTGGACGACATCACCGGCTGGGCCGCCGACTCCGGAGAGGGCCGCTGGACCGTGGAGCAGGCCATCGAGCACGCGGTGCCGATGCCGGCGATCTCGGCCTCGCTGTTCGCCCGGTTCTCCTCCCGGCAGGACGACAGCCCGACGATGAAGGCCGTCGCCGCGCTGCGGAACCAGTTCGGCGGCCACGCGGTCAAGGCCCGCGAGGTCGAAGACCCCGCCTAGCAGCAGCGTCGAAGACTCCGAACTGATCGGCCCCCTCGCAGGGGCCCGGACCGAGCCTGCGAGGTTCGGGGGGCGAGGGGGTCCTTCATGTACGTGAGACACCTGCAGCTGGGGTCCTTCCGCAGCTGGGAGGCCGTCGACCTGCCGCTGACGCCGGGTCCGACGGTCTTCGTCGGGCGCAACGGCCAGGGCAAGACCAACCTGGTCGAGGCGATCGGCTACCTGGCGACGCTGGGCAGCCACCGGGTGTCTTCCGACGCACCGCTGGTCCGGCACGGCGCCGAGCAGGCCGTCGTCCGGGCGGCGTTGCGCAAGGACGACCGGGAGCTGCTGGTCGAGGTCGAGATCAACCCCGGCCGGGCCAACCGGGTGCGGGTCAACCGCTCCCCGCTGCCCCGGCCGCGGGAGCTCCTCGGCCTGGTCAAGACGGTGCTCTTCGCCCCCGAGGACCTCGCCCTGGTGCGTGGTGACCCGACCGAGCGCCGCCGCTTCCTCGACGAGCTCCTGGCCAGCCGCACCCCGCGGCTGGCCGGGGTCCGGTCGGACTACGACCGGGTGCTCAAGCAGCGCAACGCCCTGCTGAAGACGGCGAAGCTGGCCCGCGGGAACGCGCTGGCCACCCTCGAGGTGTGGGACGGCCACCTCGCCGACCTGGGCGGTCAGCTCCTGGCCGCCCGCCTGCAGCTGGCCACCGACCTGGCCCCGCACGTGACCGAGGCCTACGCCGGGGTCGCCGGGGACGGCGCCGACCGGGCGAGCCTCGGGTACACGAGCACGGTCCCGCTGGCCGGGGACGGGACGGCGTTCCTGCCCGGCTGGGGTCTCCCGACGGCGGCCGAGCTGACCGCGGCGCTGGCCCGACGGATCGAGGAGCGGCGCAAGGACGAGGTCGACCGCGGGGTCACCCTGGTGGGCCCGCACCGCGACGACCTGGTGCTGCACCTGGGCCCGGCGCAGGCCAAGGGCTACGCCAGCCACGGCGAGTCCTGGTCGTTCGCGCTGGCGCTGAAGCTCGCCTGCTTCCAGCTCCTGCGGGCCGACGGCGAGGAGCCGGTGCTGGTGCTCGACGACGTGTTCGCCGAGCTCGACGCCGGCCGGCGCACCGCGCTGGCCGAGGTCGCGCGTACCGCCGAGCAGACGTTGATCACCGCTGCCGTGGCCGAGGACGTGCCGGCGGCGCTCCGCGGCACCCGGGTCGAGGTCGTGGGTGGAGGAGCGCACGTGCTCGCCGATCCGGAGGATGCTGGGACGCGTGACTGAGCCCGGACGCCCCGCCCGGCCCAGCGACATCGCCCGCGCAGCCCTGGACGCCGCCCGGGCCGCCTCGGCCGCCCGGCCCAAGCCCACCCGGCGCCGGGTCGCCGGGCCGCGGAGGTCCTGGACCGGGGCGCACCCCGGCGCCGACGACCCGCAGACGCTGGGGGCGCTGGTCGACTCCCTGGTCAGCCACCAGGACTGGAGCGAGCGCACGAAGGTCGGCTCGGTCTTCGGCCGGTGGGACGCCCTGGTCGGGGCCGACATCGCCGCGCACTGCAGCCCGCAGTCGCTGAGCGAGGGCGAGCTGACCGTGGTCGCGGAGTCCACAGCCTGGGCGACCCAGCTGCGGATGATGGCCCCGACGATCCTGGCCAAGCTGCACGGGGGGTTGGGCGGCGGCGTCGGTGGGGACGTCGTGACCCGGTTGCGCGTTGTCGGTCCGACGGCGCCCAGCTGGAAGAAGGGCCCGCGGACCGTGCGTGGCCGCGGCCCGCGCGACACCTACGGCTGAGCACCCGCCCACCCCGATCCGCACACCGACCCCGAGAGCGAGCCAGGCGATGACGACCCCCCGCGACGGTTCCGACCGACCCGAGGACCAGCCGGCCGACGGCGACCAGTCCCGGGCCTGGGAGCCGCCGGGCTGGTCGCTCCCCCCGGCCGAGCCCGACCGCAGCCAGCAGTCGGCCACCCCGCCGGCCCAGCAGCCGGCGCCCCCGGAGCAGGACTGGGAGGCCACCCCGCCTCCGCCGCAGCAGCCCGCCGCCTGGGACCCGCCGCAGCAGCCCGAGCCGTGGGACCAGCCGCAGCAGCCCCCCGTGCAGGAGGAGCCGCGCCGCGGGGGCCTGTTCGGCGGGCTCTTCGGCGGCGGCCGCAACCGCCCGCCGGTGGACCGCCCGCCGCGCAAGCCCACCGCGCTGGAGGAGGTCTACCGCCCGCGGGAGGCCGGCACCTGGATGGACACCCAGGCCTGGGGTGCCGCCCACGGCTGGACCCCCAGCGACGGCACCGGCCCGCAGGACGCCCCGCTCGTCGCCCTGACCCGCAGCGCCCCGGTCCGCCCGGCCAAGAGCGAGGTCCCCAGCAACGTCCTGCGCGGCCGGGACGCCGGCCTGGACCTGGTCGCCTTCGACATCGTCTCCCCGGTCGGCCAGGCCTGGGTGGCCACCCACGCCGTCACCGCGGCCCCCGTGCTCGGCGGTGCGCCGGCCTTCCGGCTGACCCCCGCCCGCTTCTGGCGGCACGGCACCGGCGGCCAGCTGCAGATCCCCAGCGGTGACCCCGAGTTCGACCAGCGCTGGGTGCTGCTGGTGCCCGAGGACGGCCCGCAGGTGCGCCGGCTGGTCGAGGACCCGGTGGTCCGGCAGGCCCTGCTGGGCTCCGACGACGGCGACGAGCTGTGGTCGGCCGAGGGCTTCGTGGCCGCCGTCCGGCCCGACGGCAACCGCCCGCTGCTCATCCAGCACCACGCCCGGATCCTGGCCGCGGTCACCGCCGCGCTGGCCAGCGCGTACTGAGCCCGCCCTGACCACCACCGACCAGCCCGAGTCACCCACCGCGGGGCTGCGCGAGCTGCTGCCCCTGCTGCGCCCGCACCGGCGGGCGCTGATCGCGGCCGCCCTGCTCTCGCTGGTGTCGGCGGCGGCCGCGCTCACCCAGCCGCTGCTGGTGTCGCGGGTGATCACCGCGGTGGGGGCGCAGACGCCCCTGCTGCCGGTGGTGGCGACCCTGGTCGTCGTCCTGGTCGCGGCCGCGGTGCTCGGTGCCGGCCAGCAGTACCTGCTGCAGCGCACCGCCGAGGGCGTCGTCCTCACCACCCGGCGGACGCTGGCCGACCGGTTGCTCCGGCTCCCGGTCGCCGAGTACGACCGGCGGCGCACCGGGGACCTGATGAGCCGGGTCGGCTCGGACACCACCCTGCTGCGTTCGGCGGTGACCAGCGGGGTGGTGGAGATCGGCGGCTCGCTGGTCGTCGGCATCGGCGCGCTGATCGCGATGGCGCTGGTCGACGGCCTGTTGCTGCTGGTCACCCTGGCCAGCGTCAGCATCGGCGTGGGGGTGGCCATCGCCGCTGCCCGCCGGGTGCGGGTGCTCTCCCGCCAGGCCCAGGAGCAGGTCGGCGCGATGAGCGCCGCGGTGGAACGGTCGTTGTCGGCAGTGCGCACCATCCGGGCCAGCGGGGCCACCGGCCGCGAGGTGGCCACCGTGGGGTCCTCGGCGGAGAAGGCGTTCTCCGCCGGCGTCGCCGTCGCCCGGCTGCAGGCGCTGGTGTCCCCGGCCAGCGGCATCGCCGTGCAGGGCGCGTTCCTGGCGGTGCTCGGCCTGGGCGGCTACCGGGTGGCCACCGGCGCGATCGAGGTCGCCGACCTGGTCGCCTTCATCCTCTACCTGTTCCTGCTGGTCATGCCGTTGGGTCAGGTCATCCGGGCCTACACCGAGCTGCAGACCGGGCTCGGCGCACTCGCCCGCGTGCAGGAGGTGCTGTCGCTGACCCCCGAACGGGACGACGTCGCCGAGCGGCCCGGCACCACCACGTCCCCGCGGCTGCCGGCGGCCGGTGACCCGGTCCCCCTGCTGGAGCTCCGCGACGTCGACTTCGGCTACCCGGACGGCACCCGGGTGCTCTCCGGGGTCTCCTTCGCCGTCCCGGCCGGCACCCGCACGGCGCTGGTCGGGCCCTCGGGCGCGGGCAAGTCCACCCTCCTGGCGCTGGTCGAGGGCTTCTACCCGATCAGCGGCGGGTCGGTCCGCTGGGCGGGCGCCGACGTGCGGGAGCTGCCGCGCGCCCAGCTGCGGGCCGCGATCGGCTACGTCGAGCAGGAGGCCCCGGTGCTGGCCGGCACCATCCGGGAGAACCTGCTGCTCGCCGCCCCGGACACCCCGGAGCCCGCGCTCTGGGCGGCGTTGGCCGACGTCGGCCTGACCCCGGTGGTCACCCGGTCACCCCTGGGCCTGGACGTGGCGGTCGGCGACGACGGCGTGCTGCTCTCCGGCGGGGAGCGGCAGCGGCTGGCGATCGCCCGCTCGCTGCTGGCCCGCCCGGCGTTGCTGCTGCTCGACGAGCCGACGGCCAGCCTGGACGCCCGCAACGAGACCCTGCTGCGGCAGACCCTGGCCACCGCCGCCCAGGACCGGGCCCTGCTCGTCGTGGCCCACCGGCTGTCCACGGTGCGGGACTCCGACCAGATCGTGGTGCTCGACGGGGGCCGGGTGGTCGCCGTCGGCACGCACGACGAGCTGGTCGAGACCGACCCGCTCTACCGCGAGCTGGCCACGGCTCAGCTGCTGGTCTGACCCGCCAGCGCGGCCCGGACGGCGTCCTCGAAGCCCAGCCGGGGCGGGGCGTCGAGGACCGACCAGACCCCGTCGTCCGCGGCGACGACGGTGTTGGGCAGCGACTCGACCAACGAGCGGGCCAGCTCCCGGGACACCGGGGTGAGCGCGGCGACGCCCCAGGCGGCCAGAGCCGGGCCGGCGTCCGGCACCCGCAGGAAGCGCCGGCGCCCGAGCCCGGCGACCGCGGCGTAGCGCTGCACCAGCTCGGCGTAGGTCAGCACGTCCGGGCCGGCGAGGGCGAACGCACCGTGCACCTCGGCCGGCAGGGTCGCGCAGCCGACCAGGGCGGTGACGACGTCGCGCAGGGCGACCGGCTGCACCCGGGTCTCCACCCACCCGGGGGCGGGGAGGACGGGCAGCCGTTCCGTCACGTGCCGCAGCATCTCGAAGCTCGCCGAGCCCGGGCCGACCACCATGGCCGCGCGCAGCACGACGGTGGGCACCCCGGACTCCAGCAGCAGCGCACCCACCTCCTCGCGGGAGAGCAGGTGCGCCGAGAGCGCCTCGTCGGCCGGTCGGGGTCCGCCCAGGTAGACCAGCCGGCGCACCCCGGCGCCCCGGGCCGCGCGGGCGACCACCCGGGCCGTCGCGCGGTCGGCCGCGGCGAACCCGGGTCCGGTGTCCAGGGCGTGCACCAGCCAGTGGACGACGTCGACCCCGGCGCAGGCCCGGGCCACCAGGTCGGCGTCGGCGGCGTCCCCGACGACCACCTCGACGTCGTCCAGCCAGGGCCGCCCGGCCAGCCGGTCGGCGTCCCGGGTGAGCACCCGGACGCGGTGCCCGGCGCCCAGCAGCGCCGGGACCAGCGCACCCCCGACGTGTCCGGAGGCACCGGTCACCAGGCACACGGGGTCGTGGGTCACCCGGCCGATTCTGGCCTGGTCCTGCCCCATCCGCCTCACCCGTCCGTGGAGGGCGCGGGAGGGGCGGGGACGGGAGGGGTGGTGGACGGCCTCACGATCAAGGCTCACGGACGACGTCAGGGCGTGGACGGCGCATCCTGGTGGCAGGGACCCGGTACGATCGAGGGGTCACACCGCCAGCAGCCCGCCGTGTGCCTCCCTGAGCCCCTGCCGCACCGCCGCGGCCGGTCACCACGGGGGCCCGTGCGGCGTCGCGCGAGAGAAGGGCCCCACGTGGTCGCTCGACCCAGCACTGAGTCCCAGGAGCAGCAGAACGCCTACTCCGGCAGCTCGATCACCGTCCTCGAGGGGCTCGAGGCGGTCCGCAAGCGCCCCGGCATGTACATCGGCTCCACCGGCATCCGCGGCCTGCACCACATGGTGCAGGAGGTCGTGGACAACGCCGTGGACGAGGCGCTGGCCGGCTTCTGCGACACCGTCGAGGTCACCCTGCTCGACGACGGCGGCGTGCGGGTCGTGGACAACGGCCGTGGCATCCCGGTCGACATCCACCCGGTGGAGAAGCGGCCCACCGTCGAGGTCGTCATGACGATCCTGCACGCCGGCGGCAAGTTCGACGGCAAGTCCTACGGCGTCTCCGGCGGTCTGCACGGCGTCGGCGTCACCGTGGTCAACGCACTGTCCACCGAGGTGGACGTGACCATCTGGCGCAACGGCATGGAGTACCACCAGCGCTACCGCGACACCGTGCCCGGCCCGCTCGAGGAGGTCGGCCCCACCGAGCGGCGCGGCACCTCGATCACCTTCTGGTCCGACGGGTCGATCTTCGAGACCACGGTCTACGACTACGACACGATCCGCCGTCGGCTGCAGGAGATGGCGTTCCTGAACAAGGGCCTGACCATCAAGCTGCGCGACGAGCGCCGCACGCAGGTCGAGGCCGAGGCCGCCGCCGAGGACATCCTGACCCTGGCCGCCGAGCCCGCGGTCGAGGACGGCAAGCCCTTCGAGCCGACCGAGGTGACCTACAAGTACGACGGTGGCCTGGCCGACTACGTGGCGCACCTGAACGCCAAGAAGGACGCCATCCACAAGTCCATCGTCAGCTTCGGCGCCGAGGGCGTCGGCAAGAACGACATGGCCATGAGCGTCGACGTCGCGATGCAGTGGTCCAGCGCGTACTCCGAGTCGGTGCACACGTTCGCCAACGTGATCAACACCCACGAGGGCGGCACCCACGAGGAGGGCTTCCGCGCGGCGCTGACCTCGATCGTCAACCGCTACGCGGTGGACAAGAAGATCCTCAAGGACAAGCCCGAGGACAAGCTGACCGGCGAGGACATCCGCGAGGGCCTGGCCGCGATCGTCTCGGTGAAGCTCGGCGACCCGCAGTTCGAGGGCCAGACGAAGACCAAGTTGGGCAACACCGAGGTCAAGGGCTTCGTGCAGAAGACCTGCAACGAGCAGATCAGCCACTGGTTCGAGGCCAACCCCGGCGAGGCCAAGACGATCATCACCAAGGCCAGCTCGGCCGCCCGGGCCCGCCGCGCCGCGCAGGACGCCCGCAAGCTGGCCCGCAAGAGCCCGCTGAACTCCACCGGCCTGCCGGGCAAGCTCGCCGACTGCCGCTCCACCGACCCGCGCAACTCCGAGGTCTACATCGTGGAGGGCGACTCGGCCGGCGGTTCGGCCAAGTCCGGCCGCGACTCGATGTACCAGGCGATCCTGCCCATCCGCGGCAAGATCATCAACGTCGAGAAGGCCCGCATCGACCGGGTGCTGAAGAACACCGAGGTCCAGGCGATGATCACCGCCTTCGGCACCGGCATCCACGACGAGTTCGACATCGCCAAGCTCCGTTACCACAAGATCATCCTGATGGCGGACGCCGACGTCGACGGCCAGCACATCCGCACGCTGCTGCTGACCCTGCTGTTCCGCTTCATGCGCCCGCTGGTCGAGGCCGGCTACGTCTACCTGGCCAACCCGCCGCTGTACAAGATCAAGTGGGGCGCCAAGCTCGGCGACGAGTACGTCTACACCGACGCCGAGCGCGACGCCCTGCTCAAGGCCCGGGCCGCCGAGGGCCGCAAGCTGCCCAAGGAGGACGCGATCCAGCGCTTCAAGGGCCTGGGCGAGATGGACGCCAAGGAGCTGTGGGAGACCACGATGAACCCGGAGTCCCGGATCCTCTCGCTGGTCACCCTGGACGACGCGGCCGCCGCCGACGAGCTCTTCAGCATCCTGATGGGCGAGGACGTCGAGGCACGGCGGTCCTTCATCACCCGCAACGCCAAGGACGTCCGCTTCCTCGACGTGTGACCTGGCGTTTGTCCCCCGCTGTGCATCGACTTGTGGAGAACTGAACCGTGACGGAGACCCCCAGCCGCGACCGGATCGAACCGGTCGACCTGCAAGAGGAGATGCAGCGCAGCTACATCGACTACGCGATGAGCGTCATCGTCGGTCGAGCGCTGCCCGAGGTGCGTGACGGGCTCAAGCCCGTGCACCGCCGCGTCCTCTTCGCGATGTACGACCAGGGCTTCCGCCCCGACCGGGCCACCGTCAAGTGCGCCCGCGTCGTCGGCGAGGTGATGGGCAACTACCACCCGCACGGTGACTCCTCGATCTACGACGCCCTCGTGCGGCTGGCCCAGCCCTGGTCGATGCGGTACCCGCTGATCGACGGCCAGGGCAACTTCGGCTCCCCGGGCAACGACCCGGCCGCCGCGATGCGGTACACCGAGGCCCGGCTGACGCCGCTGGCGATGGAGATGCTCGCCGACATCGGCGAGGACACCGTCGACTTCCAGCCCAACTACGACGGCAAGAACATGGAGCCCCTGGTCCTGCCGGGGCGCATCCCGAACCTGCTGGTCAACGGCTCGGCCGGGATCGCGGTCGGGATGGCGACCAACATGCCCCCGCACAACCTGCGCGAGGTGGCGGACGCCGTCTACTGGATGCTGGACAACCCCACGGCCCCGGCCGAGGAGGCCCTGGCCGCCTGCATGGCCGTGGTCAAGGGCCCGGACTTCCCGACCCACGGCCTGATCGTCGGCCGGGACGGCATCGAGGACGCCTACCGGACCGGTCGCGGCTCGGTGCGCATGCGCGCCGTCGTCGCCGTGGAGGAGGACAGCCGGGGCCGGGTGCAGCTGGTCGTCACCGAGCTGCCCTACCAGGTCAACCCCGACAACCTGGCCGAGTCCATCGCCGAGGGCGTGCGCGACGGCCGGCTGCAGGGGATCTCCGAGATCGCCGACGAGTCCTCCGACCGGGTGGGCCGCCGGCTGGTCATCACCCTGCGCCGCGACGCCGTCGCCAAGGTCGTGCTGAACAACCTCTACAAGCACACCCAGCTGCAGACGACGTTCGGCTGCAACATGCTCTCCATCGTCGACGGGGTGCCCCGCACGCTGCGGCTGGACGAGCTGATCCGCTACTGGGTCGCCCACCAGGTCGAGGTCATCCAGCGGCGCACCCGCTACCGGCTGCGCAAGGCCGAGGAGCGCGCGCACATCCTGCGCGGCTGGGCCAAGGCGCTGGACCAGCTCGACGCGGTGATCGCCCTCATCCGGGCCAGCGAGTCCGCCGAGACCGCCCGCACCGGTCTGATGGACCTGCTCGACGTCGACGAGGTCCAGGCGCTGAGCATCCTGGACCTGCAGCTGCGCCGACTGGCCGCCCTCGAGCGCCAGCGGATCATCGACGAGCTGGCCGAGATCGAGGCCCGCATCGCCGAGCTGCAGGCGATCCTGGACTCCCCCGAGCGCCAGCGGCAGATCGTCCGCGACGAGCTCAAGGAGATCGTCGACAAGTACGGCGACGACCGGCGGACCAACTTCATCGCCCACGACGGCGACGTGTCCATGGAGGACCTCATCGCCGAGGAGCAGGTGGTCGTCACGATCACCCGCACCGGCTACGCCAAGCGCACCAAGGCCGACCTGTACCGGTCCCAGCGCCGCGGCGGCAAGGGCGTCATGGGCGCCACGCTGAAGCAGGACGACCTGATCCAGCAGTTCTTCGTGGGCTCCACCCACGACTGGATCCTGTTCTTCACCAACAAGGGCCGGGTCTACCGGGCCAAGGCCTACGAGCTGCCCGAGGCCGCCCGGACCGCGCGCGGTGCCCACGTGGCCAACATCCTGGCCTTCCAGCCCGACGAGAAGATCGCCCAGGTCATCCAGATCAAGGACTACACGGTCGCGCCGTACCTGGTGCTGGCCACGGCGAACGGCCAGGTGAAGAAGACCCGGCTGGCCGACTTCGACTCCCCGCGCAGCGGCGGCGTCATCGCGATCAACCTGCGCGACGGCGACGAGCTGGTCGGGGCCTCGCTGATCGACCCGGAGCAGAACCTGCTGCTGGTCACCAGCCGGGCGATGAGCATCTGCTTCAAGGCCGACGACGCCCAGCTGCGGCCGATGGGCCGGGCCACCGAGGGCGTGCGCGGCATCTCGCTGTCCGACGACGACCGGCTGCTGTCGATGATCGTGGTGACCGAGGGCGTCGACGTCCTGGTGGCCACCGAGGGCGGCTACGCCAAGCGGACCGGGATCGAGAACTACCCGGAGCAGAACCGCGGCGGCAAGGGCGTGCTCACCGCCGACCCCAAGTCCCGCAAGGGCGTGCTGGTCGGGGCCCTGTCGGTGGTGCTCGGCGACGAGCTCTACGCCATCACCTCCACCGGCGGCGTCATCCGCACCCCGGTCAACGGGGTCCGGCACAACAAGGACCGCGCGACCATGGGCGTCAAGCTCATGAACTTGCCGGAGGACGTGACGATCGTGGCGATCGCCCGCACGACGGACAACGACGAGCCCGACGCCTAGGCTGAGGCGTGATGCCAGACCCGGGGCCGGACTCACCAGTCCGGCCCCGGCCTGTCTGGAGCGCGCACGGGACTGACCGATGCACCGACGCCCTCCCGCCCGGGAGCGTGTCGAGTGCGAGGGGGCGACGAGAGTCGCCCGGGGACGGGAGTACGGCATGAGCGACCGGACACAGGGCTCGGTCCGCGACGACGCCGGACGGCCGTCGCAGGGACCGGGCACGCAGGCGACGCCGGCGAACGGGGCGGCCCCCGCGGCCCCGACCGGTTCCTCGGCCGCGGGCAGGCCGTCGGCCCCCACGACCGCCCCCGGCTGGGGCGGTGCCACCCCGGCCCGTCCCGCCGACCAGGGTGGGACGACGAAGGCCGCCACCCTCCCCGCGCCGGCGCCCCAGCCGGCCACGGCCCAGCAGCCGGCGGTCACGCCCCCCGCCGCGCCGCCGGCGCCCAAGGCGACCCCGCCCAAGCAGGCCCCCCCGAAGCAGCCCGCCGCCCGGGCCGCAGCCGCTGGTGCCGCTGGTGCCGCCGTCGGCGCAGCCGCCACCCGGACCTCCTCCGCGCAGGGCGGCCGCGCCCCGGCCGCCGAGCGCCCCGCGGCAGCCCGGGTCACCCCGGCCGCAGCCGCCCCGGCCACCGGCACCGGTGGTGGCGGGGGCACCGGCCCGGGCGGTCCCGGACGACCCACCGGTGGGTCCGGCAACAGCGGTTCCGGGAGCTCCGGCGAGTCCTCGGGCACCACCAAGACCAAGGGCGGCCGCGGACCCCGCCGGGCCCGGCTGCAGCTGCGGCACATCGACGTGTGGTCGGCGCTGAAGATCTCGCTGGTCCTGGCGATCGCGCTGTTCTTCGTCTGGATGGTCGCCGTCGGCGTGCTCTACGGCGTGCTCAACGGCCTGGGTGTCTTCACCACCGTCAACGACCTCATCGGCCAGCTCGGCTCCACCGCCGGGGTGACCGACGGCGCACCCGCCGACGTCATCACCCCCGGCATCGTCTTCGGTGGCGCCGCGGTCATCGGCGCGGTCAACATCGTGCTGTTCACCGCGCTGTGCACCGTCGGGACGTTCATCTACAACCTGTGCTCCGACCTGGTCGGTGGCCTGGAGGTCACGCTCTCCGAGCGCGACTAGGTCCACGGCGATGCTCCGCATCGCACCGCCACCAGGAGCCGTCCCCGGCTCTTGGTGAGCCGTTGCGCCCCTCCTCGGGGAGGCCTCCGGCCCCCCGCTCGTCGGGGACTCGGACGGTCCCGTCGCGATGTCGGGTCCTCCGCTGGCCTCTGAGGACCCCGTGTGCGGTGGCCGGAACAGCTCCACGTATGCTTTCCGAGGTTCACGGGCCTGTAGCTCAGACGGTTAGAGCGCATCCCTGATAAGGATGAGGCCGGAGGTTCAAGTCCTCCCAGGCCCACCCGTGCACCGCCGTGGGGCCCTCCCGGCGCCGCGACGGACACCGGTCACCCCGCAGCCGCGGGAGCCGACTCGTCGAGGAGGTCCCCACCCGTGCTGAAGACCCTCGCCGGCGCAGCGCTGGCCGTCGCGGCCCTGGTCGCGGTCCGCAAGCGCTCCGCCGCCCGCGGCGACACCGGCCTCTGGGCCGAGGCCACCAGCGGGCCCGAGGCGGTCAGCACACCCACCCGCTAGACCCACCGCGGTACCGTGCGCACCGCACCGGGGACGTAGCTCAATTGGTAGAGCACCGCCTTTGCAAGGCGGGGGTCAGGGGTTCGATTCCCCTCGTCTCCACCCACCGCACCACCTCCCGCCGGCCCTGCCCGGGATGAGCCAGACTCACCGCGTGCGCACCCTCCACCGGGCGGCCCCGGCCGCGATCGCCGTCGCGCTGTCCGTCGTCCTCACCGGCTGCGGCAGCGCCGAGGAGCCGGTCGCCGCCCCCACCAGCGCGTCGACGGCCGCCCCAGGATCGGCGACGACCACGGCGGCCGCGCCGACGACGACCGTCGCGCCCACCCCGGAGACCGTCGAGCAGGACTGCCCCTACCTGGACACCGCCACCGTCCAGGACACCGTCGGCCAGCAGACCCCCACGGTCACCACCACCGGCGTCCCCGGTGGTCCCCCGCCCACCTGCACCTTCCTCAAGCCGAACGACGAGGCCGCGGCGACCGTCGAGGTCAGCCAGGCCACCGACGCGATCGCCGCGCAGACCGCCGCGGTGCAGCGGGTCGCGGGCATCGGCGGCACCGCGGTCGACGACATCGCCGACGGCGGCGGGATCGCCAGCACCGACGGCGGGACCGTGCTGGCGGTGGCCGACGGGACCCTGGTCGTCGTGGTCACCATCAACCAGGCGTCCAGCCTGCAGGCCCGGGAGCTGGCCCAGGCCGTCGTCGCCGTCCTCTGACCGGGTCGTCGGCGCCGCCGGGAGGTGGGACGATGGGCGGGTGACCGAATCGACTCCTGCACGGCGCGCAGTCCTGCACACCAACCACGGCGACATCACCGTGGACCTGTTCCCGGACCACGCCCCCAAGACCGTCGCCAACTTCGCCGAGCTCGCCGAGGGCAGCCGCGAGTGGGTCGACCCCCGATCCCGGGCCAAGACCACCGAGAAGCTCTACGACGGCACGATCTTCCACCGCGTCATCGACGGCTTCATGATCCAGGGCGGCGACCCGCTCGGTCAGGGCACCGGTGGCCCCGGCTACCGCTTCGGCGACGAGTTCCACCCCGACCTGCAGTTCTCCAAGCCCTACCTGCTCGCCATGGCCAACGCCGGCCCGGGCACCAACGGCTCGCAGTTCTTCATCACCACCACGAACACCCCGCACCTGAACAACAAGCACACGATCTTCGGCGAGGTGGCCGACGACGCGTCCCGCAAGGTCGTCGACACCATCGGCAAGGTCCCGACCGCGCGTGGCGACAAGCCCCTCGAGGACGTCGTGATCACCTCGGTCGAGGTGCAGCGCAGCTGAGCACGCCCGACGGCCCGGTGGGCGCCGGCGGCGAGCAGCCGCCGGCGCCCCCGGCCACCACCTGCTACCGGCACCCCGACCGGCCGACCCGGATCTCCTGCGTCCGCTGTGGCCGGCCGATCTGCCCCGAGTGCATGCACCCCGCCTCGGTGGGCTTCCAGTGCCCCGAGGAGATCGCCGACGCCCGGCGCACCGTCCGGCAGCCCAAGCGCACCACCGGCCTGCAGATCGCCGGTCGCCGCTGGGGCACCGTCACCGTCACCCTCGTCGCGCTCAACGTCGCGGTGGCCGTCGCGACCGCGATCTCGGCCATCAGCGTCGGCAACAGCCCGCTGCGCACCTTCTCCTCCCCGTTGCAGTCCGCGCTGCTCACCGCCCCGGTGCTGGTCGACGACGGCCAGTGGTGGCGGGTGGTCACCAGCGCGTTCACCCACGCCAGCCTGGTGCACCTCGCGCTGAACATGCTCGCCCTCCTGCTGTTCGGCTCCGAGCTCGAACGCATGATGGGCAAGGCGCGCTACCTGACCGTCTACCTGGTCGCCGCGCTCGGCGGAGCCGCCGCGCTGCAGCTGTTCGGCGCCTACCTCGGCGGTGTCGTCGGGGCCTCCGGAGCCATCTACGGGCTGCTCGGCGCCTTCGGCGTGGTGCTCGTCCGACAGAAGCAGGACCTGCGCGGCCTGCTCACCCTGCTCGCCATCAACCTGGTGATCAGCTTCCTGCCCGGGGTCTCCCTGCTCGGGCACCTCGGTGGTCTGGTCACCGGTGCCGCGACGGCTGCGATCCTGCTGTGGGCCCGGCGACGCACCGCACTGGCCGTCGGCGGGACCGCCGTGCTGGTCGCGGTCCTCCTGGTGCTCGTCTTCGGCGGACTCCGCTAGCTCCCGGCCGGGCGCAGCCGCAGCAGCTCGGCACCGACCCGCTCCGGGTCGGTGCCGAGGTCGCGCCGGCCGAGCACCAGCAGCACGGTGTCCTCGGCGGTGTCCTCCAGCTCCAGCGTCGTGGTGCGCAGGCCCAGCCGACGGGTCGTCCGCACCCGCGTCCGCAGCCGGGCCCACGGCACCGTCGTCGTGCCCGCGGTCGTGCGGACGACGACACCGGCCTCGTCGGCCGACAGCCGGGGGGCGCGCACCACGTCCCGGACGGCGACGGCGAGCAGCAGCAGCGCCGCACCCCCCACCAGGACGGCGCCGACCGGGTCGACGACCAGGGCGGCCGCTCCGAGCACGGCCGCCACGACGACGGCGCCGACGGTCTCCCCGAGACGTGTGGACCACTGCACGGCCCCATGGTCGCAAGCGGTTCGTCCACAGGGCCGGGACGCTCACCGCCGAGACGGGTGGGACGACGGTGACCCGCGGGACGAACTGCCGGTTCACCAGCGGCGCGTCCGGGTAGACGAGCGGCGGGTGACCGTTCTCGCAGCGAGGTCACCGCACCGGTCGAGTCGACTTCTCCACACCTGTGTGCACAGGTGGGGACAGAAGAACAGACGTGTAGTTACGCCGTTGCGTCGTGCGCCCCGTGCGTCACACGGTCCGCATCGGTGCAGGTCAGCGGCCCGGCGGAGGTAGCCCGGAATCCACACTCGGTGGACAACCCTGGGGGTGACGGTCCCGGCACGCTGTGGACTCCCGTGTCGACCTGTGCACAGCGGTGCACACCCGGGTCGGGCCGCCGGGCCGGTCGTCGAGTCGACCCCACGCCTCGCCTGGCAGAGCGGGCGCACAACCGCGACGCTGGGCCGATGCAGGTCTTGGTGACGGGTGCGTCGGGTTTCGTGGGCGGTCGACTCACGTCGGCCCTGGTCGAGGAAGGCCACCGGGTGCGGGCCATGACCCGCCGTCCCGATGCCTACGAGGGCGCCGGTGAGGCCGTGGCCGGGGACGTGACCGACGAGGGCTCGTTGCGCCGGGCGATGGAGGGCTGCGAGGCGGCCTACTACCTGGTGCACAGCCTGGACGCAGCCGACTTCCAGGACCGGGACGCCGCGGCCGCGCGCACCTTCGGCCGGGCGGCCGCCGACGCCGGGATCCGCCGGATCGTCTACCTGGGCGGCCTCGGGGACGACGCCGACGACCTGTCGGCGCACCTGCGCAGCCGCCGCGAGGTCGAGCGCCTGCTGGGCGGTGCCGGCGTGCCGGTGACCGTGCTGCGGGCCGGCATCGTCGTCGGCCACGGCGGCGTCTCCTGGGAGATGACCCGCCAGCTGGTGGCCCACCTGCCGGCGATGGTGACCCCGCGCTGGGTGCACACCCGGACCCAGCCGATCGCCGTCGCCGACGTCGTCCGCTACCTGGTGGGGGTGCTGGAGGCGCCCGAGGCCGAGGGCCGGGTCTTCGAGGTCGGCGGGCCCGACGTGCTGGAGTACCTGGAGATGCTCACCCGGGTGGCCGACATCCAGGGCCGGCACCTGTTCGTGCTCCCGGTGCCGTTGCTGAGCCCGCAGCTGTCCTCCCGCTGGCTGGCGCTGGTGACCGACGTCGACGTGCAGACCGGCCGCTCGCTCATCGACTCGATGACCAACGAGGTGGTCGTGAAGGACGACGCCATCCGGCAGGTCGTGCCCTTCGAACCGATGGACTACGACCAGGCGGTGCTGGTCGCCCTCGGCGAGCGCGCCGCCGACCGGCGCCGGACGTCGGGACCGGGCAAGCGGCTGGGGCTGCTCGCCCGCGGTGCCCGCTCGTGAGTCGCGCCTCGGTGCCCGACCGGATCTGGGGTCAGGTGACCTCCCGCGCCCCGGCGTGGCTGATCGACCCGGTGCCCCGCGACCACCGGGAGTCCGACCGGGCCTTCTGCCGCCGCCGGCGGGTCACCGCGGCCGTCTCGGTGGTGGGCGCCGGCCTGCTGGGCACCTCGTTGTCCCAGAAGCCGGACTCCAAGGCGTTCTACGGCCTCACGATGGCCGTGGCGGGCACGTGGGTGGCCGGGGGCATCGCCTCCGGGCCGCTGCACCGGGGGTGGATGCGCTCCTCCCGCGAGGTGCTGCACCGCCCGGTGATCACCCCCGTCGTGACCGGCGTGGGCGTGTTCGGGCTGTTCTACAGCGCCGCCCTGGTCGCCCGGCGGATCCCGGTGCTCAACGCCGCCGTCACCCGGGTGCTGCGCTACGCCCACCAGGGCAACCCCGCGCTGGTGGCGACGACGACGCTGGCCAACGGGGCCGCCGAGGAGGTCTTCTTCCGCGGGGCGCTCTACGCCGCGGCCGGGACCACCCACCCGGTGCTGAAGTCCACCGCGGTCTACGGGCTGGCCACCACGGCCACCCGCAACCCGGCGCTGGTGCTGGCCTCGGTCGTCATGGGCGTGCTGTTCGGCTGGCAGCGCAAGGTCACCGGCGGCATCCAGGCCCCGATGCTCACCCACCTGGTCTGGTCCACGCTCATGCTGCGTTACCTGCCGGCGCTGTTCGACGACCAGCCCGGCATCAACGCCCCGGTGCCCGCCGACGAGGGCCCCGCAGGCACCACCGCCTGAGACGACGACGGCCCCCTCCCGCGGGGGAGGGGGCCGACGGACGGCGGTGCGGGGGCCTCAGCGCCAGCGCATCGACATGACCAGCCCGGCGACCATCGCGCCGAAGCCGATCGCGAAGTTCCAGGCGCCCAGGGACACCATCACCGGGATCTGGTCACCGGCGACGTAGTAGACGACGATCCACACCAGGCCGAGCACCATCAGCGCGACCATCACCCCGGCGTACCACCGCGGGCTGGGCTGGGCGGCGCGGGCGCGCGCGGCACTGGCCGGCAGCACCCCCTCGGGCGGGGTGTAGACCGACTTCTTGCGCACCTTGGACTTGGGCACTGCGCGGACTCCTCGGGCTTCGCTTCCACGTGCAGGGGTGTCCGGGCACGAGCTCCACCGGCCACGACGTCCACCCAGCCTAAGCTGACGGCCACGGGCCGGGGTGCTACGGCCCGCACGGAAGTGCGAGGACGTTGCCGAGGACGTTGCCCAGGAGGTGCCGTGACGCGAGCCGAGACCCGCCGTCGCGGGCGCCCCCCGCGCACCGTGTGGACGGCGCTGGTGCCGGTGGTGGCGTTGGCGGCCGGGCTGCTGTTCGCCACCTCCGGTCAGACGGCGCGCGGCACCGACCTGCGGGCCGGGGACGTGTCCCAGCTCGGCGGGCTGATCCAGCAGCTGCAGGCGGCGGCCGACCGGCAGGAGGCCGAGCTGTCCACGCTGCAGGCCCGCAGCGAGGAGCTGACGGACGAGGTGGCCGGCCGGGACTCCGAGGTGGCTGCGCTGCAGGCCGCAGGCGATGCCGGGCTGCAGTCGGCCGGTCTCACCGCGCTGTCCGGCTCCGGGGTGGAGATCGTGCTCGACGACGCCCCGGCCACCGCCGACGGCACGCTGCCCCGCGGCGCCGAGCCCGACGACCTGGTCATCCACCAGTCCGACGTGCAGGGCGTGGTGAACGCGCTGTGGGCGTCGGGCGCCGACGGCGTGACGATCATGGGCCAGCGGCTGATCGGCACCAGCGCCGTCCGTTGCGTCGGCAACACCCTGCTGCTGCAGGGCCGGACGTACTCCCCGCCCTTCGTGGTGACCGCCGTCGGCGACGCCGACGCGATGCGCGAGGAGCTCCGCGGGTCCTACGAGGTGCGGTTGCTGCAGGCCGCGGTCGACCGGTTCGGCCTCACCTACCGGGTGACGGACACCCGCGACGTGGCACTGCCCGCCTACGATGGCGCACTGGACCTGCAGCACGCCACACCCGTGGGCTGATCCCAGCTCCGTCCGGGCGGTGTCGGCGCAGGTCAGACCGACGGCCCCGGGGGGACCACAGTGGACGGCGAGAGCACCAGCGGCGGGGACCGTCGCGGACGACACTCCCACCGCGCCGACCCGACGCCCCCCGTGGACGGCGACACGCCCGCCGAGCGAGACGAGAACGACCGGAACGACGACGCCACGGCCTGGCAGCCGTTGGTCCCCGGTGTGCCCGGTGTGCCCGCACCCCGGGCCGACGAGGCAGACGACATCGCCGACGCTCCAGCCGAGGCCGACGGGTCCACGGCCGCCGTCCGCCGGCCCGAGCGCACCCGCGGCGACCTGGTGCGCACCGGCGTCCGCGGCGTGGGGCAGCTCCTGGTCACCGCCGGCCTCGTCGTCCTGCTCTTCGTCGTCTACGAGGTCTGGGTGACCGACCTGTTCAGCGACCGGAAGCAGACCGAGCTGAGCCAGGAGCTGCGCGAGGACTGGACCGAGGACCCCACGGTGCCCACGCTGCCCGACGGCGGGATCTCCGAGGTGCCGCTGGGGCAGGGGTTCGCGTTCATCCGGATCCCGGCGTTCGGCGAGGACTACGTGAAGGTGGTGCTCGAGGGCACCGACGAGGAGGAGCTCGTCGAGGGCCCGGGGCACTACGTGGACTCCGCGATGCCCGGCGAGCAGGGCAACTTCGCCCTGGCCGGGCACCGGGTCGGCAAGGGGTCGCCGTTCCTCGACCTCGACCAGCTCCAGCCCGGCGACCCGATCGTCATCGAGACCGCCGACACCTGGTTCACCTACCGGGTGGTCGGTCCCGACGACCCCAACGGCATCCCGTCCCAGCAGATCGTGCTGCCCAGCGACGTCTCGGTCATCGCCCCCACCCCGAACGGACCGCTGGACGGGCCGTCGTCGGGTGCCTACCTGACGCTGACGACCTGCCACCCCAAGTTCTCCGCCCGCGAGCGGCTGATCGTGCACGCGGTGCTGGACGGCGAACCGGTCAGCAAGACCGACGCCCCGGACGGCCCCCCGGCCCTGACGGAGGGCTGAGCCGTGTACACCTGGATCTGGCGGCACCTCCCCGGCGGCACCGGACTGAAGGCGGTCCAGGCACTCGTCCTGGTCCTCGCGGTCTGCGCGCTGCTGCTGTTCGTGGTGTTCCCGGCGATCGAGCCCTCGCTGCCCTTCAACGACGTGACGGTGGACCAGTGACCGAACCGACCGGACGACCCGTCCTCGTCGTCGACAACTTCGACAGCTTCGTCTACAACCTCGTGCAGTACCTGGGGCAGCTCGGCGTGCCCAGCATCGTGCGGCGCAACGACGCGGTGACCACCGCCGAGCTCGCCGACCTCGACGTCGCCGGGGTGCTGCTGTCCCCGGGCCCCGGCACGCCCGTCGACGCCGGTGTCACCGTCCCGATGGTGCGCGCGGCCGCCGAGGCCGGGGTGCCCGTGCTGGGCGTCTGCCTGGGCCACCAGGCGATCGCCGAGGCCTTCGGCGGGGACGTCGTCCGGGCCCCGGAGCTGCTGCACGGCAAGACCAGCCAGGTCGTGCACGACGGCGCCGGCGTCCTCGCCGGGCTCCCCTCGCCCTTCACCGCCACCCGGTACCACTCGCTGGCCGTGGAGTCCTCGACGTTCCCCGCCGAGCTCGAGGTCACCGGCCGGACGCCGTCGGGCATCGTGATGGCCCTGCGGCACCGCGACCTGCCGATCGAGGGCGTGCAGTTCCACCCCGAGTCGGTGCTGACCGAGGGTGGCCACCAGCTGCTGGCCACCTGGCTGGAGAGCTGCGGCCTGGCGCCCGACCCCGCCCTGGTGGAGTCCGCCAGCGCCTCGGCCAAGCGCCTGCTCACCGCCGTCGGCTGACGAGGAGCGCCCTTCTCGTCGGGGCGCCCGACGAGAAGGGCGCTCCTCGTCAGTCCTGGGGCTGGCCCGGGATGGGGATGACGCCCGTCGGGGTCGCGGTCGGCGTCCCGGTGGGCGCCGTCGTCTCCGTCGGGGTCGGGGTGGGGACGGCGATCAGGACCGTGATCTCGGTGTCCGCGGTGACCTGGGTGTTGGCGCCGGGCTCGGTGCTCACCACGGTGCCGGCGGCGACGTCGTCGCGTTCGACGTTCTGCGGGGTGATGACCGTGAGCCCGGCCGTGCGCAGGGTGGTCTCGGCGGTCGCCTGGTCCTGACCGGCCACGTCGGGCAGCGCGATGGTCCCGGTGGAGATCTGCAGCGTGATCGAGGTGTCGGGGGCGACCTGCTGACCCGCGGCCGGGTCCACCGAGACCACGGTGCCCTCGTCCTGCAACGACTCCACCTGCTGGCTGTTGATGCTGCCGGTGAAGCCCTGGCTCTCCAGGTTGGCCCGGGCGTCGTCCTCGGTGAGGCCGACCACGCGCGGCACCGTGATGGGGTTGGGTCCGGCCGAGACCACCAGCGCGACCGCGGAGCCCTCGTCGAGGGTCTCCCCGGCGGCGGGGTCGGTGCGGATGACCTGGCCGGTCTCGACGGTGTCGTCGGGCTCGCTGGTCACGGCACCCACGGTGAGGCCCTCGGCCTGCAGGGCGGCCGTGGCCGCGGCCTGGTCCTGCCCGACCACGTCGGGCACGGCGACCGTGACGACGGTCGGCGTCGCCGGGGTGTCGTCGTCCCCGCCGCCGCTGTTGAGCGCGATGAGCAGGGCGACCAGGCCGACGAGCACGAGGACGCCGGCGACGACGAGGGCGATGATGCCGCGGCGGCGGCGCTTGGCGTGCGCCTCGTCGTCGGCGTCCCACTGGTCGTCGTGGCCGGGGTAGCCGCCGGCCCCGATGAACGAGGTGCGCTCGGCGTCGCCCATCACCGGGGTGGCCTCGACCCGCTGGCCGGCGACGGCGCGGAGCAGGTCGGCGCGCATCTCGGCGGCGGACTGGTAGCGGTTGGCCGGGTTCTTGCTCATCGCCTTGAGCAGGATGGCGTCGAGCTCCGGCGGGACCTCGGGGTTGATCGAGGACGGCGTCCGGGGGTCCTCGCGCACGTGCTGGTAGGCCACCGCCACCGGGGAGTCACCGGTGAACGGCGGGGCGCCCGTGACGAGCTCGTAGAGCAGACAGCCGGCGGAGTAGACGTCCGAGCGCGCGTCCACACCCTCGCCGCGGGCCTGCTCGGGGGAGAGGTACTGCGCGGTCCCGATGACGGCGGCGGTGGACGTCATGGTGGCCGCGGAGTCCGAGACGGCCCGGGCGATGCCGAAGTCCATCACCTTGACGGTGCCCTGCGGGGTGATCATCACGTTCCCGGGCTTCACGTCCCGGTGCACGATCCCGTTGCGGTGCGAGAAGTCCAGCGCCGCGGAGATGTCGGCGGTGAGGCTCATGGCCCGCTCGGGGGAGAGCCGGCCCTCGCGGCGCAGCACGTCGCGCAGCGTCTCGCCCTCGACGTACTCCATGACGATGTAGGGCGTCGCGCCCGTGGTGGTGCGGTCCTCACCGGTGTCGTAGACCGCGACGATCGCCGGGTGGTTCAGCGACGCCGAGGCCTGCGCCTCGCGACGGAAGCGGACCTGGAACGAGGGGTCGCGGGCGAGGTCGTGCCGGAGCACCTTGACCGCCACCTCGCGGCCCAGCCGCAGGTCACGCCCACGGTGCACCTCCGCCATCCCGCCACGGCCGAGGACGCCACCGATCTCGTAGCGCTCACCGAGCACCTGCGGGGTGGTCATCGGAGGTCCTCTCGGGCGGCTCGGGCATGCGGTCCCGGGAGCGTGGCGGTGGTCGGGCGGAGCGTAAGCGATCGGTGCGTCGTGACCCGGGCGGCGCGGGGGAGCGCGGTCACGGCGGCGTCCCGGGGCCGGGCGCCGCACCCTCTGGTGGGACCGGCGTGGTCGTCTGCTCCGTCGTCGGGGCCGCGGTCGTGGTGGTCGGCGCCGGGGTGGTCGACCGCGTCGTCGTCGCCGGGGGCCGCGTCGTCGTCGGCGCCTGGGTGGTGGTCGCCGGCGGGGGTGCCTCGGTGGTCTCCTCCTCGGTCTCCTCCGGCGGCGGGGCCTCGGTGGTCTCCTCGGCGGTGGTCTCGGGTGCCGAGGTGGTGGTGGCCGGGGCGGAGGTCGTGGTCGCCGGGGCGGTGGTGCTCGGGCCCGGGTCGGTGTCCTCGCCGGTGTCGTTGCCGCTGAGCAGGGTGAAGGCCACGACGGCGCCGATCACGAAGAGCACCACGGCCACCGCGACCACCCAGGGCCACGGGGAGCGCCGGCGCCGGGGCTCGTCGTCCCGGTAGGCGTACGGGTCCTCGCCGACGGGTGGGCCCTGCAGGGGCGGCATGGTGCGCGGGGCGGTGTCCGGGCCCCGGGAGGCCCGGGCCGCGGCGGCGCCGGCGAATGCCCCGGCGCCGAGGCCGGCGGCACCCGCGGCACCGATGGCCCGGGTCCGGCCGTCCGCGTCGTCCTCGACCGCGGGGATCATCTGGGTGGTCGCGGCGGCGGTGGCCGGCCCGGGGCCCCCGGCAGCGACGGCCCGCGCGGCGTCGGCCAGGTCGCCGCCGTCCACGAAGCGGGCGGCGGCGTCCTTGGCCAGTGCCTTCTCGATCAGCGCCCGCACCGGGGCCGGCACGGAGTCCGGCAGCGGGGGCGGGGGGCGGTTGATCTGGGCCAGGGCGATCGCGACCTGCGACTCGCCGTCGAAGGGGCGGTTGCCGACCAGGCACTCGTAGCCCAGCACGCCCAGGGAGTAGACGTCGGACGCCGAGGTGACCCCGAAGCCCTGCGCCTGCTCGGGGGAGAGGTACTGCGCGGTGCCCACGACCATGCCGGTGCGGGTGAGCGGGGCGGCGTCGCGGGCCCAGGCGATCCCGAAGTCGGTCAGCTTGACCACGCCGTCGGGCCGCACCATCAGGTTGCCCGGCTTGATGTCGCGGTGCACGACCCCGGCCCGGTGCGCGGCCGACAGCCCGTCACCGGCCTGGGCGAGCACGTCGAGGGTGCGCTGGGGGGTGAGCGTGTGCTCGCGGTCGAGGATGCTGACCAGCGGCTCGCCCTCGACGAACTCCATCACCAGGAACGCCAGCGCGCGGCCGTCGTCGTCGGTGGTCTCGCCGTAGTCGTAGACCGAGGCGATGTTGGGGTGGGTGAGCGCGGCGGTGTGCCGGGCCTCGTTGCGGAAGCGCTCGAGGAAGGCCGGGTCGCCGGTGTACTCGCTCTTGAGCACCTTGGCGGCCACCGTGCGGCCCAGGGTGCGGTCGGTGGCCTTCCAGACCTCGCCCATGCCGCCGGTGGCGACCGGGGCGGTGATCTCGTACCGGTCGGCGAGCAGGCTGCCCACGCGCAGTGCCATCAGTTGCCACCCTGTCCGGCGAGGTAGGCGCTCATGACCTGCTGGGCCACGGGCGCGGAGAGGTCGCCGCCGGTGCCCTGACCGCCCTGCACGAAGACCGCGACGGCGATCGAGGGGTCGCCGTCCGGGCCGGCGAAGCCCACGAACCACTGGTTGTCGTCGCCGTCGGCGGTGGTCTGCGCGGTGCCGGTCTTCCCGCCGACGGTGACCCCGTCGATCTGGGCCCGGCGACCGGAGCCGTTCTCCACGACGCTGACCATCATCTCCTGGAGCTGGCTCGCGACGTCGGAGGAGACCGCCTCGCTGAGCACCTCCGGCTCGGTCTGGTCGATGACGGTGAGGTCCGGTGCCTGCACCTGGTCCACCAGGTAGGGCTGCATGAGGTCCCCGTCGTTGGCGATCGCAGCGGCGATCATCGCCCCCTGGAGCGGGGTGATCTGCACGTTCTGCTGGCCGATCGAGGCCACCGCGAGCTGGGCGTCGCCCTCGATGTCGCCGACCGTGCTCTCCGCGACGGCCAGCGGCATCTCGAAGCCGCCGGTGTCCAGGCCGAAGGACTCGGCGGTCTCCCGGATCCGGTCCTCGCCGAGCTCGACGCCGAGCTGGGCGAAGGCGGTGTTGCAGGAGATGGTGAGCGCGTCGATGAGCGGCTGCTCGCCGGTGCCCGAGCACGCCTCGCCACCGAAGTTGTTCAGCGGCCGGCTGGTGCCCGGCAGGGTGTACTGCTGCGGGGCCGGGACGACGGTGTCGGGGGTGTACCCGTCCTCCAGCGCCGCGGCCGAGGTGATCAGCTTGAACACCGACCCGGGTGAGTAGCGCTCGGCGATGGTGGTGTTCACCCGGGGGTCGGGGTCGAGCTGGTCCAGGCTGGCCGAGTACGCCCGGATGGCCTCGGGGTCGTGGCTGGACAGCTGGGCCGGGTCGTAGCCGGGGCTGCTGACCATGGCCAGCACGGCGCCGGTCTGCGGGTCCAGGGCGACGACGGCGCCGTCCACCCCGTCCAGGCCGGTGACCGCGGCCTGCTGGGCGGCCGGGTCGAGGGTGAGCTCGATGTTGCCGCCGGCCGGGTCGCGGCCGGTGAACAGGTCGGCGAGCCGGCGGAAGGTCAGCCGAGCGTCGGAGCCGGAGAGGATCTCGTTCTCCGCGCGCTCGAGCCCGGTGTTGCCGTACACCAGCGAGTACGCCCCGGTGACCGTGGAGTACAGCTCGGACTGGGGGTACTGGCGCAGGTAGGTGAGGGTGTCGTCGGTCTCGACGGACTCGGCGACCAGGTTGCCGTCGACCACGATCGACCCGCGCTCCCGGTCGTACTCCTCGGCCAGGATCCGGGTGTTGCGCGGGTTGTCGCGCAGCTCGGAGGACCGGACGACCTGGATGTAGTTGGCGTTGAGGATCAGCAGGGTGAACAGCACCAGCACGCTGATCGCGACCTTGCGCAGCGGGGCGTTCACCGCTTCACCACCTCGGTGGGTGCCTCGCCGAGCTTGGGCGGGGCGGGTGCGGCGGCCGTCGGGGGACGCCGCGCGGCGTCGCTGATGCGCACCAGCAGCGCGACCAGGCCGAAGTTGGCCACCAGCGACGAGCCGCCGTAGGCGACGAAGGGCGTGGTCAGGCCGGTGAGGGGCAGCAGCCCGGTCACCCCGCCGAGGACGACGAAGACCTGCCAGGCGACGGCGAAGGCCAGCCCGGCGGCCAGCAGCTTCCCGAACGCGTCCCGGACGACGAGGGAGGTGCGCAGCCCGCGCTCGACCAGCACCAGGTAGACCACGACGACGGCGACCAGGCCGAACAGGCCCAGCTCCTCACCGAGGGCGGCGGCGATGAAGTCGCTCTTGGCCACCGGCACCTGGTCCGGGCGCCCGCCTCCGAGGCCGGCGCCGAAGATGCCGCCGGTGCCCAGGCCGAACAGCGACTGGACGATCTGGTAGCCGCCGGTGTCGGCGTAGGCGAAGGGGTCCAGCCAGGTGTCGACCCGGACCCTCACGTGGCCGAAGAGCTGGTAGGCCAGGCTCGACCCGGCGGCGAACAGCAGCACGCCGATGACCAGCCAGGACGCGCGCTCGGTGGCGACGTAGAGCATCACCACGAAGATCCCGAACAGCAGCAGCGAGCTGCCCAGGTCGCGCTCGAAGACCAGCACCAGGATCGACAGGCCCCAGGCCAGCAGCACCGGGCCCAGGTCGCGGGCCCGGGGGATCTCCAGGCCGAGCACCCGGCGGCTGGCCAGCGCGAGCACGTCGCGCTTGTCGACCAGGTAGGCGGCGAAGAAGACGATCAGGCAGATCTTGGCGAACTCACCGGGCTGGATGGAGAAGCCGGCGACCCGGATCCAGATCTTGGCGCCGTTGACCTCGCTCATCGAGGCGGGCAGCAGCGCGGGGATCGCCAGCAGCACCATGCCGACCAGGCCGATCGTGTACGCCAGCCGGGAGAGCACCCGGTGGTCGCGGACGACCAGCAGCACGGCCACGAACAGCACCAGGCCGACGGTGGCCCACAGCAGCTGGGTCGGGGCGTCCTCGCGGGTGGTGACGGCCTCGCCGAGGGCGTTGGCGGCGATGTCCAGCCGGTGGATCATCACCAGGCCCAGCCCGGTGAGCAGGGCGATGCAGGGCAGCAGCAGCGGGTCGGCGTAGGGCGCGAACTTCCGGACGACGAGGTGCGCGGCCACCCAGATGCCGGTGAACCAGCCGCCGAAGGTGGCCAGCTCGGGGCTGATGGCGCCGGTGACGGTGATGTCGACGATGCACTGCGCGGCCAGCGTGATCAGCACCGCGAAGCCCAGCATGGCCAGCTCGGTGTTGCGGCGCTTGGGCGGGACGGCGATGCCCGGGGCGGCCTGCTTCGGGTCGGTGCCCGGTCCCTGCGCGGGTCCCTGGGCAGCGGAGGCGGCCATCAGCCCGCCACCCGGCAGTCCACTCCCGGCTCCTGCGTCCGGGCGGACGTCGACGGGCTGGTGGTGGTGCTGGGTGCCGCGGTCGTCGTCGGGACGGCGCTGGCGCTGGGGTCCACGGGGGTGCTCGACGGCGCGGGCGTCGTCGTCGGCGCGGCGCTGGTGGTGGCCGGGGTGCTCTCGGGGGTGCTCTCCGGGGTGCTGCAGACCGGCAGCCGCTGCTCGAGCAGGTTCGCCAGGATCCGGTCGGCGTCCTCGCGGTCCCCGGCCTCGATCCCGTCGACGACCCGGCTGCGGGCGGCCTGGGTGAGGTCGGTCAGGGACAGCTCGGTGGGGGTGTCCAGCCGGTAGAGGTCCAGGCCCAGCAGCGAGGCGTTGACCCCGCGGTAGACCGCGACGTCGCCCTCGTCGACCGACCGGACGAACCAGTGGCTCATCACGAACAGGTAGGCACCGACCGAGGCCGCGGCCAGCACCAGCACGGTGCCCAGGGCGATGAGCGCGGTGCGCAGCGGCCGGCGTCGCTGCACCGGGGCCGAGGTGGTGGCGGTGGCCGTGGGGGTCGCCGGTCGGGGGTCGGCCAGCGCGGCCCGCCCGGCGGCCGAGCGGGGGTCGACCTCGCGCTGGCCGCGGTTGTCCCCGGCGGCGCCGTCGACGACGGGGTCCATCCGGGAGCTGCCGTCGTCGTCGACGACGTCGGCCACGATCACGGTGATGTTGTCCGGACCACCGCTGCGCAGCGCCAGCTCGATCAGGCGGTCGGCGGTGGCCTGCGGGTCGGGGTCGTGCAGCGCGTCGGCCATGGTCTCGTGGCTGACCACGCCGGACAGGCCGTCGGAGCAGATGAGGTAGCGGTCGCCGGCGCGGGCCTCGCGCATGGAGAGGTCGGGTTCGACGTCCTGCCCGTTGAGGGCCCGCAGCAGCAGCGAGCGCTGCGGGTGGCTGTTGGCCTCGTCGGCGGTGATCCGGCCGTCGTCGATCAGGGTCTGCACGAACGTGTCGTCGTGGGTGATCTGGTTCAGCTGGCCGTCGCGCACCAGGTAGGCGCGGGAGTCACCGACGTGGCACAGCGCGAGCCGGCCGCCGGCGAAGAGCACCGCGGTGAGCGTGGTGCCCATGCCCTCCAGCTGGGGGGACTCCCGGATGACCTCGCGCAGGTGCTCGCTGCCGTCGAAGACCGCCCCGCGCAGCAGCTGCAGCATGTCCCCGGAGGGGGCGTCGTCGTCCAGGTGCTCCAGCGCCGCGATGACGACCTTGCTGGCGACGTCGCCGGCCGCGTGCCCGCCCATCCCGTCGGCGACGGCCAGCAGCCGGGGCCCGGCGTACACCGAGTCCTGGTTGCTGCCGCGGATCAGCCCGCGGTCCGACCGCGCCGCGTAGCGCAGCACGAGGGTCATGAACGGAGCTCCAGCACGGTCTGTCCGATCCGGATCGGTTGTCCCGGGGCCACCAGCAGCGGACCCTGCACGCGCTGCTGGTCCAGGTAGGTGCCGTTGGTGGAGCCGAGGTCCTCGACGTACCACTGGCCGCCGCGGTTGGTCAGCCGCGCGTGCCGGGAGCTGGCGAAGTCGTCGGTGAGGACCAGGGTGGAGTCGTCGGCACGGCCGATCAGGATGGCCTGCTCACCCAGGGTGATCTTGGTGCCGGAGAGCGGGCCGGCGGTCACGAAGAGCGTCTTGAGCGCGCGCGGGCCACCACGCTTCTTGCCGGCCTGCGCCCGCGGGGGGACCGAGGCGACCCGGCCGGTGCGCCCGCCGAACAGGTCGGCACGCACGACCCGGAAGGCGGCGAAGACGAAGAGCCAGAGCAGCAGCAGGAACCCGAACCGGAAGGCCTGCAGCACGATCTCCGCGGTCATGCGCCGTCCTGCCGGTAGACCAGCACCGAGTGCCCGATCCGGATGACGTCGCCGTCGGCCAGCGGCTGGCGGCCGACCCGGCGGCCGTTGACCAGGGTGCCGTTGGTCGAACCGAGGTCCTGGACGGCGGCGACCGGGCCCTCGAGGACGACGTCGACGTGCTTGCGGCTGACCCCGGTGTCGGGCAGCCGGACGTCGGCCTCCGTGCCGCGGCCGATCACGTTGCTGCCCGGGGTGAGCACGTGCCGGGTGCCCGGGCCGTCGACGACCAGGACGTGGGTGACGCCGGGGCGCTGGCCCGAGCGGCCGATCACCGAGGGCGCCGCGCCGGTGTCGGGGGTGCGGCCGCGCAGCGGCGGGAGCGGGGGCAACGGCGGCCGGCCGGGCACCGGGGGCGCGCCGGGGGCCGCGGCGGGTGCGGGGGCGCCGTGGCCGGGCACCGGGCCGCCCCAGTCGTCGGAGAGCCCCGCGGAGACCGCCGAGGCGCGGGCCTGCGACCGGGCCGGGCGGGACGGGTCGGCCACGCTGGAGGCGACCTCGAAGACCCCGGTGTGCAGCTCCTCGTCGAGCTCCAGGGAGACCTGGATGTCGCCGAAGGTCTGGAAGCCCTCGTCGGCCACGTGCTCGGCGACCATGTCGGCGAGCTCGGCGGCCAGCTGCTCGGACCACTCGGAGAGGTTGTCGTAGTCGGTGCGGCCCAGCCGGACGGCGTAGACGTTGGGCACCAGGACCCGGCCCTCGCCCATCACCTTGCGCTGCTCGGTGGCCTCGCGCTGGAGGGCCTTGGCGATCTCGGCGGGGTGGACCTTGCCCTTGAAGACCCGGGCGAAGGCCAGCCCGACCATGCCCTCGAGACGTCGCTCGAAGCGCTGCAGCACGCCCACAGTCGCTCCCTACGCTCGGTTGACCTCCCACTGACTGGTGGCCGATCGTAACCGGGGACGGTGGCCGAGTCCGGTCGGTGAGCCTGCGACTCCCCGGTGTTCTCGGTGGACCCGGCAGGTCCCGAACCCACCCGGCGGAGCACGGCGGAGCCCCGTGTAGTGTCCTCCCTCGCCAGGGCAAGTGGCGGAATGGCAGACGCGCACGGTTCAGGTCCGTGTGTCCGAGAGGACGTGGGGGTTCAACTCCCCCCTTGCCCACCAGCACGAGAGCCCCCACCCGGGTCGGGTGGGGGCTCTCGTCGTCTTCGGGGGTCAGGCCGTGCGGCGCCGGGTGGTGACCGTGCGGGCCAGCAGGGCCACGCCCCACGGGCCAACCACCCACACCGGCCAGGGGTACAGCCAGTCGCCGGTGCCCAGCACGCTCATCAGCCAGATCCCCCAGACCAGCGCGGCGACGAATGCCCAGTGCCGCCACACGGCGCCCAGGTCCTCGGCGTCCTCGGTGGTGCCGTCCGCGGCCGACGGGGCCAGGGCTGCGGGGAGGTCGGCGGTCAGCGCGGCCAGCTCGCCGTGGGTGCGGGCGGCGTAGGCGGCGGTCAGCCGCTCGTCGTACTCCTCGACCTGCAGCCGGCCCTCGTGCAGGGCGGTCCCGAGGACCTCGGCGACCGACGCGCGGTCGGCGTCGGCGGCACGCAGCTGGGGTTCGGACACGGTGACCTCCCTGGTGGGCATGGTCACGAGTCTTCGCCGCGCACCCCCTCCGGCACCACTGACGTCTGTCACCGATGTGCCCTGCCCGCCGTCACCGGGTAGCGACCCCCCATGACCGATCGCGACACCGCCGCCCGGGTGCTCGAGCTGCACGGCACCGGCTACGCCGAGGAGGCCGGCATCCGGCTGGCCGACACCCCCGCCCCGCTGTTCCAGCTCCTGGTGCTCGCCGAGCTGCTGTCGGCCCGGATCTCCGCCGACATCGCCGTCGCCGCGACCCGGGAGCTGCTGGCCGCGGGGGAGACGACCCCGGCGCACACCCTGGAGGCGAGCTGGCAGGACCGGGTCGACGCGCTGGGCCGGGGCCACTACCGCCGCTACGACGAGCGCACCGCCCGCCAGCTCGGCGAGCTCGCCGGGCAGGTGCAGGAGCGGTGGCACGGCGACCTGCGCGGGCTCGCGGCCGAGGCCGACGGGGACGTCGACGCCGCGGCCGCCCTGCTCCAGGACTTCCCCGGCATCGGCCCGACCGGCGCCTCGGTGTTCCTGCGCGAGGTGCAGCAGGTGTGGCCGTGGGTGCGCCCGTACCTCGACGAGCGCGCCACCCGCGGTGCCGAGCGGGTCGGGCTGCCGACCGAGGCAGCCGCGCTGGCCGGTCTGGTGGACGGCGACGAGCTGGCCCGGTTCGCCGCCGCCCTCGTCCGGGTCTCCCTGCTGCCGGCTGCCGAGGACCCGCTGGCGTGAGCGTTCGCCGCGCGGGTCGGCCCGTGGTGAGCTGACCGCAGGCCACACCACCCCTGGGAGTCCGACCGTGCCGCTCGACCCGCACTTCCCCCCGTTCCTCGAGCGTCTGGTCGAGGGCGGCTGGACGCCCCTGGTGACCGGGGACGCCGTCGCCGACCGGGACCGCTACCGGCGGCTCTCGCTGGTCCGCCGTGGCGACGGGTACCGGCCCGAGCCGGTCGCCGACGTCGAGGACCGCACGATCACCGGCCCCGGAGGCGACCTGGCGCTGCGGGTCTACCGCTCGGGGCTGGGCCGGGTGCAGGGCGGCGCGGCGCGGCCGGTCGTCGTCTGGCTGCACGGGGGTGGCTGGGCGGTCGGCGACCTCGACACCCACGACCCGGTCTGCCGGGCGGTGGCCAACCGGCTGGGCGCCACCGTCGTCGCGGTGGACTACCGGCTGGCCCCCGAGCACCCGCACCCCGCGCCGCTGGACGACTGCTACGCCGCCGTCGAGTGGGCCGCCCGCCGCTGGCCGACCGCGCCGCTGGTGGTGGGCGGCGACAGCGCCGGGGGCGGGCTGGCCGCCGGGGTCGCCATCCGGGCCCGGGACGCCGGCGGCCCGGTGCTGGCCGCCCAGCTGCTCGCCTACCCCGGCCTGGACCCCGCCCAGTCGATGCCCTCGGTGGAGGAGAACGGCAGCGGGCTCTTCCTCGAGCGCGGGGACATGCGCACCTTCTACGACTGGTACGTCCCCGGTGACCTGGCCACCGACCCGCTCGTGTCCCCGCTGGGCAGCGACCTGACCGGGCTGCCGCCGGCCGTCGTCGCCACCGCCGAGTTCGACCCGCTGCGCGACGAGGGCGACACCTACGCCGTCGAGCTCGCCGCCGCCGGCGTCCCCGTCATCCACCTGCCCGGCCCCGGCCTGGTGCACGGCTACTTCGGGCTCACCGAGGTCGCCCCGGCCGCCGCGGTGCGCCGGGCGGAGGTGCTCGACGTCGTGGCCGACCTGCTGGGGACGCCGGGGGCCACCCCGGACGCCGAGCCGTGGCCGACCACCGAACCCCTCGGCGCCTGGCTGGAGCGCGGGGACGCCCGGGTCGCGGTCGACCTGCGCGGTGGCGGGCTGCGCCGGCTCGCCGTCGGCGACTGGGACGTCCTGGACGGCTACCCCACCGGCGTCGTCCCGAAGGGCCGGCGTGGCGGGCTGCTGCTGCCCTGGCCGAACCGGCTGCGCGACGGGCGCTGGAGCTGGGAGGGCGCCGACCTGCAGCTGGACACCGCCGGGCCGGGCGGGCACGCCATGCACGGCCTGTTGTCCTGGCAGCCCTTCGACGTGCTGTCCCGCACCCAGGACACCGTCACCGTCGGCACCGTGCTGGAGCCGCGCTCGGGCTACCCGTTCCGGCTGGCCGTCGCGCTGGACTACCGGCTGGACCCCGACCGGCTGTCGGTCACCGTCCGGGTGCGCAACGTGGGCACGCACGACGCCCCGTTCGGGGTCGGCATGCACCCCTACCTGCACGTGGGGGCCGAGGCCGACGGGGACATCGGGCTGGGCGTGCTCGACGTCCCCGCCCGCACGTCCCTGGACGTCGACGGCGGCCTGCCGACCGGGGGCCGCAGCCCGTTCGACGGCGCGGTCGGCCGGATCGCCGACACCGAGCTGGACACCCCGCTGACCGACCTGGTGCGCGACGCCGACGGGTGGGCGCGGGTGCGGCTGTCTGGTCCGGCCGGGGCCCTGGAGCTCGCGGTGGACCAGCAGTGGCCGTGGCTGCAGGTGTACAGCGGCGACACCCTGCCCGAGGGGCAGCGCCGGCGCAGCCTGGCCGTGGAGCCGATGACCTGCCCGCCGAACGCGCTGGCCGACGACGCCGACCTCGTGGTGCTCCCCGCCGGGCAGTCGTGGGCGGGCACCTGGACGCTGACCTGGCGGCCCGCGTGAGGGTGCTCGAGATCTGGCGCTACCCGGTCAAGTCGCTGCAGGGCGAGCGGCTGACCCAGGCGGAGGTCGGGGTGGAGGGCATCGCCGGCGACCGTGGCTGGGCGCTGTTCGACAGCGCGACCGGCTTCGGGCTCACCGCCCGGCGGGTGCCGGACCTGCTGTTCGCCTCCGCCCGGCTGGTGGGGGACCGCCCCGAGGTGGTGCTGCCCGACGGCACGGTCACCGACGACGACGCCGTCCTCTCGTCCTGGGTCGGCCGCCCGGTGCAGCTGCGACCGGCCTCCTTCAGCGGCGAGCGGCACTACGAGAACCCGGCTGACCTGGAGACCGAGTCGCGCTGGGACCCCTTCGCCGGCGCGGACGGCGCGTTCCACGACAACGCCGGCGCCCGGGTCACCCTGCTGTCCACCGGCTCCACCCGGGACTGGGCACCCCGCCGGTTCCGGGCCAACGTGCTGCTGGACGGGTCGGGGGAGGACGCGCTGGTCGGCAGCCGGGTGCGGCTGGGCACCACGGTGCTCGACGTCGGGATGCACGTGGACCGCTGCGTGATGACCACCCGCCCGCAGCCCGGCGGGATCGGCCGGGACACCGGGGTGCTGAAGACCATCCACCGCGAGCACGACGGCACGCTGTCGGTCGGCGCGGTGCCCGTCACCCCGGGCCGGATCGCCGCCGGCGACGAGCTGCGGGGAGACTGACCCCCGTGCAGACCGTCGAGCTCCGCCCCGGTGAGGACGTCATCCGGCTGGGCCAGCTGCTGAAGCTGGTCGACGCCGTCCCCACCGGTGCGCAGGTGAAGGACGTGCTGACCAGCGGCGACGTGTCGGTCAACGGCGAGGCCGAGGAACGCCGGGGCCGTCAGCTCCGCAGCGGCGACGTCGTCACCGTCGAGGGCCTGGGCGACTTCCGCATCGCCTGACGAAGGACCCCGTCAGCGGGGCTGGCACACGGGGCACCACCAGACCTTGCGGGTGCCCATCTCGGCGACCCGGATCTCGGTGCCGCAGCGCAGGCAGGGCTCGCCGTCGCGGCGGAAGACGTAGAACGCGTCGTCCCGGGAGACGTGGCCGTCGGTCTCCGGGCGGTCGGCCGGGTCGGTGGTGATCTCCTTCCCGCCCCGTTCCACGGCGGCCTGCATCACCCGGCGCATCTGCGTCCACATCGTCGTGAACTCGTCCTCGGTGACGTCGACCCCGGGGCGGTGCGGGTCGACCCCGGCCAGGAACGGCACCTCGGCCCGCCAGATGAGCCCCGCGCCGGCGGTCACGCCCTGGTCCAGCAGCAGCCCGCCGATCGGCTTCTTCGACTTCCGCACCTTGGCCCAGGCGACGTCGGGGTCGGCGTCCTCGCGCAGCGGGTCGGGGCCGAGCTTGGCGACCGCGCGGTCCACGCCCTCCTCGTCGACGAGCGTGCAGGTGATCGCCCCGCGCAGCTCGGCCGAGCGCTCCGCCGTCCCCCGCCCCGAGCGCAGGCGCAGCCGCACGTTGCTGGAATCGGCGTTGACCACCGGGCGGCCGGAGAGCTGCTGGTGGTCGTGGTCCCACCAGGTCCAGCCGCCGATCAGGCCCAGGTGCACGTGCAGGTACTGCGGGGAGTCGCCGGAGAACCGCAGGAACAGGTTCTTGCCGAAGGCCTCGGTGCTCCGCAGCGTGCGGCCGTCGAGCGCGGCGGCGCCCTCGGCGAAGCGGCCCTGCGGGCTGTCGGTGTGCACCACGTGGCCGCCCATCGCCTCGTCGAACCGACGGGCGTCGACGTGGATCATGTGTCCCTCGGGCATGCGCCCTGTCTACCCGGCGCGGTTCCACGTGGAACCGGGGCGGGCCCTGTGTCACGGTGGCCGCATGGCCGTGCGTCGTGTGCTGAGGGTCCCCGGCCGGTTCGACTCCGCGGCGATCGCGGCGGAGTTCGGCGTCCCCGACGCGTTCCCGGCCGAGGTGCTGGCCGAGGCCGACCGGGTGGTCGCGGACCCGCCCGGCGGTCCGGACGACGACCGGTACGTCGACGCCGCCGACCTGCCGCTGGTCACCATCGACCCGTCCGGCGCGAAGGACCTGGACCAGGCCGTGCACCTGGCCCGGTCCGGCGCCGGCTACCGGGTGAGCTACGCGATCGCCGACGTCGGCGCCTTCGTGCCGCTGGGCAGCGCCATCGACGCCGAGGCCCGCCGCCGCGGCCAGACCCTCTACCTCCCCGACGGGCGGGTCCCGCTGCACCCGCCGCAGCTGTCCGAGGGCGCGGCCAGCCTGCTGCCCGACCAGCTCCGCCCGGCCGCGCTGTGGACCATCGACCTGGACGCCGACGGTGAGGTCACCGCGGTCGACCTGCACCGTGCCCGGGTGCGCAGCCGCGAGCAGCTGGACTACGCGACCGTCGGGACGCAGGTGCCGCCGTCGCTGGAGCTGCTGCCCGAGATCGGCCGACTGCTGCAGGCCCGGGCCCGGGAGCGGGGCGCGATCGAGCTCGGCACGCCGTCCCAGGAGGTCGAGGCGCTGCCCGACGGCACGTGGCGGGTGGAGTTCCGCGGCCAGTCCGACGTCGAGGGCTGGAACGCGCAGATCTCGTTGCTCACCGGCCGGTGCGCGGCCCGGCTGGTGCTCGACGGGGGGATCGGGGTGCTCCGCACGCTGCCCCCGGCCGCCGAGCGGGACGTCGCCGCGCTGCGCCGGCTCGCCCCGGGGCTGGGGGTGACCTGGCCCGAGGGCGCCGGGCCCGGCGAGGTGATCGCCACGCTGGACCCGGCCCGGCCCCAGCACGCCGCGTTCCTGGACGCCGCGGCGTCCCTGCTGCGCGGCGCGGCCTACACCGCGTTCGACGGCGAGCCGCCCGCCGAGCCCGGCCACGGCGGGGTCGGCGGCCCCTACGCCCACGTCACCGCCCCGCTGCGCCGGCTGGTCGACCGGTTCGGCACCGAGGTGTGCCTGGCGCTGGCGGCCGGCCGGCGTCCGGGTGACGAGCTGCGCGCGGTGCTGCCCGAGCTGCCCGGCCTCATGGCGGCCTCGGACCGGCGGACCCGGGACGTCGAACGGGCCGTGGTGGACGCCACCGAGGCGACGCTGCTGGCCGGCCGGGTGGGCGAGGTGTTCGACGCGGTGGTGCTGGACTCCGACGGCAAGCGCTCCACCGTCGTGCTGCCCGACCTCGCCGTGCAGGCCCGCTGCGACGGCGCACTGACCCCTGGTGAGGTGGCGCGGGTGCGGCTCACCGCTGCCGACCCGGCCACCCGCACGGTGCGCTTCGAGGCCGCGTGAGCCCGGCCCGCCCCCGCAAGAAGGCCCCGGCCCCGGTGGCCGCACCGTTCACCGACTACCGCGACGAGCTGATCGCCGTCGGGGACCGGGTCCGCATCGCCCCGACCCGCACCCGCCGGGGGGTGCCCGCCTACCTCGGCGGCGAGGTCGGCGTGATCGCCTCGCTGGGCCGCTCGAAGGTCACCGTCGTGCTCGACCGCTACCCCGACCGGCCCTGGGTCGTGCCCCCGGACGTGCTCGGCAAGGTGCGGCTGGGAGGCTCCCCGGCATGAGCACCCCGCACCTGGCCGCCCGGCTGCAGGGCTTCGGGACGACGGTCTTCGCCGAGATGAGCGCCCTGGCCGTGGCCACCGGCTCGGTGAACCTGGGCCAGGGCTTCCCGGACACCCCCGGCCCGCCGGAGGTGCTCGACGTCGCCCGCGCCGCGATCGGCACCGGCCTGGACCAGTACCCGCCGGGCCCCGGCCTGCCGGTGCTGCGCGAGGCGATCGCCGCCCACGTGCAGCGATTCCGGGGCCTCGCCTACGACGCCGACACCGAGGTGCTGGTCACCGCCGGGGCCACCGAGGCCCTGGCCGGGGCGATGCTGGGGCTGCTGGACCCCGGCGACGAGGTGGTCGTCTTCGAGCCGGTCTACGACAGCTACGCCGCCGGGATCGCGATGGCCGGGGGCGTCCTCGTGCCCGTCCCGCTCCGCCCGCCCGCGGTGGTCGACGGGGTCAGCACCGATCCGTGGACCTTCGACGAGGCCGAGCTGCGCGCCGCGGTCGGCCCGCGCACCAAGCTGCTGCTGCTCAACACCCCGCACAACCCGACGGGCAAGGTGTTCGACCGCACCGAGCTGCAGCTGGTCGCCGACCTCGCGGTCGAGCACGACCTGGTCGTGGTCTGCGACGAGGTCTACGAGCACCTGGTCTTCGCCGGCAGCGAGCACGTCTCCCTGGCCACCCTGCCCGGGATGCGTGAGCGCACCCTGCTGGTCTCCAGCGGCGGCAAGACCTTCTCCACCACCGGCTGGAAGGTCGGCTGGGTGTGCGGCCCGGCCGAGCTCGTCACCTGCGTGCGGACGGCGAAGCAGTTCCTCACCTACGTCAACGCCGGCCCGTTCCAGCCGGCCATCGCCGCCGGGCTCGGTCTGCCCGACGCGTTCTTCACCGCGCTGGCCGCCGACCTCGAGGGCAAGCGGGACCTCTTGGTCGCCGGGCTCGCCGCGGCCGGCCTGCCGGTGGTGAGTCCGCAGGCCACCTACTTCGCCACCGTCCGGGTCCCCGGCGACGGGCTGGAGTTCTGCCGGGAGCTCCCGCACCGGGTGGGGGTGGTCGCCGTCCCCAGCTCGGCGTTCTACACCCGCGAGCACGCCGACCTGGGCCGGCACCTGGTCCGGTTCGCGTTCTGCAAGCGCGACGAGGTCCTCCTCGAGGCCACCCGGAGGCTGAGCGCATGAGGAGGCCCGCATGAGGATCGCCGCCGTCCAGCACGACGTCGTCTGGGAGGACCGGGAGGCCAACCACGCCCGGCTCGCCCCGCAGGTCGCGCACGCCGTCGGGGCCGGGGCCGACCTGGTGCTGCTGAGCGAGACGTTCTCCACCGGGTTCTCGATGACCCCGGGCATCGGGGAGCCCGAGGGTGGCTCGTCGGCGCAGTGGCTCCAGGCGCAGGCCGCCGAGCACGGCGTGTGGGTCGGCGGCTCGTGCGCGGAGGTCGCCGAGGACGACCCGCGGCCGTTCAACTCCTTCGTCCTGGCCGGCCCGGACGGCGAGGTGCACCGCTACCGCAAGCTGCACCCGTTCACCTTCGCCGGCGAGCACGAGCGCTACCGGGCCGGGGCGGAGCCGGTCACCGTGACGGTCGGCGGCCTGCGGATCAGCCTGTTCGTCTGCTACGACCTGCGCTTCGCCGACGAGTTCTGGGCGCTGGCGCCGGACACCGACGTCTACCTGGTGCCGGCCAACTGGCCCGCCGCCCGCCGGCTGCACTGGCAGACGCTGCTGCAGGCCCGGGCGATCGAGAACCAGGCCTACGTGGTCGGCTGCAACCGGGTGGGGACGGCGGGCGACGGCACCGAGCACGTCGGGGACAGCCGGATCGTCAGCCCGCTGGGCGAGCTGCTGGCCACCGCCGCCGAGGGCGAGACGATCCTGCTCGCCGATGTCGACGCCGCCGAGGTCGCCCGGGTGCGCGACCGGTTCCGGTTCATGGCCGACCGGCGCTGAGTGGGACGAGAGTTCACCCAGACGCAACACCGATCAGGTGCAGGAGGGCCCGCCGCGGGGCAGTGCAGGGGTGCCCGGGCGGCGGTGGCCAGCCCCGCCGCCCGGGGCTCCCGCTCAGCGAGGCGGCAGCGACAGCTCCGTGACGACGGCCCGGTGGTCGCTGCCGGCCACCCGGTGCACCCGCACCGCGCGCACCCCGACCCGGCCGTCGACCAGCACGTGGTCGATCACCAGTCGCGGGTGCGGCAGGCGCTGCGGCGTCCAGGTGGTGGTCAGCGCCTGCCCGGCCGCGCGGGCCGCGTCGACGTACCCGCGGGCGAGCAGCCGGCGGAACCCGGCGTGGTCGAGGGTGGCGTTGTAGTCCCCGGCCAGCACCCGCACGACGTCGGCGCCGGGAGCGGGCAGCGCCTCGAGGTCGGCCACCCACCCGGCGACGTCGGCGGGCGAGCCCGCCGGTGGCTGGCTGTGCACCGCCGTGAGGTCCACGCCGGGTGCGCCGGGCACCTCGAGCACCGCCCGGGGCTGGTCGAACCGGCCCGGCACGGTGGTCCGGTCCGTCAGCGGCGTCCGGGAGAAGACGGCCCCGCCGGCCCCGGGCGGGTTGCCCGGCCGGGCGTGCACCACGTGGTCGTGCGGCAGCAGGTCGCCGATCCCCGCGGCCCGCAGACCCGCCTCGGCCTCGGGGGTGACCTCCTGCAGCGCCAGGGCGTCCAGCCGCTCCCGGCGGACCAGCGCCACCAGCCCGGCGGGGTCGGCCCGCCCGTGCAGCAGGTTGACCGTGCCCAGCCGGAAGGGCACCGCCCCCTCCGGGGTGGGTCGGGTGCCCCGTCGTCCGAGCACGGCGGTGGTCAGGGCGCCGGTCGCCACCCCGGCCAGCAGGGCCGCGGGCGCCGACCGGCGGGCCACCGCGAACCCCAGCGGGAGCACCGAGGTGAGCGCTGCGTAGGGCGTGAACGACAGGGCCGGCACCAGTGGGAAGCCCCGCTCGGTGCCGGTGGCGCGCAGCGTCGCCCACACCGCCCACGGGGTCGCGGCGGCCAGCGGGAGGAGGTCGCGCGGGGTCGAGGCCATCGACGGCCACGGTAGGCGGGCCCTCCCCAAGATCCACTCCGAGGTGTGCCGTTCACCTGGTTGCGGTAACAACTGCGCTGACCACCTCGTTCGGGCGTGGTCGGACGACCGAGCAGGAGTGGGTGCCCCGTGGCCAGCCAGCACACCGAGATCGAGCGGAAGTTCGACGTCGAGGAGACGTTCGCGCTGCCCGACCTCAGCGCGGTGCCCGGGGTCGCCTCGGTCGGCGCCCCCGTGGTGCACGAGCTCGCCGCGAGCTACTACGACACCAGCGACCTGCGCCTGGCGCACGCCAAGATCACCCTGCGTCGGCGCACCGGTGGCACCGACGCCGGGTGGCACGTGAAGCTGCCGGCCTCGGCCGGGGCGCGCCTGGAGCTGCAGTCCCCGCTGGGCCGGGCGCTCAAGGCCCCGCCGCGTGCGGTGCTGGCGCCGGTCGTCGGCATCGTGCGCCGGGCCATCCCCGCCCAGGTCGCCACGCTGCACACCCGCCGGACCGTGGTCACCCTGCTCGCCGAGGACGGCCGGGTGCTGGCCGAGGTCGCCGACGACCAGGTCACCGGCACCGCCCTGCCCGCCCGCGCCGGCGAGGCCGCCGTCGTCACCACCTGGCGTGAGGTCGAGGTCGAGCTCGTGGACGGCGACGAGGAGCTGCTCGGTGCCGTCGGCGCCGAGCTCGAGCTCTCCGGCGCCCGCCCCTCGGACTCCCCGGCCAAGCTCACCCGGGTGCTCGCCGACCGGCTCGCCCCGCCGCCCGCGCCTGCCGCCGACGACGCGGACACCGACGTCGACGAGGACGGCGCCGAGCCCCCGGCCAGCGAGGACGAGCCCGAGGACCTCACGACGGCGGAGCCGGTGGACGAGGAGCCCCTGCCGGAGGGCAAGAAGGCCCGCGCCAAGGAGACCGCCCGCCGCGAGGCGGCCGCGAAGGCCGCGGCGAAGGCGGCGGAGAAGGCCGCGAAGGAGCACGCGAAGCGGGTCGCCGCCGAGGCGAAGGCCGCGAAGAAGGCCGCGAAGGCCCGGGCCGCGGCCGCCGCCGAGCAGGCCCGGCTGGACGCGATCCCCAAGGCCGGGGACGTCGTCGTCGACGCCCTGGCCGCCCAGCTCGCCGCACTGCAGCGGGCCGACGTGATGGTCCGCACCGACACCGCGGACGGCGTGCACCAGGTCCGGGTGGCCTGCCGCCGGCTGCGCAGCATCCTGGCCGCCTACCGGCCGGTGCTGGACCGGGAGCGCACCGACCCGGTCCGCGCCGAGCTGCAGTGGCTGGGCCAGGAGCTGTCGGGCACCCGGGACGCCGAGGTGAGCCTCGAGCACCTGCGGGGGCTGGTCGCCGCGCAGCCCCCCGAGCTGGTGCTCGGCCCGGTGGCCGCCCGACTGCAGCAGGCCGAGCTGCAGGGCGAGACCGGCGGTGCCGACCGGGCCCTGCAGGTGCTGGGCACCGCCCGCTACCTCACCCTGCTGGACACCCTGTTCGACCTGGTCCAGCACCCTCCGCTCACCGAGCGCGCCGACGAGCAGGCCGCCGACCTGGTCGCCGAGGTGCTGCGCCGCACGGTGAAGCGGCTGCGCGGCCACGTCGAGGACGCCGAGGTCGCCGAGCGCGGCAACGCCCCGCTCGGCTCGCCGCCCCAGCACCAGGACGAGTCCACCGGCACCGCCGAGACGCCCTACGAGCTGGCGCTGCACGAGGTGCGCAAGGCCGGCAAGCGGGTCCGGTACACCGCCGAGGTCGCGGCCCCCGTGCTGGGCGGGTCGGCGATGGGCGTGGTCGACGCGATGAAGCAGCTGCAGGACGTGCTGGGCGACCGGCAGGACACGGTGGTCACCCGGGAGCAGTGCCGTCAGCTGGGCATCGCCGCCTTCGGGGCCGGGGAGAACGCCTGGACCTACGGCCGGCTGCACGCCCTGGAGGAGGCCCGCGCCCAGCGCGCGGAGCACGACTTCTGGGCGCTGTGGCCCTCGCTGGCGCCGGTGCTCAACGCCGTCGCTGCGAAGAAGTAGGCGACCACCCCGGTGATCGACGGGCACCGGCTGGTCGACGCGCACGTGCACGCCGCCCGGCTGCCCACGCTCAAGCAGGCCTGGCACGACTGGGCGGCCCGCTTCGGTGACGCCGAGGTGCTCGGCCGCGTCTACGACGAGGCGGGCTCCGTGCGCCCGGCCGAGCTGGACGCGTTGTTCGCCGAGCAGGGCGTCGACGTCGCGCTGCTGTTCACCGAGTACAGCCCCAAGGCCACCGGCATCCAGCCGGTGGAGGACGTGCTGCCGGTGGTCGAGCACGCCCCCGAGCGCTTCCGGCTGGTCGCCAACGTCAACCCGCACCTGCACTTCCCGCTCGGCGAGGAGGTCGAGCGCCAGCTGGACCTGGGTGCCGTGGCGGTGAAGCTGCACCCGGTGCACGCCGGGTTCGCCTGCAACGACCGCGCGCTCTACCCCGCCTACGAGGTCTGCCGGGCCCGCGGCGTGCCGGTGGTCGTGCACGTGGGCACCAGCTCGTTCCCCGGCTCGATGAACCGGTTCGCCGACCCGGTGCTGCTCGACGAGGTGGTGGGGGACTTCCCCACCATGGACGTCGTCCTCGCCCACGGGGGCCGCGGCTGGTGGTACGACGCGGCCGCCTTCATGGCGCTGGCCCGGCCGAACGTGTGGCTGGAGCTCTCCGGGCTGCCCCCGCACAAGCTGCGCGACTACTACGCCCGGCACGACTGGACCCGGCTCACCCGGCGGATGGTGTTCGGCACCGACTGGCCCGGCGTGCCCGGCACCGCGGCCAACGCCCGTGCGGTCGCCTCCCTCCTCCCCGACGACGAGACGGTCGGGCTGGTGCTCGGCGGGAACGCAGCGCGGGTCTTCGGCGTCTGACTGCTGATCCCCCTCTGACTGGAGTCCCGGCTTGTCCCTGATCGGCCTGCTCGGCTTCGGTTCCGTGGTCCTGCTCGCGATGGCCGTGCTGCACGGCTGGCTGTGGTTCCGGCTGGTCCGCAGCACGACCCGCCGCGGCCCGACCCGGCGCCGGCTGACCGTGCTCACCGTCGTGCTCATGGTGCTGCCGGTGGCCGCGGTCGTCGGCCGCCGCGACCTGCCCTACGCGATCGCCACCCCGCTGGACTGGGTCGGCTACTCCTGGTTGGGCATCGCGTTCTACGCGTTCCTGGCGCTGCTGGTCCTGGAGCCGGTCCGCTGGGTGCTGCGGGCGGTGCAGCGCCGGCGGACCCCGGCCGCCGTCCCCACGCCCGTCGAGGAACCCGCCCCCGAGCCGGCGCCCGAGCCCGCCGACGTCTCCCGACGGCTGTTCCTGGCCCGCTCGCTGGCGGTGACCGCGGGCGTGGCCGCCGTGAGCACCGCCGGCTACGGCGCGTGGGCCGCGAACTCCGCCCCGCTGGTGCGCCGGGTGCCGATCACCATCCCGGGGCTGGCCCCCGAGCTCGCCGGCTACCGGATCGTCACCTTCTCCGACGGCCACCTGTCGGCGACCTACGGCGGCCGGCGCTTCGAACGGCTGGTGGAGACGGTCAACGCCCAGGACGCCGACGTGGTGGCCATCGTCGGCGACCTGGTCGACGGCGAGGTGTCCGAGCTGCGCGAGGACGCCGCTCCGCTGGGCGACCTGGTCAGCCGGGAGGGCGCGTTCTTCGTCACCGGCAACCACGAGTACTTCGTGGACACCAACGCCTGGCTGACCCACCTCGGCGGCCTGGGCATCGACGTGCTGCGCAACGAGCGGGTGGCGCTGGGCCGAGGCGGGGCGACGTTCGACCTGGCCGGCATCGACGACCGCACCGCGGCGGCGTCCGGGCTGCCCGGGCACGGCGCGGACCTGGACGCCGCCCTCGACGGCCGGGACGAGTCGACCCCGGTCGTGCTGCTGGCCCACCAGCCGGTGCAGGTGGAGCAGGCCCGCCGGGCCGGGGTGGACCTGCAGCTGTCCGGGCACACCCACGGCGGGCAGCTGTGGCCCTTCGACTACGCGGTGCTGCTGGACCAGCCGGCCGTGGAGGGGCTGTCCCGGCAGGGCGACACCCAGCTGTACGTCACCGCGGGTGCGGGGTACTGGGGCCCGCCGATGCGCGTCGGCGCCCGACCGGAGGTCACCGTGATCGAGCTGGTGCCCTAGATCGAGCGGAGTGCCTCGAAGGCCTCGTCGACGAACTGGGCGAGCGAGCGCTCGCCGTCCCCGGCCGCCCAGCGCAGGAACGAGGTGGTCGAGGCGTTCATGCAGGCAGCGACCACGACGGTGTCGGCAGCGCCGTCCGAGCCCGTCGGGTCGACGCCCAGGTGTCCCAGCAGCACCTGCACCGAGGCCGTCTCCCGCTCCATGCTGCGGCGCCGGAGCACCGGGACGGTGAGCACGAGCCGCCACCGGCGCAGCAGCTCGGCGTGGCGCTCCGGGGGGAGGGCGGCGATCATCGACTGCAGGCCGAGCCGGATGCGCTCGGGCAGCGGCTGGTCGGCGGGGGTGCTCTCGAGCAGGGCGACGATCCAGCCCGGGTCCTGCGGCGGCAGGACGACGTGCTCCTTGTCGGCGAAGTACTTGTAGAACGTCGGGACCGAGACGCCGGCGCGGGCGGCGACGTCGCTGACCGGGGTGGCGTCGTAGCCACGGTCCTCGAACAGCTCGAAGGCGGCGTCGGAGAGCCGTTGCCGGGTGGCGTCGCGCTTGCGCTCCCGCCAGTCGCCTCCGGTCATCCGACCAGCTTTGCAGGTCAGGAAGGTGGGAGCGACCCGGGTGGGCCACGCCGGGTCGCCACCAACGAGACCGCGGAGTCGGATCGTCCTGGGTGTCAGCTGTGCAGGTGGGGGCGGACGACCGCGTCCACGAGTGCGTCGACGAGGGTGTCGTCGACCGGACCCATCTGCATCAGGAACCGCTCGGTGAGCAGGGCCGCGGCAGCCCGCAGCGCCAGCTCGGGGAAGCCACCCGGCGCCACCTCGCCCCGCTCCTCGGCCCGTCGGACGACGGCGGCCGTCGCGACGTCCCAGGCCCGGGCCCGGCCGTCGCGCAGCACCTCGACCAGTTCCGGGTGCCGGGGCAGGTCGGGGGTCAGCTGTCGGGTCGCCCGGGCCAGCGGCGTGCCCAGCGCCGCGCGCAGCCCCTCCAGGTGGGCCCGGGCGTCCTCGACGAGGCTGCCGCGGTCGCCCTCGGGGACGGGCAGCGTCGTGGCGTTGCGGAAGGCATCGAGGACCAACGCCTCCTTGCTGGGCCAGCGCCGGTAGATCGTCGCCTTGCCCACCCCGGCGCGGCGGGCCACCTCGTCGAGGGCACAGGCGTCGAGGCCGCCCTCGGCGAGGAGCTCGATCGCGGCAGCCCGGATCGCCACGTCCAGACCGGGGTCGCGCGGTCGACCGGCCGAGCGGGGCTGCTGGGGGTCCATCAGGGCGTCCTGTCGGTGCCGGGGGGCGGGTCGGGGGCTGAGGGTAGACCGGTGTCCTGGCGTCCCGGCAAGGGTCTGGGATCGATCCCAGATGTCTTGCGGACGATCCTGTTGCGCATCGCTGAGTCTCCTGACCCCCTCGTCGTCATGACGTCTAGACGTCTGCTCGTGCTAGACGTCTCGTCGTGGCGTAGGTTCGCCGTCGTGGCGAGCCCGGAGGCAGGTCCGAAGTACCTCGCCGTCCGGGAGCACCTCCGGCGCCGGGTCGCCGGGCTCCCCGAGCACACGCTGCTGCCGCCGGAGCCGGTGCTGTGCGAGGAGTACGGGGTCAGCCGGATCACGCTGCGGCGGGCCGTGGACGGCCTGGTCGCCGACGGCCACCTGGTCCGGGAGCAGGGTCGTGGCACCTACGTCACCCGCCCGGGCATCCGGCACGAGTACCGCGAGAGCTTCGTGCACCGCATCGCCGGCTTCCGGTCGGCGATGACCGAGGGCGGTGCGCAGGTCGGCACCACGGTGGTCACCCAGCACGTCGCCCCGGTGCCGCCGTCGGTGGCCGCTGAGCTGGGTCTGGACCCGGCCGACGAGGTGGTGGAACTCGTGCGGCTGCGGTCGGTGGACGGGCTGCCCAACCACGTCGTGCACTCCTACCTGCACGCCGAGACCTACCCCAAGGTCGCCACCGAGGACTTCGGGCACGGCTCGCTCTACGAGTTCCTGCGCACCGAGTACCAGGCCGAGCTCGCCCAGGCCCGGATCAAGGTGGACGTGGCCACCGCCGGGGCCGCGGAGGCCGAGCTGCTCCAGGTCAGCGCGGGGTCACCGCTGCTGGTGGTGCGGACGACGGTGCACGACCCCGCCGGCCATCCCCTCGTGCACTCCTTCGCCCGGCTGCGTCCCGACGTCAGCCAGGTCGAGTTCGAGGTCTCGGTCAGCGGCCACTGAGGTCTGGCGCTCCCGCGCGCACGGGGGACGTCTTCCGGCGCTGGGTCCCCCTGCACCCCGACGGGCTCGCGGCACGTGTCGGCTGACGACCCGGTGCAGGTCGGTACTGCCGGTGCCGGACGGCCTGGCACCGCTCCCTTCCCGCCGGGGAGGGCCAGGCCGTTGCTGAGCTGTCGGAGGCCGGTTCGCATCACCCTGCGTGGCGATGTCGTAGCGGAGAAATGTCCTGCTGAGGGCCCTGTCATGGACCCGTTTCTGTCAGACCCCTCCTCTAGCTTCGTGTCATGGAGACGGGGCTGCGGTGGGAAGTCGGGGTGTCGGCGTCCTTGGCCGTGCCCGACCCGTGGCCTGACGAAGACCTCCCTGCTGGGGTGACTCGTCGGCGGACGCGCTTGTCGGAGATCGTGGACGTCTCCCACTGGGACGACGCCGCGTGCGCTCAGGCTCTGCAGGCGCTGGCCGACGCGGACTCCCAGCTCGCCGCCTTCCGGGCCGATGTGGTGAAGCGGTTCGCCGACGTGCGCCCGGACCTGTGGGACCTGAACCCCGACGATCCGGCCGCGAAGGTGGAGGGCTGGGGGTCCGGGAGGACGTTCAACGGGGTGACGGAGTTCTTCACCGACGAGCTGGCCACGGTGTTGGGCACCTCGCGGATGCGGGCGGACACCCTGGCCAACTTCTCCCTGGTGCTGCGCGAGCAGCTCATCGACACCTGGCATGCCCTCGCTGAGGGCCGCATAGACGAGCCGCGGGCGCACGCCCTGGTGAAGGCCCTGGGTTGGCAGGCACCGGCGGTGGACCCCGAGGTCGTGGCTTCTGTCGAGCGCGAGGCGCTCGGGTGGGCTTTGGCCGGCGAGGGCCCCTACCGGCTGCGGGAGCGGGCAGCGGCCTTGTTGCTGCAGTACGACGCCGAAGCCTCCGACCGGCGGCGGAAGGCCGCCAAGAAGCTCACCGACGTGGTGGTCCGCAACCCGGCAGACGGGTTCGCGGACTTCGTGGTGCGGATGCCCACCGAGGTGGCTGCCGCCAGCTGGGACACCTGCGACACGTACGCCCGGATGCGCAAGGCGGCTGGGGACACCCGCCCGATCGGGGAACTCCGGGCGCTGGTTGCGAGCGACCTGATCCTGCGGCCGTGGGACACCTCCCGGGAACCGGTCACGGCGCACCTGACGCTGTTCGCCCCGTTGCCCAGCCTGGTCGACGACCCACGCGCCGACCAGCCAGACCCCGACGCTCCGACCGAGTGCGGCCGGGTCGGGAACCAGCCCATCACCGCAGCCCACCTCCAGGAACTCCTCACCCATCTGGGGTTCTGCACCGCAGCCGGCCTCGACGTCCCATCGGGCAGCACGGTCGACATCGGCCTCACCGACCCCGACACCGGGGCACTGAGCCGTCGTGACCCCGCACCAACTGCGCCACCTCGCCCGCAGGGGGTGCACAGAGCACCAGGGGACAGCTGTGTCCTGCGACTGCGCCGTCCTCGATGCGCCCCCGCCCACCGACGCCTACCGGCCCACCCCTGCACAGAACCGGTTCATCGACGCCCGTGACCGCACCTGCCGCCACCCTGGCTGCCAGAGACCAGCCCGGTTCACCGACGCCGACCACGTCATCGCCTTCCACGACGGCGGCCGCACCGAGTGCGCCAACCTCTGCAACCTCTGCCGCAGACACCACCGGCTCAAGACCCACGCCCCCGGCTGGCGCTACTCCATGACCCCGGACGGGCGGCTGTCGGTCACCACACCCAGCGGCGTCACCCGCACCTCAGCGCCACCGGGCACCCACCACCGGCTCCGACCCGACGACCTGCTCCACCCCCTGGAGACCGCGGTCCCCGAGCTGCCCGCACCCACCGTGGACCCCGCGGACGACCCACCACCGTTCTGAGCTCCACGGTCGAGGTGGCGGCACGCGCGCTGGGGCCCCAGGTCGCGCGGTTACCGTCAGGGGCGCACCAGGACCCCCGTCCGCACCACCTCAGGAGCTGCATGACCACCGCGACCGGCACCCGAACGGTCCCGCAGAGCCGGGCCGAGGTCTGGCGCGCCCTGGCCGTGCTCGAGCCCTACTGCGCGGTCTGCGACGTCTCCTACGTCGTCACCGGCACGGCTGGCCTGGGAACCACGTTCGTCTGCGTCCCGGGCCGCATCGAGGCCGACCGGCCCCCGGCGGCCACGGCACCGCGCGGGGAGATCGTCGAGTGGGAACCGCAGAAGACGGTCGCCACCCGGCTGGAGCTCACCCCGGAGACCTGGACCACCCGCATCGAGCTGGCCGACGCCGCCGACGAGGCGGGCACCGCGGTCACCATCACCGTCACCCACCAGCCCAAGGGCGGCTCCAAGCTGGTCCGGTTCGTGCAGAAGGGCGCCACCACGCGCCTGGTGCAGCACACCGTCGACTCCGAGCTCGCCAAGTTGCCCGAGCACCTCGCCCAGGTGAACTCTCCGGACGCTGCCGACACCGGGAACTGACCCGGGCGCGGAACCCGTGCACCGCACCTACCGTTGACGAAGACGGACCCCCGCCGCTCGACCTCTGGAGCACTGCTGTGAGCGCTGCTGCGCACGCCCTCGAGTGGCAGGCCGCCGCCGCCGCGTTGATCCGCGCCATGCCCCGGCACCGGATGGTCGGCAACGGCATGCAGGCCACCGACGCCGACGAGCTGCACGCCGGGGTCTCCGCCGGCGCCGCCTGGTCGGAGGTGGCCGCCCGGCTCGCCCGCCGGCAGACCCGGCTGGCCGTCGAGGCGATGGCGGTCGGTGACCCGGTGACGGCCCGGGAGAAGTTCCTCCGCGCCGCCGCCTGCTGGTCCTTCGGGCAGATCCCGCTGGAGGACGGCCCGGCCAAGCAGGCCCACTACCGCAGCCTGGTCGAGGCCTTCGGTCGCGCCGGCGCCCTGCTCGACCCCCCGGCCGAGCACGTCGAGGTGCCGTGGGCCGGGAAGAGCCTGCGCGGTTGGCTGCTCCGTCCGCACGGCGTCGTCCGCCCGCCCGTGGTGATGGTGCTCGGCGGGATGGACGCCTGGCGCGAGGAGTACGCCGCCGGTGCCGAGCTCGTCCGCGACCGTGGCGTGGCGCTGTTCCTGCTCGACGCCCCCGGCCAGGGCGAGACCCGCGTCCTGGGCGGCCTGCACCTGGACCGCGACGTGCGGCTGGCGCTGTCCGCGGCCGTCGACCACGTGCTCGCCGACGACCGCCTCGGGGACCGGGTCGCCGTCTGGGGCAACAGCATGGGCGGGCACCTGGCCGCCCTGCTCGCCGCGCAGGACCCGCGGATCGCCGCCTGCGTCGTCACCGGCGGCACGGTGACCCCGTCGGAGACCCACACCCGCTTCCCGCGCTTCATCGGCAAGGTCCAGGCCATGCTCGGCCTGCAGCACGACGAGGACGCCGCGCGCAGCCTGATGGACGGCCTCGCCCTGGACGCCGAGACGCTGTCCGGCCTCACCTGCCCGCTGCTGGTGCAGCACGGCAAGCGGGACGCCGTCTTCAAGATCGCGAACGCGCGGCCGATCCACGACCTCGCCGCCTCGACGGACAAGACCTGGCAGGAGTGGGCGGACGGCGACCACTGCGTCGACAACCACGCCGACGAGAAGTACCTCGAGGTCGCCCGCTGGCTGGCCCCCCGGCTGACCGGGGCACCCGTCCCCGCCTGAGAGCGGCGGGGCCGGGTTCCACGTGGAACGCGGTCAGCCGGTGACGGCGTCCTCGTAGTCCTCATAGGTCGCCAGCACGTCCTCGATGTCGATGATGTCGGGGAAGTCGGCGACGTCCTGGTGCTTCTTCAGGAAGTCGATCGTCGTCACGATGAAGTCCGGCTCGTCGTCGTCGGACACGCCCAGGCGGTCCAGCACGGCGGGGGAGAGCTTGAACCAGACCTCGACGGTCTCGCCCTGCTCGTTCAGCCGGACGACGTACTCGTGGTCGCCCTGCTCCTCGATGTCGTAGTCCTCAGCAGGCATGGCCGCCGCCTACCCGGGCCCGCGGGAGCCCGAACGTGACCCCGGTGTCACAGCTGGACCGACTCCCCGGGGGCCAGCCGGTGATAGGTCGACGGCGAGCCGGGACCCTTCTCCCCGACCATCCCGCCGATCGCCTGCAGCCCGATGTCGTTGAGCAGCCCGTCGTGCACGGCGTAGGCCTGCGGGGCGGCCACCTCGCGCAGGTAGTCGACCAGCTCGGAGACCTTCGACCAGGGCGCGTGCAGGGGCAGCAGCAGGGTGGGGACGGCGACACCGGGCGCGGTGAGCGCGTCACCGGGGTGGAAGACCTGCCCGTCGACGAGGAACCCGGTGTTCAGGATGGTCGGGACGTCGGGGTGGATGACCGCGTGGTGCTCGCCGTGCGCGGTGACCTCGAAGCCGGCCGCGGTGAAGGCGTCGCCGTCGCCGACGACGTGCACCCGGGAGCCGCCGTCGAGCTGCTCGGCCACCGAGCGGTTGGTCCACACCTCCAACGCCGGGTCGTCGGCCAGGGCCTGCTTCGTGCGGCCGACGTCGAGGTGGTCGAAGTGCTCGTGGGTGATGAGCACCGCCGAGGCGCCGGTCCAGGCGCTCTCCTCGGTCAGCGAGCCGGGGTCGAGGACCAGGCGGCGGTCGCCGTCGGACAGGACGACGCAGGCATGTCCGTGCTTGGTGAGCTGCATGCGCCCGACGCTATGTCGAGGACGGGTGGAGCGCAGCGTGTTCGGCCGGCCGGTGTGCGGGGCAGGAGCCGGGCATGGAACACGTGAGGCTGAACAACGGCGTCGAGATCCCGCAGCTGGGCCTGGGCACCGCCCGGGTGGAGGACGAGGAGATCCGGCGCATCGTGCGGGAGGGCCTCGAGGTCGGCTACCGGATGGTCGACACCGCGGCCAAGTACGAGAACGAGGTCGGTGTCGGGCAGGGGCTGGTCGACTCCGGGCTCGCCCGGGACGACGTCTTCGTGACCACGAAGCTGCGCGGCGCCGACCAGGGCGGCGAGTCGGCGAAGCAGGCGCTCACCGACAGCCTGCGCCGGCTGGGCCTGGACCACGTCGACCTCTACCTCGTGCACTGGCCGCTGCCGCAGCAGGACCGCTACCTCGAGTCGTGGCAGGCCCTGCAGGAGCTCACCGCGCAGGGCCTGACCCGGGCGATCGGCGTCTCCAACTTCCTGCCCGAGCACCTGGACCGGTTGGCCGCCGAGACCAGCACGGTCCCGGCGGTGAACCAGATCGAGTGCCACCCGCGCTTCCCGCAGGTCGCCCAGCGCGACGACGACGCCCGCCGCGGCATCGTCACCCAGTCCTGGTCACCGCTGGCCAACGGCGGGGACCTGCTGGGCGACGACGTCGTGACCCGGATCGCCGCCGAGCACGACGTCACCCCCGCGCAGGTGGTGCTCCGCTGGCACGTGCAGCAGGGCCTGGTCACCATCCCGAAGGCCAGCTCGCGCGAGCGCCTGGTGGCCAACCTGGACGTGTTCGGCTTCGCCCTCACCGACGCCGACCTGGCCGCGATGACCGCCCTGGACACCGGTGAGCGCACCGATCCGCGTCAGGACCCCGCCACCTGGGAGGAGTTCTGACACGCAGGGCGACCAGCGGGTTCCCGACCTGGAGGGCGAGAAGGTGACCAACCCGGACGGGTGAGTTCGTCAGCGACGCAACTGCACACCACACCCGCGGCGGCCGACGGTGGGGACATGAGCAGCGAACTGGTCCTCACCCTCGCCGCGGCCCAGGGCCGCAGCACCGGCCTCTGGCACGCCGTCGAGCTGCACCGCAGCCCCTCGGAGGTGGACGGCGCCTGCGAGGTCGCCGTCTGCGGCGCCCTGGCCCGCGTCGACGTCGAGCAGCGCTGGGACGGCGCGGACGACGAGTCCTGCGAGGCCTGCGCCGACCTCCTGTACTGAGCCCCTCAGACCGGGGGCGCCACCGGCGCGTCCTCGTCGGGCACCTCGAAGGGCGCCACGTGTGCCCCGAACCGCTCGCACACCCAGCCGCCCTCGACCGGGGCCAGCACCGCGAACTCGGTGTTCGCCAGGTGCGTGGTCATCGCGAACGTCGCCGGCAGGTCCGACACCGACGTCGCCACCCAGCGGATCGCCGCCCCGTGGCTGACCACGACCACCGAGCGCGCCGGATCGGCCTCGAGCAGGCGACGGACGTCCTCGACCACCGGCAGGTAGCGGGCCAGCACGTCGTGCCCGCTCTCCCCGCCCGGCGGGGCCACCTCGGGTGCGCCGGTGAACCACTGCCCGTAGGCGCGGTCGTACTCCTCCAGCACCGGCCAGCCGGCCTGCCCCTCGAGGTCACCGACGAAGGTCTCCTGCAGCCCGTCGCGGACGTCGACGTCCAGCCCCAGCCCGGCCGCCAGCGGGGCCGCGGTCTGCTGCGCCCGCAGCGCGCGCGAGGCCAGCACCGCCGCGACGGGGATGCCGCGCAGGGTGTCCACCAGCGCGCGGGCCTGTGCCTGCCCGTCCTCGGTCAGCGGGGCGCCCGGCGGCAGCGAGTCCAGCCGCATCGCCACGTTGGCCTCGGACTGGCCGTGCCGCACCAGCAGCAGTCGGCCGTTCACTCGCCGGTGAAGACCGGCGGACGCTTGGCCAGGAACGCCTCGACGGCCTCGGTGTGGTCGTGCGTCTGGCCCAGGGCCTTCTGCAGCCGACCCTCCAGCGCGAGGGTGTCGGCCAGGGAGTCCGTCGCCGCCGTCGCGAGCACCTCCTTGATCGCCCGGTAGGCCGCGGTCGGGCCGGCGGCGAGCCGGCCGGCCAGCTGCTGCGCGGTCACCAGGACCTCCTCGGCGGGGACGACGTGGTGCACCAGGCCCCACTCGCCGGCCTGCTCGGCGGTGAACGTGTCGGGGAAGAGCAGCAGCTGGGTGGCCCGGGAGCCGCCCACCGAGTGCACCAGCGCGGAGGCCAGGGCGGAGTCGCTGCCCAGCCCGATGCCGGCGAACGCGGTGCCGAACTTCGCGCCCGCCGCGGCCACCCGCAGGTCACCGCGCAGGGCGAGCCCCAGCCCGGCCCCGACGCAGGCGCCGTTGACCGCCACCACGGTGGGCACCCGCAACGCGGCGAAGGCCAGCACCATCGGGTTGTAGGAGTCGGCGACGACGTCCAGGGAGGTGCTCGCGTCCCCGTGCAGCGCCTGCACGTGCTCGGCGAGGTCCTGCCCGACGCAGAACGCCCGGCCGGAGCCGGTGAGCACCACGGCGCGCACCGACCGGTCGCCCGCCACGCCCTCGATGGCCGCGGTCAGGTCGGCGCGGGACTGCCGCGACAGCCCCGGGACCAGCAGGGTCAGGGTGGCGACGCCGTCGGCGTCCGTACGAGTGACGGTGTCGGACATCGTCGTCCCCTCAGCTGTAGTCGTGGAAGCCGCGACCGGTCTTGCGACCCAGGTCACCGGCGGCCACCTTGTCACGCAGCAGCTGGGGGGCGGCGAACCGGTCGCCCAGGGTCCCGGCCAAGTAGTCGGCGATGGCCAGCCGGACGTCGAGACCGACCAGGTCGGTGGAGCGCAGCGGGCCCATGGGGTGCCGGTAGCCCAGCTCCATGGCCTGGTCGATCGCCTCGGCGTCGGCCACGCCCTCCTCGAGCATCCGGATCGCCTCCAGGCCGAGCAGCACGCCCAGCCGGGACGACGCGAAGCCGGGGGAGTCCTTGACCACGACGTCGGTCTTGCCCAGCTCGCGCACCCACGTCCGCGCGGTCTCGACGGCGTCGGCGGCGGTCTCCGGCGCGACGACCACCTCGACCAGCTTCGACGCCGGCACCGGGTTGAAGAAGTGCATCCCGAGGAAGCGCGCCGGCCAGTCCAGTGCCGCGGCCAGTTCGGTCACCGACAGGGAGCTGGTGTTGGTGGCCAGCACCGCGTCCGGGCCGATCGCGGCCTCGGCGGCCCGCAGCACCGCGATCTTCAGCGCCGGCACCTCGGGCACGGCCTCGACGACGAGCACGGTGTCGCCGGGCAGCTCGGCGGCGGAGTCCACCATCGTCAGGCGGGCGGCCACCTCGGCGACGGACCCGGTCAGCTTCCCGCGGCGGTCGGCCTCCTCGAGACCGGCGACGATCCGGTCGTGGGCGGCCTGCGCGGCGTCGTCGCCGGCCTCGACCACGTGCACCTGCGCGCCGGTGCCCAGCAGCGCCTGGGCGATCCCGCCGCCCATCCGCCCGCCGCCCACGACGCCGACCGGGCGGGCCATCAGACCCGCTCCACCAGCATCGACACGCCCTGGCCGACACCGACGCACAGCGTGGCCAGCCCGCGGCGGCCGCCCTCGCGCTCCAGGCGGCCGAGCAGGGTGACCAGCAGCCGGGCGCCGGAGCAGCCCAGCGGGTGGCCCAGGGCGATCGCGCCGCCGTCGGCGTTGACGATCTCCTCGTCGATGCCCAGCCGGCGCAGCACCCCGAGGGACTGAGCGGCGAAGGCCTCGTTCAGCTCGACGGCGTCGAGGTCGGCGGTGCTCCAGCCGGCCTTGGCCAGCGCCTTCTCCGTCGAGGGCACCGGACCCAGGCCCATCACGTTGGGGGCCACGCCGGCCGAGGCGGAGACGACGACGCGGGCCCGGGGGGTGAGCCCGTGCCGCTCGACGGCCTCGCCGCTGGCCAGCACCAGCGCAGCCGCGCCGTCCGAGAGCGGGGAGCTGTTCCCGGCGGTGACGATGCCGCCCTTCCGGAAGACCGGCTTGAGCTTCCCCAGCGACTCCAGCGAGGAACCGGGGCGGGGGCCCTCGTCCCGGGTGACGGTGACGGTCTCCTTCTTGCCGACGACCTCGACCGGGACGATCTCGGCGTCGAACCGGCCGGCCTCCTGCGCGGCGACGGCCCGGGCGTGGCTGCGGACGGCGAAGGCGTCGCACTCGTCGCGGGTGAGCCCGTCCAGCGCCGCGATCTCCTCGGCGGTCTCGCCCATGGTGAGGGTGATCTTGCGGGTGGTCGGGTCCTCGGGGTGCTCGACGGCGCGGTCGTGCGCGGCGAAGGTCGGGTTGGTGAAGCGCCAGCCCAGCGAGGTGTCCACGACCTCGCCCGGGCGCGCCCACGGGGTGCCGGGCTTGGCCATGACCCAGGGGGCGCGGGTCATCGACTCGACCCCGCCGGCGATGGCCAGGTCGATCTCCCCGGCCCGGATGGAGGCCGCGGCCGAGGCGGTGGCGGTCAGCCCCGACGCGCACAGCCGGTTGGTGGTGTACCCGGGCACGGTGTCGGGGAGGCCGGCCAGCAGCACGGCCATCCGGGCCACGTCGCGGTTGTCCTCCCCGGACTGGTTGGCCGCACCGAGCACGACCTCCTCGACGAACTCGGCCCCGGCACCCGAGCGGCGCAGCGCCTCACCGACGACGAGGGCGGCCAGGTCGTCGGGCCGGACCCCGGCCAGGGCCCCGCCGTACTTGCCTTGGGGCGTGCGGGCCCCGCTGACCAGGTAGACCTCGGTGGACGGCATCGTCGCTCCTCGCAGCTGGGACGTCCGGTGAAACTGACCGGACGGTCAGGAAAGCCTGTCGCCACCTTCGTGCACACCGATGGGCAGGGCAAGTCCCCGCTCCCGACCAGCGGGAGCGGGGACGGCGGGCGCGCCGGTGACCTGCCCCGTCACCGGCGGACCCCGGTCGGGTGCCCCGTGGGCGACACGGTGGTCAGGGGCACCGGTCGTGTCAACGGCCGTGCAACGTTCGCCGGCCCTTTACTTGACTCGTTCCAGAACAGCCCGCATGCTCGGGGGGTGACCACGCCGGCGGACCTCGAGCAGGAGCTGCGCTCGGCGGCCCTGCGCGTGACCCGGCCGCGGCTGGCCGTCCTCGGCGTCGTCCGTGCCCACCCGCACGCCACCACCGACACGGTGCTGCGGCTGGTCCGCGAGCAGCTGCCCGAGGTCTCTCACCAGGCCGTGTACGACGTGCTCCGGGCGCTGACGTCGTCCGGGCTGGTGCGGCGGATCGAGCCCTCGGGCTCGGTCGCGCGCTACGAGTCCCGCGTGGGCGACAACCACCACCACCTGGTCTGCCGGTCCTGCGGGGTGATCGTCGACGTCGACTGCGCCATCGGCGAGGCCCCCTGCCTGACCCCGTCGGCCGACCGCGGCTTCGTCGTCGACGAGGCCGAGGTCATCTACTGGGGGCGTTGCGCCGCGTGCGTGGCCGCCCCCGCGTCACCGCACCCCGTTCCACAGCTCCCCGTTCCTCAGCTCCACGCCTGATCCCCGTCCGGAAGGAAGTCACGTGAGCGACGAGAACCTCCCCATCGACACCCAGACCGTCGAGCGCAACATGAACGACGAGGTCGACGGCGGCTGCCCCATGGGCGACCGCTTCAAGCACCCGACCGAGGGTGGGGGCAACCAGGACTGGTGGCCCAACTCGCTCAACCTCAAGGTGCTGCGCAAGCACCCGGCCGTGGCCAACCCGCTCGACGCCGACTTCGACTACGCCGCCGCGGTGGCGACGATCGACGTCGAGGAGCTCACCCGCGACGTCGACGCGATCATGACCGACTCCAAGGACTGGTGGCCCGCCGACTTCGGCCACTACGGCGGCCTCTTCATCCGGATGGCCTGGCACAGCGCCGGCACCTACCGGGTCAGCGACGGCCGCGGCGGCGCCGGGGCCGGCATGCAGCGCTTCGCCCCGCTGAACAGCTGGCCGGACAACGCGAGCCTGGACAAGGCCCGTCGGCTGCTCTGGCCGGTCAAGCAGAAGTACGGCCAGAAGCTCTCCTGGGCCGACCTGATCGTCTTCACCGGCAACCGCGCGCTGGAGACCATGGGCTTCCAGACCTTCGGCTTCGCCTTCGGCCGCCCCGACGTGTGGGAGCCCGACGAGGACGTCTACTGGGGCCCCGAGCAGACCTGGCTGGGTCGCGAGCGCTACGGCGCCGACGACAAGCTGCAGGGTCCGCTGGCCGCCGTCCAGATGGGCCTGATCTACGTCAACCCCGAGGGCCCGGCCGGCAACCCCGACCCGATGGGCTCCGCCCGGGACATCCGCGAGACCTTCGGCCGGATGGCCATGAACGACGAGGAGACCGTCGCCCTCATCGCCGGTGGGCACACCTTCGGCAAGACCCACGGTGCCGCCGACCCCGAGCCGCACGTCGGCCCCGAGCCCGAGGCCGCCCCGCTGGAGGCGCAGGGCTTCGGCTGGGCCAACTCCTTCGGCTCCGGCAAGGGCCGCGACGCCATCACCTCCGGCCTGGAGGTCACCTGGACCTCGACCCCCACCCGCTGGGGCATGGGCTACCTGGAGAACCTCTACGCCTACGAGTGGGAGCTCGAGAAGAGCCCGGCCGGTGCGCACCAGTGGCGCCCGGTGGACGGCGGGGGCACGAACACCATCCCCGACCCCGAGTCCGGTGAGCTGAACCGCTACCCGACCATGCTGACCAGCGACATCGCGCTGCGCGTGGACCCGGTGTACGAGGAGATCACCCGCCGCTTCCTGGCGAACCCCGACGAGTACGCCGACGCCTTCGCCCGCGCCTGGTTCAAGCTCACCCACCGCGACATGGGCCCGATCCAGCGCTACCTCGGCCCGCTCGTGCCGCAGGAGGAGCTGGTCTGGCAGGACCGCGTGCCGGCCGTGGACCACCCGCTGGTCACCGACGCCGACGTCGCCGTCCTCAAGGAGAAGGTGCTCGCCTCCGGTCTGACCGTGGGCCAGCTGGTCAACACCGCGTGGGCCGCGGCCGCGACCTTCCGGATCAGCGACAAGCGCGGTGGCGCCAACGGCGGGCGCATCCGGCTCCAGCCGCAGGCGAGCTGGGACATCAACCAGCCCGACGAGCTCGCCGGGATCATCGGCGTCCTCGAGGGGATCAAGGCCGACTTCGACGCCTCGGCGGCGGACGGTCGCAAGGTCTCCTTCGCCGACCTGGTGGTCATCGCCGGCAACGCCGGGGTCGAGAAGGCCGCCGCCGACGCCGGGACGCAGCTGACGGTGCCCTTCACCCCGGGCCGCACCGACGCCACCCAGGAGCAGACCGACGAGGACTCCTTCTCCTGGATGGAGCTGCACACCGACGGCTTCCGCAACGTCACCGGCAAGGGCGAGATGCTGCCCGCTGAGTACCTTCTGGTCGACCGGGCGAACCTGCTCAGCCTGTCCGCGCCGGAGATGACCGTGCTCGTCGGTGGCCTCCGGGTGCTGGGTGCCAACAACGGCGGCTCGGCGCAGGGCGTGCTCACCAGCCGTTCGCACACCCTGACCAACGACTTCTTCGTGAACCTCCTGGACATGGAGAACACCTGGAAGCCGGTCGGGGACGGCAGCTACGAGGCCCGCGACACCGCCGGCCAGGTCGTGTGGACCGGCAGCCGGATCGACCTGCTCTTCGGGTCGAACTCCGAGCTGCGGGCCGTCGCGGAGGTCTACGCCCAGGGCGACTCGGCGGAGAAGTTCACCCGCGACTTCGTCGCCGCCTGGACCAAGGTCATGGAGCTGGACCGCTACGACGTGAAGTGACGTAGCAGCCAGGAGGCCCCCGTGCGTGTGCACGGGGGCCTCCTGCGTGTCTGGGAACTCCCTGGGGGGCCTCGACGTTCTCGTGCACCCCGTCTAAGGTCAGCCTGCCCTTGGTCGACCGACCCCGCGGCAGTGACGTGCCAGGAGGTGTCCGCCGTGGGCCAGGTCTTCTTCCCCAGCTACCTGATCGGCCTGCGCGAGGGCCTCGAGATGGTGCTCATCGTCAGCGTGCTGGTCGCCTACCTGGTCAAGACCGACCGCCGCCGGCACCTGCTGCCGGTCTGGGGCGGGGTCGCCGCCGCCGTCGTGCTGTCGGTCGGGTTCGGCGCCGCGCTGTCCTACGTGTCCACCACCGTGCTGGGCGGCCCCGGCCAGGAGCTCTTCGACGCGATCACCTCGGTGGTCGCCGTCGCCCTGGTCACCTGGATGGTCTTCTGGATGCGGCGCACCGCCCGCAAGCTGTCGGGTGAGCTGCGCGGCAGGCTCGACGACGCCGTGGGCCTCGGGCTGGGCGCCGTCGTCGGCATCGCGTTCGCCTCCGTCGTCCGCGAGGGCCTGGAGACGACGCTGCTCTTCTTCGCCTCCGCCCAGGGTGCGGTGAGCGCGACCCCGCTGGTCGGGCTGCTGGCCGGGCTGGCCACCGCCGTCGTCCTCGGGTTCGCGCTGTACGCCGGCGCCGTCCGGATCGACCTGTCGCGGTTCTTCACCGTCTCCGGAGTCCTGCTGATCTTCATCGCCGCCGGGATCTTCAAGTACGGCGTGCACGACTTCCAGGAGGCCGGCGTGCTGCCCGGCCTGACCACGTACGCCTACGACGCGTCGGGCTGGCTGGACCCCGGCAGCTGGTACGGCGCGGTCCTCGACGGCGTCTTCCACGTCTCGGCGCAGCCCACGGTGCTGGAGATGGTCGCCTACGTGGCCTACCTCGTGCCGGTGCTCGCCCTCTTCCTGCTGCCCGGCCGCTCGGCAAGGCAGACCCCCCGCACCACCACCACGGAGCCCCAGCATGTCGACGCCACTGCGTAAGTCCCTCGGCAACGCCCTCGCCGCGACCTCCCTCGCCGCGGTCACCCTGCTCGCGGCCTGCGGCGGCGCCACCGACTCCTCGGCGGGCGGCGCGGGCGAGGCCTCCGACGACATCGCGGTCGCCGCCAGCGACGACACCTGCGACGTCGCGGCCAGTGAGCTCGAGGCCGGCACCCACCAGTTCACGGTGACCAACTCCGGCAGCAAGGTCACCGAGTTCTACGTCTACGCCGAGGGCGACCGGGTGATGGCCGAGGTCGAGAACATCGCCCCCGGGGTGGCCCGCGACCTGCTCGTCGAGCTCCCGGCCGGGGACTACGAGACCGTCTGCAAGCCCGGCATGGTCGGCGACGGCATCCGCAACGACCTGGTCGTCTCCGGCGAGGCCGTCACGCTCTCCGAGGACGAGAACCTGCAGCAGGCCGGGGTGGACTACCAGCGCTACGTGCAGAGCCAGACCGGGGCGCTGCTGGAGCAGACCACGGCCTTCACCGACGCCGTCAAGGCCGGGGACGTCGCGACCGCGCAGGCGCTGTTCCCGGTCGCCCGCACCTACTGGGAGCGGATCGAGCCGGTCGCGGAGAGCTTCGGCGACCTGGACCCGCTGATCGACGGCCGCGAGGGCGACCAGGCCGAGGGCGAGGACTTCACCGGGTTCCACCGCATCGAGCAGGCGCTGTGGGAGACCGGCGACGTCTCGGACATGGGCCCCTACGCCGACGACCTGCTGGCCAACGTGCAGGAGATCGTCGCCCGGGCCAACGAGGTCACCCTCGACCCGCTGCAGCTGGCCAACGGCGCCAAGGCCCTGCTCGACGAGATCGCCACCGGCAAGATCACCGGCGAGGAGGACCGCTACTCGCACACCGACCTGTGGGACTTCGCCGCCAACCTCGAGGGCTCCGAGGCCGCCGTGCAGGCGCTGCGCCCGTTCCTCGAGGAGGCCGACCCCGACCTGGTGGCCGAGATCGACGCCCGCTTCGCCGCCACCGAGGCCGAGCTCGAGCAGTACCGTGTGGGGGACGGATGGGCCCTGCACGACACGCTCACCGAGGACCAGCTGCGCGGCCTCAGCGACAGCATCACCGCGCTGAGCGAGTCGGTGAGCCAGGTGGCCGCCGTCGTCGCCGACCAGTAGGGAGTCCCGGAGTTGGGTGCCGAGCAGGGCGGGCTGTCCCGCCGACGCTTCTTCGGCCTGGCCGGGGCCGGCACCGCCGGGGTGCTGGCCGCCGGGGCCGCCGGCGGGGTGATCGGCCGGGCCACGGCCGAGGAGCCGACGTCGAGCGGGCCCAGTGCCAGCGACGCCGTGGACTTCGAGGGCACCCACCAGGCCGGGATCGTCACCCCGCGCAGGACCGGCTGCACTTCGTCGCCTTCGACGTGACCACCGACGACCGCGACGCCCTGGTCGAGGTGCTGCAGGCCTGGACGGCGGCCGCCCGGCGGATGACGGCCGGTCAGGACGCCGGCCCGGTGGGCGCGGTCGCCGGCAGCGAGTACGCCCCGCCGGACGACACCGGGGAGGCCATCGACCTGCCCCCGGCCGGGCTGACCATCACCGTCGGGTTCGGCCCGACGCTGTTCACCACCGCCGAGGGCGCCGACCGCTTCGGGCTCGCCGACCGCCGTCCCGACGCGTTGACCGAGCTGCCCGCCTTCCCCGGCGACGCCCTGGACCCCGCCCGCAGCGGCGGCGACCTGTGCGTGCAGGCCTGCGCGAACGACCCGCAGGTCGCCGTGCACGCCGTGCGCAACCTGTCCCGGCTGGGCGCCGGGGTGCTCAGCGTCCGGTGGTCCCAGCTCGGCTTCGGGCGGACGTCGTCCACCTCGTCGGGGCAGAGCACCCCCCGCAACCTCTTCGGTTTCAAGGACGGCACCGACAACCTCAAGGCCGAGCAGCCCGAGACCCTCGACCGGTTCGTCTGGGTGTCGGGCACGGACAGCTGGATGGACGGCGGCTCCTACCTGGTCAGCCGGCGCATCCGGATGCGGATCGAGCCGTGGGACACCTCCACGCTCGTCGAGCAGGAGCAGACCATCGGCCGGGCCAAGGGCAGCGGGGCGCCGCTGGGCCAGCGCGACGAGTTCGACCCGGTCGACTTCACCCAGCAGGTGGACGGCGAGTTCGCCGTCCCCGAGACCTCGCACGTGTTCCTGGCCCACCCCACCAACTCGGGGACGGCGATCCTGCGCCGCGGCTACAGCTTCGTCGACGGCTCGGACGGGCTGGGTCGGCTGGACGCCGGGCTGTTCTTCCTCTGCTACCAGTCGGACCCTGCGACCGGGTTCACCCAGGTGCAGCGCAACCTGCGGCTGGACAAGATGAACGAGTACGTCCAGCACACGTCCTCGGCGGTCTTTGCCTGCCCGCCCGGGATCACCGGCCCCGACGACTGGTTCGGCCGGGCGCTGTTCAGCTGAGGCTGGCGGGGCGGCTGGTCCGCGACGGCCGTCCCGGGTGAGGATGGGGGAGTGGAACCGGCTGCCCGCACCCTCGGTGGGCGCTACGAGCTCCGCTCGCTGATCGCCTCGGGCGGCATGGGCCAGGTGTGGCGGGCCCACGACCAGCTGCTCGGCCGGGCCGTCGCGGTGAAGGTGCTGCGCAGCGAGTACGCCGGCGACCCCGCGTTCCTGGGGCGCTTCCGGGCCGAGGCCCGGCACACCGCGCTGCTGCACCACCCCGCCGTCACCTCCGTCTTCGACTACGGCGAGACCGACGCGTCCTCCGGGGAGCACCTGGCCTACCTGGTGATGGAGCTGGTCGAGGGCGAGTCGCTGGCCGACCTGGTGCGCCGGGAGGGCGCGCTGGACCCGGCCCGGGCGCTGGAGGTGCTCCGGGCGACCGCCTCGGGGCTCGCCGCCGCGCACGAGGTGGGCGTCGTGCACCGCGACGTGAAGCCCGGCAACGTGCTGGTGGGCTGGGACGGCGCGGTGTCGGTCACCGACTTCGGCATCGCCTGGTCGGCCTCCAGCGTCTCCCTCACCGACACCGGCCAGGTCATCGGGACCGCGCACTACCTCTCCCCGGAGCAGGCCGAGGGCCGCCCGGCCACCCCGGCCAGCGACGTCTACGCCCTGGGCATGGTCGGCTACGAGCTGCTCAGCGGCCGCAAGGCGTTCCAGGGCGAGAGCTCGGTCGCGGTGGCGCTCAGCCAGATCCGCGAGGAGCCCCCACCGCTGCCGGCCACCGTCCCGGCGCCCGTGCAGGCGCTGATCGCGGCCATGACCACGAAGGACCCCCGGGCCCGGCTCGCCGACGGCGACGCAGTGGTCGCGGCGATCGACCGGCTGCCGGCCGCGGTGCGCGAGGACCCCACGCTGCTCCTGCCCACGACCGCCTCGGTCCCCGCCGCCGACGAGCCCGGGTCCCGACGTCGCCGCCCGCTCGTGCTGGCCCTGCTGGCCGGCGCGGTGCTGCTGGCCGGGGTGGGCGTCGCCGTCCTGCTCGGGGTCGGCGGCACCGAGGCCACCGCGGACGCCGGCCCCGCCCCCTCGGCCGCGTCCTCCACGACGGCTGCTGCGCCCACCACGACGGCCGACGTCGTGCTGACCGCCGGTGACCTCCTGGGCCGCCCGGCCGACGAGGTGGTCGCCGAGCTGACGGCGCTCGGGCTCGCGGTCACCCGCGCGGAGACCGCCAGCGCCCAGCAGACCGTGGGGACCGTCCTGGCCGTCGACCCCACCGGCACCCCGCTGGCCCCGGGATCGGCGGTCACGGTGACCGCCGCGGTGGCCCCGCCGACCGAGTCGCCGGGGTTGACCACCGTCGGCGGCACCACGGGCTCCGGGGCCGAGGGTGTGCCCGTCGTCCCCACCGCGGAGCCCGCGCCCACGACCGCGGCCCCGGCGCCCGCCCCCGGGCCGGGCAACGGGAACGGCAACGGCAACGGCAACGGACCGGGGAACGGGAACGGCCCGGGCGGCGGCGGGCCGGGGAACGGGAACGGCCCCGGCGGCGGGCGGGACGACGAGGACGACGACTGACCCCGATGATGGGCCGGTGCCCCTGCTGCGTCCCACCCCGCCCGCCCTGCCCGACCTGAGCGACCGCACGGTGCTGGTCACCGGGGCGAACGCGGGGCTCGGCCGGTGGGCGGTGGAGCAGCTGGCCGGGGCCGGTGCCCGGGTGCTCATGGCCTGCCGGTCGGCGCAGCGGGCGGCCCGGGCCGCCGACGACGTCCGCGCGCGGGTGGCGGGGGCCCGGCTGGAGCTGCTGACCCTCGACGTCGCCGACCTGGCCTCGGTCGCGGCCTGCGCGCGGGCCGTGGACACCGAGCTGGACGCGGTGCTGTGCAACGCCGGGGTGACCGAGACCCGGGGCCGGCAGGAGACCGCCGACGGCCTCGAGCTGATGATGGGCGGCAACACGTTCGGCCACGTCGCGCTGGTCGCGCAGCTGGCCGACCGGATCGCCCCCGGTGGGCGGGTGGTCACCGTGGGCTCGATCGCGCACCGCTGGTCGCCGCTGGACCCGACCGACCTGCAGGCGCAGCGGTCCTTCTCCTCGTTCCGGCAGTACGGACGCTCGAAGACCGCGTCGATGGCGTTCGCGTTCGAGCTGGACCGGCGGTGGCGGGCCGTCGGCCGGGACGCGGTCGCGGTGACCGCGCACCCCGGGTTCGCACTGGACTCGCTGTCCCCGGCCCGTCGGGGCGACGGCGTGCCCGCGGCGCTGCGCGCGGTGGCGGCGCCGGCCCGGGCGTTCAGCCAGGGCAAGGACGAGGGCGCCTGGCCGCTGGTGCACGCCTGCGTCGCTGACGGGGTGCAGGGCGGGGAGTACTGGGGTCCCGGCGGCTGGCAGGAGATGACGGGCCGGCCCGCGCTCTCCCGGGCCCGCGACCACGCCCGCGACCCGCTGACCGGCGCCCGGCTGTGGGCCGCGGTGGAGCGGGCGACCGGGGTGTCGTTCCCGATCGCCCCCTGAGCTCAGGCGGGGGCTGTCGTCCTCGTCGCACGGTGGGCGGCGAGCAGGGCGGCCGCTGCGCCCAGCAGGGCGAGGCGGCCCGGGCTGGCGTCCAGGCCGCCGAGGACCACCCCGACCCCGGCGGCGGCCGCCGCGGCCAGCAGCAGCCGGTCCCGGCCCGTGCGGACGGCGACCAGCGCGCAGGCCAGCGCCGCGACGACGGCGACCCGCGCCGGGTGCGCCGCGCCGGGCCCGACGCCCCAGGAGAGCCCGAGGGCGAGCAGTCCGAGCACCCCTCCGAGGGCGGCCAGCGACCGCGGGGTCACGGGGTGGCGGTGCGACCGGGGGTCAGCCACAGCGCGGCGCCCGCCAGCCCGAGGGCCGCGGTGAGCAGGAAGCCCTGGTCGCTGGCCACCAGCGGCAGCACGACCAGCACCCAGAACAGCGCCAGCCCGCCGACGCCGGCCGCGCCGACCCGCCACGCCTGCCGGCGGCTCAGCCCGCCACCGGGCACGAAGGGCACCAGGGCGACGAGGGCGGCCACCGTGGCGAACGCCGACCAGGTGGGCACGGCCGACCACAGCGAGGTCAGTCCGAACGACAGCGCCAGGCCGAGCTGGAGGACGACGAGGGCCAGCACGCCGAGCACCGTCGCGGTGAGCCTGGCCCGGTCGGCGGTGCCGCGGTTGCGCGGTGAGACCTGGGGGGCGCGGCCGGTGTCGTGCTGGCCGGGGGGCCCGGCCTGCGGCGGCGGGCGGTCGCCCGGGAAGCCGGGGACCCAGTCCATCGGGCCGGTCGGCGCGGCCGGGTAGGCCGGGTCGTAGCCGGTGGGCACCCGGTACTCCTGCGGTCCGGTGGGCTGTCCGGGCGGCGGGCCGACGGGCTGGGACCACTGCGGCTGACGCTGCACGGGCTGCGAGTGCTGCTGGGCGACCGGCTGCTCACCGGTGGGCTGCGCGGGGATCTGCGCGGTCCGGGGCGCCCTGGGGTTCTCGGAGGGGTCGTCGGCCGGCGGGTGGGGCGGGTACGGCGGCTGGCTCACCGGCCCACCGTATCGGCGGCCGGGGGTGCGACCGGGGACCCGACGCCGACGGGCGGCGAGGCCCGGTCATCCCGCCTACGGTCGCAGGCGTGGCAGTCCGTGCAGGCATCGTGGTCACCGGCACCGAGGTCCTCACCGGGCGGGTGACCGACCGGAACGGCCCCTGGCTGGCCGAGGCGTTGCGCGCCCGCGGCGTGGACGTCGGGCAGGTGGTCGTCGTGGGCGACCGGCCGGAGGACCTGCGCTCGGCGCTGGCGTTCCTGTCGGCCGGCAACGACCTGGTCATCACCTCCGGTGGGCTCGGGCCCACCGCCGACGACCTCACCGCCGAGGTGGTCGGGGACGTGCAGGGCCGGCCCAGCGCCGTCGACGAGGAGCTGGCCACCCGGATCGGCGCGATCGTCGAGCGGTTGATGAGCCGCCGCGGTTGGAAGGTCGACCCGGAGGCGACGCTGGCCGGCACCCGCAAGCAGGCCCGGGTCCCGGCCGGGGCCCTGGTGCTCGACCCGGTGGGCACCGCGCCGGGTCTCGTCGTCCCCCCGGCGCAGGGCGACGGGCCGCCGGTCGTCGTCCTCCCCGGGCCGCCGCCGGAGCTGCAGGGCATGTGGCCGGCCGCGCTGGCCGCCGCCCCCGTGCAGGCGGTGCTCGCCCGGGCCACCGAGCTGCGCCAGGACACGCTGCGACTCTGGGGCACCCCCGAGTCCGAGCTCGCGGCCACCCTGCGCCGGGTCGACGACCAGCTCGCGGGGCTCGAGATCACCACCTGCCTGCGCGACGGCGAGCTGGAGATCGTCACCCGCTACGCCCCCGACGCCGCGGACGCCTACGGCCGGCTCACCGACGCCGTCCGCGGCGACTTCGGCCCGACCCTGTTCAGCGAGGGCGACGACGTCGACACCCTGGTCGCGGCCGGCCTCGTCGACCGGGGCTGGACCGTCGCCACCGCGGAGTCCTGCACCGGCGGGCTGCTCGCCGCCCGGCTCACCGACCGGGCCGGCGCCTCGGCGTCGGTGCTGGGCGGGGTCGTGGCCTACGCGAACAGCGCCAAGGAGCAACTGCTCGACGTCCCGGTGGCGACGCTGGAGGCGCACGGCGCGGTCAGCGCCGAGGTCGCCCGGGCGCTCGCAGAGGGCGCCTGCGCCCGGTTCGGCTCCGACGTCGGCATCGGGGTCACCGGCATCGCCGGGCCCGGCGGCGGGACGGCGGACAAGCCCGTGGGCACCGTCCACCTGGTCGCGGTCGGCCCGGACGGGGCGTCGGCGAGCCGGTCCCTCGTCGTCCCCGGCGACCGGTCGGCGTTCCGGAAGCGGACCGTCACCGTCGGCCTGCACGTGCTGCGCGAGCTGCTGCTGGGCGGGCCGCCCGCCTGAGCCCCACGGTTCCACGGGGGACGGATCGGGCAGGGTGGAGGGCATGACCTCTGTGCGCCTGCACGCCACCGGTCCGGTCCACCCCGACGAGGCCTGGGACCGGTACCTCCACCCCGCCCGCTGGTCGGACTGGTCACCGCAGATCCGCGGGGTGCTGACCGACGCGGTGCGGATCGACCCCGGGGTGACCGGTCGGGTGCAGGGTCCGCTGGGGGTCTCGGTGCCCTTCGTCGTCGACGCGGTGGACGACGAGGCCCGCGAGTGGACCTGGTCGGTGGACATCGGCCCGGGCACGTTGGTGCTCGTGCACTGGGTGCGCCCCGGCCCCGGCGGGGGGACGACCACCGGCCTGCGGGTGTCCGGGCCGCTGCCGCTGGTCGTCGGCTACCTGGCGCTGGCACAGGTGGCACTGCAGCGGCTCGTGCGTCGCTGATCTCCCCTCCGGGTCCCCGGGGACGGGCCTGCACCTCCGTAACGTCGGGGGCATGAGCTCCACGCACGAGGTGACCAACCAGGTGCCCCCGCTGGTCGGTCACGACCCCATCGCCGGTGACACCGCGCTGGTCGAGGCCTGTCTGCGGCACGCCGACGAGCTGACCCTGGACTCCCTGGAGGAGCTCGGCGCGCTGGCCGGCAGCGAGCAGGCCGCGGAGTGGGGGCGGCTGGCCAACGAGAACCCGCCGCGGCTGCGCACCCACGACCGCACCGGGCACCGGGTCGACGAGGTCGAGTTCCACCCGGCGTGGCACGAGCTGATGGGCGCCGCCGTCGGCCACGGGCTGGCCGGGGCGCCGTGGGCACTGGCCGACGACCCCGAGCACCCCGACCCGCACGCACACGTCCGCCGGGCGGTGGGCTACCTGGGCTGGACGCAGGTGGAGATGGGGCACGCCTGCCCGGTGACGATGACGTACGCCGTCGTCCCCGCGCTGCGTCGGGCGCCCGAGCTCGCGGTGGTGTTCGAGCGCGGGCTGACCAGCACCTCCTACGAGGCCGGGCTGGCCGATCCGCGCACCAAGGCCGGGCTGGTCGCCGGGATGGGGATGACCGAGAAGCAGGGCGGCTCCGACGTGCGGGCCACCACCACCCGCGCCGTGGCCCAGCCCGACGGCACCTACGCGCTCACCGGGCACAAGTGGTTCACCTCGGCGCCGATGAGCGACCTGTTCCTCGTGCTCGCGCAGCTGGAGGAGGGCGTGTCCTGCTTCCTGGTGCCCCGGATGCTGCCCGACGGCGACCGCAACGTGTTCCGCCTGCAGCGGCTCAAGGACAAGCTCGGCGACCGCTCCAACGCCAGCAGCGAGGTGGAGTTCGACGGCACCGCCGGCTGGCTGGTCGGTGAGCCCGGCCGCGGCGTGCCGGCGATCCTGGAGATGGTGGCCACCACCCGGCTGGACTGCGTGCTCGGCTCGGCGGCCACCGTGCGGGCGGCGCTGACCCAGGCGCTGCACCACGCCCGGCACCGGGAGGCCTTCGGCGCCCGGCTGGTCGACCAGCCGCTGATGCAGAACGTGCTCGCCGACCTGGCCGTGGAGAGCGAGGCCGCCACCGCGCTGGCGATCCGGCTGGCCGCCGCCCAGGACGCCGGGGAGGCCGACTTCCTGCGGCTGGCCGGGGCCGCGGCGAAGTTCGCCGTCTGCAAGCGGACGCCGACCGTGGTCGCCGAGGCCCTCGAGGTGCTCGGCGGCAACGGCTACGTCGAGGAGTCGGTGCTGCCGCGGCTCTACCGGCAGGCGCCGCTGAACTCGATCTGGGAGGGCTCGGGCAACGTCATCGCCCTCGACGTGCTGCGGGCGATGGACCGCCGCTCGGAGTCCGCCGAGGCCGTGCTGGCCGAGATCGAGGCCGCCACCGGCGCCGACGACCGGTACGACACGGCCGCCGCCCGGCTGCACGCCGAGCTCGCCGACCCCGAGCAGCTGCCCTTCCGCGCCCGGCGGGTCGCCGAGCTGCTGGCCCTGTGCCTGCAGGGCTCGCTGCTGCTCCAGCACGCCCCGGGCGCCGTCGCCGACGCCTTCTGCGCCACCCGGCTGGGCGGTGACTGGGGCTCCGTCCTCGGCACGCTGCCCGCCGGCACCGCGACCGCCGAGATCGTCGACCGCGCGGTGGTCGCCCCGGCCTGAGGCTGGGAAGCTCGAGCGGGTGACGCAGCGCAAGCCCGAGGGGGTCTCGTTCGAGACCTGGGTCGAGCACCAGATCCGGACGGCGGACGAGCGGGGCGAGTTCGCCGACCTGCCCGGCGCCGGCAAGCCGCTCCCGAAGCGGGACGGCCCGGAGGACGCGTACTCCTGGGCACTGTCCTGGGCCCGCCGGCAGGAGCCCGACGCCACCTTCCTGCCGCCGTCCCTGGCGCTGCGCCGGGAGTACGACGACCTGCCCGCGCGACTGGCCACGCTGCGCGAGGAGTCGCAGGTCCGGGCTGCGATCGCCGAGTTCAACGGCCGGGTCGCCGCGGCCTGGCGGCAGCCGCTGGACGGGCCGCCGGTCGTCGTCCCGATGCGGGAGGAGGAGGCGGCGGTCGAGGTGTGGCGGGCCTCCCGGCCGCCGGAGCCCGAGCCGGAGGAGCCGGCGCCGGAGCCCGTCGTCCGCACCCGGTGGTGGCGCCGGACCCGGTGACACCGGTGCGGCTCACTGTCGGTCGGGGAGCCCGGGTCTAGCGTGGTGACGATGTCGATCGAGGAGCAGCGCCGGGCGGTCCCCGTGCCCGGCAGCTCCCTGGTGACCCCCCGGTTGCGGCTCCGACCGGTCCGCGCGGGGGACGGCGACGACGTCGTCGCCCTGCACGGGGACGCCGAGGTGATGCGCCACCTGGGCACCGGCCACCCCGTCCCGCCGGCCCGGGTGCGCGGGCGTGACCTGCCCCGGCTCCTGGCCAACCACGGCGCGCACCCGCTGGGCTGCTGGGCCGCCGAGGACCGGGCGACCGACGCCTTCGTCGGGTGGTTCGAGCTGCGACCGATGGCCACCACGCCGGTCGTCGCCGTCGAGCTGGGCTACCGGCTGCGACGCGCTGCCTGGGGTCGCGGGCTGGCCACCGAGGGCGCCCGCGCGCTGGTCGAGGCGGTGTTCACCGGCACCGACGTCGACGAGGTGGTGGCCACCACGATGGCGGTGAACACCGGGTCGCGGCGGGTGATGGAGAAGGTCGGCCTGACCTGGCGGCGGACCGTGACCGAAGAGGCCCCCGGTCCCCTCCCCGGTGCCGAGCACGGCGAGGTCGAGTACTCCCTCGCCCGCGCCGACTGGCGCCCGGCCCGCACCGAGCCGTTCCACCGCCGCCAGCCCCGCCGCTGGTCCACCCGCCGCCCCTGACTCAGCTCCCGCGGTGCACGCGGAGGACGGCGTGGGCGGCCAGGGACGGGGCGTCGGTGAAGCGGCCCTCGCGCACCCGGGCGAGGAACTCGGCCTCGGTGACGAACGCGCTCACCATGTCGGCCTCGCTGACCTCGCGGGCGGTCGGACCCCGGGTGAGGTCGGTGGCCAGCCACAGGTCGAACTGCTGGGTCATGATCCCGGGCGCGAGGTCCAGGTGGGCCAGGTGCTCGAGCCGGCCGGCCCGCAGCCCGGTCTCCTCGGCGAGCTCGGCCCGGGCCAGCTCCTCCGCCGTCCCCGACGCGCCGGCCGGCCACCCGCCCTGCGGGAACTCCCAGCTGCGCCGGCCGATCGGGTGCCGGTGCTGCTCGACCAGCCAGAACCCGTCGCGCTCGGCCGGCACCACCATCGCGAAGTCCGGGCGCTCGACCACCCCGTACACGCTGGTGGAGCCGTCGGCCAGCACGACGGTGTCCTCCCGGACCGTCGTCCAGGGGTTCCGGTAGACCTCGCGACTGCCCGTGGTGCGCACCCCGGCAGCGTGGCAGCAACGCGCCCGGGTGACCCGGTCGGGTGACGCTCCAGGTGTTTCGGACGAATGTGGCCCGTATCGTCCTCGTCACACGGGCCGGTGCGGCCCCGACGGGGGGAGCAGCGGGGTGTTCGGACTCGGTGCCCGGGACGGCGCAGCGCCGCTCGCCGCGGTGCTGGACACCCTGCCGGCGGCCACCGTCGTCATCGACGGCTCCTTCACGATGCTCGCGGTGAACGCGGCCTGGCGGCGGGCCGGGGGCACGATGCTCGAGCCGGGCAGCGAGATCTCGCTGGACGGCGACTCCTACCCCGACGCGCTGGACCGGGTGCTCCCGCCGCCCGAGCGGGCCCGGCTGGTGACCGCGCTGCGCGGGCTGCGCGCCACCGGGGAACCCACCGAGGTGCTCCGGTTCGCCGTCAGCGGTGCGTCGGGGGTCGTCTGGACCCAGTGGCAGGCGGCCGCGCTGCCGGAGGACGCCGGGCCCGGCGGAGCGCTCTTCGTCGTCACGCACACCGACATCACCGAGCTGGTCCGGCGGGAGCAGGAGCTGGCCTGGCGGGCCGGGCACGACGACCTCACCGGGCTCCCCGGGCGCAGCCGGCTGCACGAGCTCGTCGGCGAGGTGGTCGACGCCGGGGCCGGGGCCGCGGTCCTCTTCCTCGACGTCGACGGCTTCAAGAACGTCAACGACAGCCTCGGCCACCGGGCCGGCGACGAGCTGCTCACCCAGGTCGCCGCCCGGCTGGAGCGCCGCACCCGCCCCGGGGACGTCGTGGGCCGGGTGGGCGGCGACGAGTTCCTGGTGCTGGCCCGGGACTGCGACGTCGACGGTGCGGTGGCCATCGCCGAACGGCTCCGGGCGGCCTTCGAGGAGCCGTTCCTGCTGGGCGTCGAGCGGGTGTCGCTGACCGCGAGCGTCGGCATCTCGGTGACCCCGTGCCCCTCCGGGGCGGCCGCGGCCGACGACGGCGAGCCCCCGGCCGACGGCCTCATCGGCGACGCCGACGCCGCGATGTACGCCGCCAAGTCCGCCGGGCGCGACCGCACCGTCGTCTTCAGCACCGAGCTGCGGCAGGCCGCGCGCTGGCGGCTGGAGGTGTCCTCCCGGCTGGGCGACCCGGCCACGTACGCCGAGCTCGTCGTCCACTACCAGCCCATCGTGCACCTGCCCTCGGACCGGATCACCGGCCTGGAGGCGCTGGTCCGCTGGCAGCACCCCCGTCGCGGGCTGCTGCTGCCCGACGAGTTCGTCCCCCTGGCCGAGGAGACCGGGACCGTCGTGCCGATGAGCCGCTGGCTGCTGCACGAGGTCTGCCGGCAGGGCGCGGCCTGGTCGGCCGCGGGCACCCCGGTGGTCATCGGGGTCAACGTCTCCGCCCGGCACTTCGGCGCCGGGACCCTCGTGCAGGACGTGGTCGCCGCACTCACCGCCGCCGGCCTGCCGCCGTCCCAGCTGGTGCTGGAGCTGACCGAGACCGCGCTGGCCGACGAGCCGCACACGGTGGCCGCGCAGCTGCTGGAGCTCGACGCACTGGGCGTCAGCATCGCGGTCGACGACTTCGGCACCGGCTGGTCGACGCTGGCCCGGCTGCTCGCCCTGCCGCTGGACACCCTCAAGATCGACCGGTCGCTGCTGGACGCGGTCGACGGCATGAGCACCGACCAGGCGCACGGGGTGATGGCCGCCATCGTGGCGCTGGCCGACACCCTGGGCATCCGGGCGCTGGCCGAGGGGGTGGAGACCCCGGCGCACCTGGCCCGGGTGCGCGCGGCCGGCTGCGTCTTCGCCCAGGGCTGGCTGTTCGGCCGGCCGGTGCCGGCCGAGGAGCTGGGGCCGATGCTGGACGGGGTCGGGGAGCCGTGGGCGGACGTGGCCCGCGCGGGCTGACCGCGCGGCTGGGACGATCCCCGACGTGGCCTTCCCCGCGATCGCGCGTCGCTCCCGCCGGGCCACCTCCCCGGCGGGTCCCCCCTCCCGGGTGACCGCCCCGGCGGACCGGCCCTCCGGGACCACCGACGACACACCGACCCGGCACACTGCGGAGGTGACCGTGACCGAGAGCCCCGACGTCGAGAGCGGCTGGGAGCCCAGCACGGAGGCGTCGCCCGCCCGTCCGCGGCCCTCCCTGGACCTGCTGGTCTGGGACGCACCCAACATCGACATGACCCTGGCGACCGTCATCGGCGCCCGGCCCACCGCGGCGTCGCGCCCCCGGTTCGACGCCATCGCGTCCTGGTTCGTCAACGGCGCCGGCGACCCGGCCGGCAGCGGCTCCGACGACGTCGAGGCCTGCGTCTTCGCCAACGTGCCCCCGCAGCACGTCACCACCCTGCGCGGCTGGGTCGAGGCGCTGCGCAGCTTCGGCTACTCGGTCTTCGCCCGCCCCAAGAGCCGCCCGGACGACGACATCGACCAGTCGATGCTCGACCACATCGAGGTCCGCGCCGCCAGCCACGACCTGCGTCGGCTGGTCGTCTTCTCCGGTGACGGCCGCAACTTCGCCGAGCCGCTGGAGACCCTGGCCCGCAGCGGCACCGAGGTCGTCGTCGTCGCCTTCTCCGAGGTCGCCGGTTACGCGCTGAGCTCGGACCTGCTGCGCTTCGTCGACATCGAGGACGTCCCCGGCGCCTTCGCCGCCCCGCTGGACCGGGTCCGGCTGGACTCCCTGCCGGTGGACGGTGCCTGGCTGCGGCCGACCAAGAGCCTGCGCGAGGCGGCTGCGGCGTTCGTGGCGAAGCGGTCCACGTGAGCGCCGAGGAGGTCGGCACCACCACCGACCCGGACACCGGCGGCTTCTCCGCCGCCGTCCCCAGCCCGCGGGAGCCGGTCGACGACGACCCCACCCGCGGCAGCGTGCTGGTCCCGGGCGAGACCGTCTGGCGGATCGAGCGGGCCACCTCCCACGCGGTGTTCGTCGACGCCGCGGACTACTTCGCCACCCTCAAGCAGCTGATCCTGCGCGCGGAGAAGCAGGTGCTGTTCATCGGCTGGGACTTCGACCCGCGGATCCGGCTGGACCCCCGCACCCCCGGCAGGGGCCGCGACGACCGGGTCGGCCGGGTGCTGGAGCAGGTCGTGCAGGACAAGCCCGACCTGTTCGTCGGCGTCCTGCAGTGGGACCTGGGCATGTTCGAGGCCCTCGGCCGCGGTCTGGTGCCGATCGTGCTGCTGAACCGGCGCACCTCCGACCGCTTCCAGATGAAGGTCGACGCGCACCACCCGCTCGCCGGCGCGCACCACCAGAAGATCGTGGTGGTCGACGACTCGCTGGCCTTCGCCGGCGGCATCGACGTCACCGCCGACCGCTGGGACGACAGCCGGCACCTGGACCGCAACCGGTACCGGCACCGCCCCCGGTCCCGGCGCTCCACCCAGCCCTGGCACGACGTGACCAGCCTGGTGTCCGGGCCCGCGGCGAAGGCCCTGGGCGAGCTCGCGCGGCGGCGCTGGGCGGCCGGCACCGGCCAGCAGCTGGACCCGGTCGAGGGCATCGAGCACGCCTGGCCCGAGCAGGTGCCGGTGCTGCTGCGCGACGTCGACGTGGCCATCTCCCGCACCCGCCCGGAGTTCCGGGAGTGGGAGCTGGTGCACGAGATCGAGGACCTGTGGCTGGCCAGCATCGCCAGCGCGCAGACCTGCGTCTACATCGAGAGCCAGTACTTCGCCAACCGCCGGGTGGCCGAGGCCATCGCCGCCCGGCTCGGTGAGGACGACGGGCCCGAGTTCGTCGTGGTCAACCCCGAGACCGCCGACGGCTGGCTCGAGGAGAAGGCCATGGGCACCGCCCGGGCCAAGCTGCTGCGGATGGTCCGCGAGGCCGACGTGCACGGCCGGTTCCGGCTCTACGTCCCGGTCACCGCGACCCGGCAGCCGATCTACGTGCACGCCAAGGTGTGCGTCGTCGACGACCGGCTGCTGCGGATCGGGTCCTCCAACCTGAACAACCGCTCGATGGGCACCGACACCGAGTGCGACCTGACGATCGAGGCGACCGCCGACGACCCGCGGCGGGAGGAGATCGCCGGTTCCGTGCTCGGCATGCGCGACCGGTTGCTGGCCGAGCACCTCGACGTCACCCCCGACGAGGTGGCTGCCGCGATCGCCGGGCACGACGGCTCGCTGGTGGCGGCGGTGGAGTCCCTCGTGCGTGCCGAGGGCCGGTCGCTGGCGCCCTTCGAGATCCCCGAGCAGGGCCTGCTCGACACGGTGCTGGCCGACACCGAGCTGCTGGACCCCGAGACCACGCCCAACCGCGCCCAGCGGGTGGTCGCCCGGTTCCAGCGGCGCGGGCACCACGGCTGACCCGACCTCGGGGCCGGTGACCCCGGCGGGTTAGGGTCCCCTCACATGGACGGGGTGCCGCAGACCGCGGGGGCGTTGCTGCGTCGTGCGCTGCGCCGGCACCCCCGTCGGCTGGGGGCCGCCGTCCTCCTGCTGTCGGTGCACCAGGCCTGCGAGGCGCTGGTCCCGGTGGCCATCGGGGTCACCATCGACCGGGCGGTGGCGACCGGGTCGGTGCCGGCGCTGATCGCCTCGCTCGGTGGCACGGCGCTGCTGTTCCTCGTGCTGTCCCAGGCCTACCGGTACGGCGCCCGCAACGTGGTCACCGGCTGGTACCGGGAGAACCACCTGCTGCGGGTCGAGGTGACCGCCCGGGTGCTGGATCCCCGCGGGCTGCGGGGCGCGCCGCCCACCGGTGAGCTGCTCTCGATCGCCACCTCCGACGCGGAGAAGTCCGGCCGCGTGCTGGAGGCGGCCGCGATCGTCGTCGGCGGGACCACCGCGCTCGTCGTGTCCGCGGTGAGCCTGCTGCTGATCAGCGTGCCGCTGGGGGTCGGGGTGCTGCTGGGCGCGCCCCTGCTGGTCGCGGTCCTCCAGCTCCTCGCCCCCGTGCTCACCCGGCGCACCGCCACCCAGCAGGAGGACGTCGCCCGCACCGCGGGGCTGGCCACCGACCTGGTCCGCGGTGTCCGGGTGCTGCGCGGGATCGGGGCCGAGGACGCCGCCGCCGCGCGCTACCGGGCCACCAGCGCGACCGCGCTGGGCTCCACGCTGCGGACCGCCGGCGTGATCGGGGCCTACCGCGGTGCCACCGTGCTGGGCAGCGGGTTGTTCCTGGCCGCCGTGGCCGGCGTCGCCGGGGCGCTGGCGCTGGAGGGCCGGCTG